>JAZNGJ010000072.1:0-38566 GCA_045576415.1 Faecousia sp. | reverse complement strand
CGAGACTTGTTTACAGAATGTTTACATTTCCTGCCGATCTCGACAAGCTTTTCTGTACATATATAACGATTTCAGAGAGTGATTTGTCCCAAGATTTTCAAAATATTTTCAAAAAAATCCCGCCCCGGGTATCCGGGGCGGTTGAGCTTTAGTCTGTGATCAAGTATGCGCTTACGATCTCAGCATAGTAAGCAACATGCCGGTCGCGGTTTTTTCCGGGGTCGGTTCCTTCCACGTTCTGAGGATAGTAACGCTCCAAAATATCCTGCGGAATGGCGCCTAGCTCCTGAGGCTGCGTGTAGAGGACCTTACACTCCAGTGTCAGCGGCAGCTGACGGATGCCCGGCGTCTGAATGGCAACGGGATCTTCCGGAGTCAAGCCCAGTTGTGCAAACTTATCCACATCACGGCCGGATTTTGTTCCGCAGAAGCCGAGGATCTTATTGTCCATATCGTCGTATGGGATATTGACCGTGAATTCCCCACTCTCTTCGATCAAATGCTTTGTGAATCGGCTTTCCCGAACGAGGGCAATAAAAATGGGCTTTCCCCATTCGATTCCCAGCATGCCCCAGCCGATGGTCATCGTGTTAAGCTTTCCGCCCGCTTTACTGGTCAGCAGAATGCCTCGTTTCATTTCCTTGCAAATATGGCCGGCATAGTCAAATACTTGTATTTCTTTTTTCATTGCTGCTCCCCCCAATGGTTTCATAATAACAGTTTAGCATATTCCCACCGGAAATACCACAAAAATTCAAATGCACCTGTAAATTATTTTGACATTGTGGTATAATGAATGCTGAATGTAAGGAGATGGTACTTTGCTCTGGGTTATCCTTGTCGCTGCAGTCTTGATCGGATTGGTTTTATGCGTATCCTTTTACACTTTTTATATTTGTTTCTACTCCCGCGCCAATCGCAGCGAGGATCCATACGCACTGATGCACGGCAGGCAGTACGAAGAAGTTAAGGACAATATCATTGCCTGTACCCGTATTATGGACAAAGCCCCCTGCGAATGGGTCTACACGACTTCCTTCGACGGACTGAGGCTTGCGGGGAGATTTTACCACACATCTGACGGTGCGCCACTTCTGATCCTGTTCCATGGCTACCGCAGCATGAGCCTGCGGGATTGTGCCGGCGGCTACATTTTAGGTAAAAAGCTTGGCTTTAACATTCTGGCTGTGGATCAGCGGGGTCACGCAGAAAGCGGCGGCCGCGTGATCAGCTTTGGCATTAACGAGCGTAAGGACTGTGAATCGTGGATCAGATTTGCAATGAACAGGTTTGGAAATGACACCCAAATTGTTCTTTCGGGGCTTTCTATGGGCGCAGCAACGGTGCTGATGGCTTCCCAACTTCCACTGCCGGAGAATGTTGCGGCGATCCTTGCAGATTGCCCCTACTCCTCCCCTGCTGACATCATCCGTAAAGTCTGCCGTGATCGGCATCTTCCGGATCATTTGGCGTATCCCTTTATCCGGCTCGGGGCGTGGATCTACGGGCGTTTTAACCTGGAAGAGATCACAGCATGCAGTGCAGTAAAAAATACGCAGGTGCCCATTCTGCTGCTTCATGGCGAGGATGACCACTTTGTTCCCTGCAAAATGAGCCGGCAGATCCACAGCAGCTGCAGCTCACCATCGCAGCTGCACACTTTTCCGGGAGCCGGGCATGGCCTTTGCTATATGATCGATCCGATCCGTTACGAGACGGTCACGATCCAGTTCCTGCGTAATATACCGTCCCTGCGCACTCATTTGGAACAAAACGAATATGTAAAGGAGATGCTGGATAAATATGGTTGATGTTGCTGCTGCTTTGATTTGGGATGACGATCGCCGTTTTTTAATCTGCCAGCGTCCTGCCAATAAAGCAAGAGGTCTTTTATGGGAATTCGTTGGCGGAAAAAGGGAATCTGGTGAATCGTTGGAGGATGCGCTTATCAGAGAGTGCCGGGAAGAGCTGGATATTACGGTAAGACCCCAATCTGTATATGTACAGCTGATTCATGAATACCCAGATATTACGATCCGCCTTACGCTTTATAATGCCTCCATTTTGGAGGGAACTCCACGGCTTCTGGAACACAATGATCTGAAATGGATCTATCCATCGCAGATACCGGATTTTGAATTCTGCCCGGCAGATACGGACATATTGAAAATGCTCATGATGCAGCAGGCACACTGACGTGCCTGCTGTTTTTTTCTTTCCTTTGACAATTGGCATACACGATGTTATAATAAAGTTGAAAATACTATGAGGAGGTACTTGCATGAAAAAGAACATAATTACCATCAGCCGCCAGTTTGGCAGCGGCGGCCGCACGGTCGGACATATGGTGGCAGAGCAGCTTGGCATCCCCTTCTATGACAAAGAGATCGTGGAGCATGTCGCCCTGGAATCCGGTTTTGCGCCGAAATTCGTAGAAGAACACGGCGAGCACTCCCCCGGAAAGACTCTTCTTTCCTATGCCTTTGCTCCTCAGGGCGTTCCCGGCATTATGAACGGACTTTCCACTGCGGATTTCTTGTGGCACATTCAGTGCAGCGCGATCCTGCAGCTGGCAGAAAAAGGTCCCTGCGTTATCGTCGGCAGAAACGCTGATTATGTGCTGAAGGATCGCAATGATGTCTTCCATGCTTACATCTATGCGGATCTTGATTTCCGCGCGGACCGGATCGTTCGCCTGTACGGTGAGTCCGAGAAGAGCCCTCAGGCTCGTCTGCAGGAAAAGGATAAGCGCCGCAGTGTGAACTACCAGCATTACACCGGAAAGATCTGGGGCGCATCGGAAAACTATGATATTTGCCTGAACACCAGCACCGTTGGTGTGGAGCGTGCGGCGGATATTATCGTATCTCTGATTAAGGATTCTGAATAAACGAAACCGTCCTGCATTTGCAGGACGGTTCTTTTATACACCTTTGACATCGTTTTGGCGAATATGCGGCTTAAAGCATCGGGTCAGAGCCAGAAGTGATGCAATCAAGCAAAGGGAGGAAAACTCCGCAACATATGCACTGAGGCCGCTCTGGCCCATTGAGTACAGCAAAAACCGGAAAATCAGAATGATTGCAAAAGCAGCAGTAGATACCAGATTTCCGGGCAAATAACCGCCTGCGGTTGCCAGCAGCACGGCGGCTGCAATTATGTACATAAACACACTCAGAATGATCCGCAAAAAGTCACCGGAAGAAAAATTCCAAATGATCAGAAGCAGGCAAAAAACGCTGCCGAATATAGCGAAAATACCGGGCGCATTCCATTTTACGACTCGGAACAGTACAATAAAGGCGCAGGAAAACAGAAGCGGCAGGATCAGTGAGAAAAAGGTTTCGCCACCGCCAACATCCTGTAAATTTACAAGGCCGAAATAATACAGGATCCGCAAAAAGAAGGAAAGTCCCATACATCCGACACAGATACCCGGCCAATTCCCCTCAAAACGCATTTCATAGCGGATATATTGCTTCAGTTTCAAATGCAACACCCCCTGCTGTTTCAGTTATTATACGGCAAAACAGGAAAAATAGCAATACTCTATTAAACCAAAGCTGCTTCACTGTCATTGATGTGAATGCTTACGCCGTTGACCTCCACATCCTCATCGGCGCAGATGAGGATGTATTTCACGCCGCCGATGATCCGGGTTTCGATCAGATCCGCCCGGTCGGGAGCGACCTTGATGGATACATCCGGCGTTTTGATCTCAAACCGGTTGCTGTCAATGATATTTTTCGGATGCAGCTCTGCCTCAAAGCCAAAGGCCTCATCATAATCGATGCTGAATTTGGCAATATGGGACTCGGAAACACCACAGGAGGACAATGCCTCTTTCACATCCTCTTTGTTAACTAACAGTGGTTCCGGGATCTTACTTTCCTTGTGAAGCTCGATGCGTTGACACAGCTGATCATGAACCGCCTGCACGACTTCCAAGCTGCATTCTGCATCCAGCGCAGAGCCCAATAGCGCTTCAAAAGACTTCTTTTGCTCCGCAGCCGGCTTAGGAATATCGGTTTGGAACACTGCGTCCACAAAGGCCTGGTGATTTTCCTTGGGGCTATGGGTGTAATACAAGGCGTTATAAATGTTAGTAGAACGGTTATCAAAGGCGGGAAATAGGAATCCAAGCTCCGGTGCGGAAACGACATTGGTAATGCCGCCGTCGTGGAATTCCTTATTTTCGGGGATGTAATGCAAAGTGGCTTTTGTCTGCTTCACAGGGCAGATGGCACACAGCAAAAAGGTGTATGTTTCCTCTCCCCTGTCGCTGTCAGCAGATCCGTCCTTGCTCTTAAAGGGGACATCATATGTATCGCAGCCAAGCAATATCAGATAATTCTCCTTCAAGCTGACGGAATCAATGACCTTGCGGTAAAATTCCTCACGAATTGCTTCATCCTGCAGTGCAGAAGCCCTGAGATCCATCAGCAATTTATGCTCCGCACCGGAAGCTACCTGCGCGGTCTTAAAATTGATATCGATCAGATTCTTTCCGAGACTGCCGGAAAGGGTGCGCTTCAGAAGGCCAAAATACTTTTCTGACTCGTTTTCAGACATCATGCCGGTGCTCTGCTTAAATTCAGAAATGATTTCTTTGTTTTCATTGACATAGCAGCCGTAAATATGCGTGATATTACTGCGGTCACGGCGGATATGCCGCCGGATCTCGCCGATTTCCTTGTTATTCATAGTATCCTCACAATATAAATTCCGAAATAAAATGCGGCAAATTGCCGCATTTTATTCTAATCCCATAGGCATTTCCAGTTTTGAATGAAGTACTCAATACCGGAATAGACAGTTGTAATAACGATCACAGCGATGACAAGCCATCCAAGCCACACAACACCGGGAAACACCATCCAGGCGCACAGGCCTACCATGGTGCTGGCTGTCTTGACTTTGCCGCTCCAGCCGGCTGCGATGACCTTTCCTTTGCCTACTGCCACCAACCGTAGTCCCGTAACGGCAAACTCTCGGGTCAGCACGATCATCAGTGCCCATGCAGGCATCATGCCCCACTGGCAGAACATGGTCATAGCTGCGATCACCAGCAATTTGTCGGCAAGCGGATCCAAAAACTTACCAAAATCACTGACTTGGTCATACTTTCGGGCAATATGACCGTCGATATAGTCTGTAAGGCTGGCAATGATAAAAACAGCCAGTGAGATCCACATCCAAAGGCCGGGCTGCCCGCTGCTCAAGTACATAAACAGCATAAACACCGGGATAAAAGCTATGCGGATCAGCGTGATCTTGCTTGCTGTTGTCATATTGAATCCTCCATAATATATCCGGAAAGATCGCCATCGATAATGCCATCGATTTTGACGGTCACAAATGTTCCTTCTGTCAAGGGCTCGTCACTTGCGATCCAGACACGGCTGTCAATCTCCGGCGAGTCTGCATAAGTACGGCCAAAGTACTGCTCCAGTTCCTCATCATAGCCGTCAATGAGCACCTCAAGGGTCTTACCGAGCATTTGCTGCGCGTAATCATCCATGATCCGGGACTGGATCGATTCGACCATCTCTGCTCTTTTCTGGGCGGTTTCGCTGTCCGGATATTCCATTTCCGCTGCTGGCGTCCCCTCCTCCGGTGAGAACGGGAACGCGCCAACACGCTGCAGCCGCTGCTCCTTCAAAAACAGGCACAGCTCCTCAAATTCTGCATCACCCTCGCCCGGAAGTCCGGTAATGATGCTTGTTCTGAGGACAAGATCCGGGATCCTGCTGCGTAGCTTGGCAAACAATTCTTTCAAGAATGCGCCGTCGCCACGGCGGTTCATCAGCTTGAGAATTTTGCTGTTGCAGTGCTGGATGGGAATGTCCAGATAGTTTACGATCTTCGGCTCTGATGCGATCACATTGATCAGTTCATCGTCAATCTCGTCGGGATACACATAGTGGATCCGGATCCAGTGCAGTCCCTCAATTTCGCATAACTGGCGCAAAAGCTCCGGAAGAAGCCGTTTATGTCCGGCAAGATCCGTACCGTAGCGACTGGTATCCTGGGCGACAACGATCAGTTCCTTCACACCCGAGGCTGCCAGTAGTCTTGCTTCGTACAGAATATCATCCATCTGGCGGCTGCGGAATTTACCCCGCAGATACGGGATCACACAATAAGCACAGCGGTTGTCACAGCCCTCTGCGATCTTAATATATGCATAATGCTCCGGTGTAGTCAGAATCCGTCCGGTTTCCTGTTCCGGCGCATCGATTGAACCGAAATTCGAAACTGTCTGACCTTCCAGAAGGGCATCGATGGCAGGCACGATCTCGGTATAACTGCCTGTACCCAAAATTCCGTCTACTTCCGGCAGTTGTGTAAGAATTTCCTGCTGATACCGCTGAGAAAGGCAGCCGGTAACCAAAATTTTTCCTACATAGCCTTCAGCCTTCATAGCTGCAGTCTGCAAGATATAGTCGATCGCCTCGGACTTTGCAGAGTCAATAAAGCCGCAGGTGTTGATGACGACCACATCGCAGCCTGCAATGCCCTCGCAAACGGTATGCCCCGCTTCCTGCACGCGGTACATCATCCGCTCGCAATCCACCTGATTCTTAGCGCAGCCAAGGCTGATAAATCCAATATTTGCCATTACCATTCCTCCGGGAATTCATCGGTATCCGTCTGCAGAAGGTTAAGCGCTTTGCGGATATCCGGGTAGCTGTGACCACGGCGCATGGCTGCGTCGATGGCACGCTTCAGTGCTTTTTGATCCCATTGATTACCCAGTTTTCCGCGGAGAAAGTCCGCAATTTTATCGGTTTGGCTGGGATAATCTGCAAGAACTTCGTCCCATAGTGTTTTCGGGATCTTCTTTTCATACAGCATCTGTTTCGCACGGGAAATACCGTAGCCCTGCCGGATACAGCGGTCAACAATCTGCTCGGCAGTCTTGCGGTCGTCCAAAAGATCCAGATCCTCCATCCACTGCACAGCAGCCGCGGCCTGAGCGGGATCCTCCCCTTTTTGGATCAGACGATGCTCCAGATCCCGTTTGGAAACGCTGGACGCGGAGACGATCCGCACAGCCCGCATTTTAGCGGACATCTGCCCGGCATGCTCCAGTAAGGCTTTCCATTCTTCATCGGAAAGCTCCTTACCGGAATAGAGGGCAAAGTCCTCCACCGTTTGCCGGTACAGGGCCATTTTCCTGCCCGTTTCAAGGGTGATCCAATAGCGGCCGGCGCGGTCAGGGGTGGATTTTAGAAGATCAATCCTCATCGTCGAAATCGTCGGCATCCACCTTCACGGGACGCTCGGCAGCCTTTGCGGGCGCCTTGGGCTGAACCGTAGATGCTTTCAGCAGGTTTTCACGAACCTTTGCTTCCACTTCCTCTGCGATGTCGGGATTTGCCATCAGGTAGTCCTTTACGCTATTGGCACCCTGGCCGATTCGCTCGTCGCCCATGGAGAACCAGCTGCCGGATTTCTGCACGATGTCCATCTGAACAGCCAGATCCACCAGTTCGCCCCACTTACTGATACCCTGGCCGTACATGATATCGAAGTATGCTTCCCGGAACGGAGGCGCTACCTTGTTCTTGACGACCTTAACCCGGGTCTTGTTGCCGATCACATTGCCGCCTTCCTTAATGGATTCTACACGGCGGACATCCAACCGAACGGAAGAATAGAACTTCAGCGCATTACCGCCGGTGGTGGTTTCGGGATTGCCGTACATCACGCCGATCTTCATACGCAGCTGATTGATAAAAATGACAACGCAGTTTGTCTTAGCGATCGTGCCGGCTAGCTTACGCAGTGCCTGGCTCATGAGTCTTGCCTGCAGGCCCACGAAGGTATCGCCCATCTCGCCTTCGATCTCCTGCTTGGGAACCAGTGCCGCAACAGAGTCCACGACCACAGCATCCACAGCGCCGGAGCGCACCAGTGCATCGGTGATTTCCAGTGCCTGCTCACCGGTATCTGGCTGAGAAACCAGCATATTGTCGGTATCAACGCCCAGAGCGGCGGCATAGACAGGATCGAGTGCATGTTCGGCGTCAACAAATGCTACTTCACCGCCCTGCTTCTGAGCCTCTGCCAGGATATGCAGCGCCAAAGTAGTCTTACCGGAGGATTCGGGACCATAGATCTCAATAATGCGTCCCTTGGGAACACCGCCGATGCCCAGCGCTGCATCCAAAGCCAGAGAACCGGTGGGGATCGCATCCACATTCATATCCGGACGGTCGCCAAGGCGCATAACAGTGCCCTTGCCAAAGTTTTTCTCGATCTGGGAAATTGCGGTCTGAAGCGCTTTTTTCTTGTCAGACGCGGGTGTGGGGGCTTCGTAAGCGGTCTTTTTCGTAGCCATAATTACATTTCCTTCCTGCCGAATTGGGCTATGCAGGCCCTTTCTCTGTTATTATAATCACTGGAACGTTCCAGAATGGTATACCCTTTTTCTTCCAGCAGGCGGCAGACATCGTCCCCCTGCCCCATGCCGAACTCAAAGCAAAGATATCCGCCCGGCTTCAAAGCATCGGTATAGTTATCAATAATTGACCGGTAGAATACCAACCCGTCCTCTCCGCCGTGGAGCGCCAGATGCGGTTCATAATCCTTGACGCTATCCGGCAGCGCGAGCATTTCTGCGCTGGTGATATAGGGTGGATTGGATACGATCATGTCGAATTTTCCAAGAAAAGCGGAGGGTTTTCCTAACGCATCGGCCTGAATACAGGAGATCCGGCCTGATAAATGATTCAGCGAAGCATTCTTCTTTGCTACCGCCAGCGCTTCCCGGGAAATATCTGCCAGAGTTACTCTGGCATCCTTAACACGGCTTGCAATAGCAAGACCGATACAGCCGGAACCGGTGCACAGGTCCAGCACTCTCGGATCCTCATTCAGGAAGAGTGCCTGATTGATAGCCAAAGAAGTGACCGCACAGGTATCATCCCGCGGGATCAGCACATCCGGAGTGACCTGCAGCTTCAGGCCGTAGAACTCCCATTCGCCGAGGATATACGCCAGAGGCTCGCCTGCCAGTGTGCGTTTCAGTGCGTCCTCCATGGCGAGACACACCGCTTCCGAAGCATACATTTCCCGGTCAGATAATATCTGCTCCTGGGTTTTCCCGGAAACGAAACAAAGCAGATTGCGGGCAATTAAGCTGGCAGACTGTACATCCTCTGTTGCCATAAGGGCTTTTCGGGCATCCAGATAAAGCTGAGAGAGCTTTTTTACCAACGGTCTGCCCCCGCTTCCTCCGGAAGTACCGCAGTCACAGCGGCGATACCGATTTCGATCATGCTGTCATCCGGTTCGTTGGTGGTAAAATTCTGCATCCACATACCGGGTGCGGTGAGGATGCGTGTAAATGTGTTGTCATGCCGCCCTGCCCAGCGGTTGATCTCATAGGTGATGGAAACCACCAAAGGCAGCAGGAGCAGCTTGAAGGCGATCATGATCAGACGGAACAGAAATCCGCCCCGCATCGCTACCAGCGCCGGCACAAGCGCCAGCAGCGCGGAAGAAGCGACTGAAAACACCAGAATGGAGATCACCATAACGACCAGCAAGAAGCTGGTTCCGCAGCGGGGATGCAGCCGGGTCTGGGCGCGGACATTCTCAACAGTCAGCGGAAGCCCTGCCTCATAGCAGCGAATGGTCTTATGCTCAGCACCGTGATAGGCGAAAACACGCTTCATTTCCTTCATTCTGGAAACCAGCAGCATATATGCCATAAATATGGCAAGCCGCACAATGCCTTCGACAAGATTCAACATAAGGGTACTGCCGATCCAGCGGTCAAAAAAACTGCTGATGACCATGGGAAGCAGGAAAAACAGAGCAACGGAAAGGCCAAGACCAAGAAATACAGCAAAACCGATCACTGCTTTCTGAAACCGCTCGCTTCCCAGCTTCTTTTCCAGCCACACGTCAAATTTAGAGGGTGCTTCATCGGCACCGGACTCATCGGGAGACAGGTCAGCAGAACGCATCAGTGCTTTGACGCCTGTCAGCTGAGAATCAAAGAAATTGATGCATCCACGGATAAAGGGCCATGTAGCAGCTGATTTTTTCGGGCGTGCCTTACGCGGAGTTACCTCCAGCTGGATACCGTCAGATGTCCGGATGGCGATGGCATCTTTTTCGGGACCGCGCATCATAATTCCTTCGATCAGAGCCTGTCCGCCGATGCTGGTTTTAAACTTTTCACAGCAGGGCTGTGACGCTTTGTTCTTCATGTTAAGTCCTTTCTCATTGGGAAACCGGAAGCCGCACTGTAACGAGCGTGCCGCCGCCCGGGGCGTTTTCCAGTGTCAGTGTTCCGTCGTGCATGTTTACAATCTCGTCGCAGACGGCAAGTCCGATGCCTGTACCGCGGGCCTTGGAGCTTCCTTTATAGAATTTCTTCTTTACCAGCGGCAGCTCATCTTCCGGAATTCCGGTGCCGTAATCACGGATCTTCACTACAATATCATCATCTTCCTGATCGATGGAAGCGTCGATTCGCTTGCCATCGCCACCGTGCTTGGCAGCGTTATTCAAAATATTCAAAAACACCTGCTGCATACGCTCGGGATCACAGGGAATTTCCGGGATGTCCTTGTCGGTATCTTGATATTCCAGCATAATGCCGTCTTGTGACAGTCGGCTGGAATACATAAATACAGTATCTTCAAAATCCGCGCGGATGTCCGTCATGCGAATGTTCAGCGTCATGCGATCGTCCTGAAGTCTGGTGAAATCCAGAAGATCGACGACCATTTCCGTAAGGCGCTTGGCTTCCCGGGAAATGATCTTCATGCCGCGGCGGGTCTCACGGTCCAGATCCTCATAGGCAAGCAGTGTCTCGCTCCAACCGGTGATGGCGGTCAGCGGTGTTCTCAGCTCATGGGAAAGAGAGGAAATGAAATCCCGCTGCATGACCTCGTTCTGACTGATCTGAACCGACAGATCATTGATAGTTTTGATCAATTCGCCGATCTCATCATCACTTTCTGCCTGCAGCTGGATACCGTAGCTGCCGCCTGCGATTCGTTTTGCCTTTTCCGTAACCAGATTGACAGGGATCAGAATCGAGCGCACATAATAACTGCTGGTGAAGGCGATCACCAGAAGAATGACAGCCAGAACACCCAGCGATGAAAGGAAAATAAGGATGATCTGCGACTGCAGGATTCTTGTGGAAGTAACATAGCGCAGCACGCCGATGACCTCACCGTTGCTGTAGATCATGGGGCTGGACACTGCGATAATGCTTTCGCCGGTCTGCGGATCGATCCCATGAAACGGCCGTATGCTTCGTGTGGAGATAGCCTCATAGATATCCGAGGTAGTCGGTGCCGCGCCGGGCCAACTGCCATAAGAGGAAGCAACCAAGCGTCCCTTAGCGTCAATAAACTGAAGCTCCAGATCGCTTTTGTCTTCAAAGTTATTGGCGTAGTCAATGCAGGACTGATAGAACTCTTTATAGCTTTGATTGATATAGCTTGCAAAAAAGCTTGCTGTTGTTCTGGCGCGGTAACGCATATCCGATTCCATACCGGAATAATAGTAGGCGGAAAATACGATCGTTACCACCGCAACACAGACAAGGCCCAATGCAAAGACCACGCCGACCGTATTCAAAAGTAGACGCTTTTGCAGTCCGCCGATCTTTTTCATTGGAAAATCCTCTTTTCTGCCTATGAATATCAATTACCCCATTTGTAGCCAAAGCCCCAAACAGTCGTTATATAAGTGGGCTGCGTGGCATCGTCCTCGATCTTGATCCGCAGACGCCGGATATTGACATCCACGATCTTCAGATCGCCTTCGCTTTCCTTGCCCCAGACGGAAGACTGGATGTCCTCCCGGGACAACGCTCTCCCGGGATTCTGCATAAACAGCTTCAAAATAGCATATTCCACCTGAGTCAGACGGATCCGGGTGCCGTTCTTCTCCAGGGTATGATTTCTCGTATTCATAACGAAGGGGCCCTGATTCAGCAGTTCCGTGGCAGCCTGGCTGTCACCGCCCAATCTGCGGAACAGAGCATCAATGCGGGCAGTCAGCTCCGCGGGAGAAAAAGGCTTCGTAACATAATCATCCGCACCGGTCATCAGACCCGTGACCTTATCCATTTCCTGGGTGCGGGCTGTGAGCATAATAACACCGATCTGCTTGCTGGTTGCGCGGATCCGGCGGCAGACCTCAAAGCCGTCGATATCCGGCAGCATAATATCCAGGATCGCAACGCCGATATCCGGATTTCTGTGGAGCTTTTCAAGGGCTTCTTCGCCGGTACCGGCTTCAATTACCTGATAGCCTGCCCGCTTGAGGTTGATCACAACAAAGCTTCGAATGTTGATTTCATCTTCCAAAATCAGTACTTTTTTCATAACGCACCCCTTAAGTTTCTCCCGTTTTCCAATCCGTCAGGATCATGTGGAAACTGTTTAACACTTCTTCTTTGGACAGCCCGTAGGCTGCAGATGCAACGTCCAGATTTGCGGCATACACCGTAGATTCCGTACGGTAAAGGACAAAACGATTGTCGATCTGTGCCTGCTCTTCCCTTTTCTGACCGGTCAGAACATATACGGTCATCAATTTGTGGCTTAACCGCTGTTCCGCTTCCCAGATGTGGAATTCATAGCTGTTGCCCTGCTGGATCACGATCATCTGCTCCGCGATGTTCTGATTCAGACGCATATACCAGCCGCCAACCACATTGTGGTAGGTGTACATCTTGTCTATTTCCCTGCCCTTGGAATCCATGGCATACCAACGGATCAAATGCTGGTTTTCGCTGGAAAGCGTATTGCCTTCATAAGACATTGTGATCAGATCCGGTAATTCCAGAACGCCGTCCTCATCGATATCATCCGCATATACATAGTAATTGCGGAGGGTTTGCACGCTGGTGCCGGATTCGTTGGAGAAAGACACATTTGTAAATACATTGTCGACAACAGCGTATACATCCGTAATAATTGCACTACCATCTACATCGCTGGCAACATACACCGCGCGCAGGCCATCATCCAGTTTTCCGACCATGATGCGCTGTATGGCATCAGAAGGCTCAGACATACTGACCTCCTGGGAACGTTCCATAATGCCGTTTTCCACACCGTACAGTTCGGCGATACCGTTATCCACTGCCGTTGCACCGGGACGAAGCACAAGAAGCTCACTGCAATTGTCTTTATCCAGATCATGACAAACGAATTTTGAATAGTTGGCTGTCATCATCTGCTCCATCTGGCCATCGGCCATCGTGTATACAGCCAGACTCCGAATCACCTGATCGCTGACCTGACACCCGAGGATGATCTCGGAACCGCTTCTGTCATCCATCTGCACATATTCCACCTGTTCAAAAGCAGATCCTGTGGCGATGATCGTATCCAGAAGTACATATTCCTTTCCGTCACCGGAAAAGATAAAGATCCGAAGCGGCGCATCCGTACTGCCCTTGGCAAACAGCAGATATTCCTCTTCCCCGTCGCCGTTCAGATCCACCATCTGGACCCGCTGGCGGTTTTCGCCGGAGAGGGGCGCGCAATACTCAAAGCCAACCATGGCTTTGTCGATCTGGGACTGGAGGTTATTGTATGCCTCAGACCGCTTTGGCAGGCAATATAATTCATCGATCGTGCGCATGTTACAGCCGGTCAGCAGGCAAACCGCCAGAAAAAGCAGCGCAAGACAAATATTCTTTTTCATGGCAGGTCCACCTCGCTTTGGATCACAAAATATTATAGCACAAATTTTCAGAAAAAGAAAGCTATTTCAGCACAACATTGCTTTTACCGAGCAAATTTTCAAGCTCAGAAATCATCCGCTCATCCAGCGCTGCCTTTGCTCCCCGCATTTTTCTGGTATCCGCAAAGAAAACCTTTACGGTTCCTTCCCCAGGGAACATATTCACGATGGCCTTTACCTTGCGGTATCTGGGATCGCTCTCGCCTGTCAGCTGCAGGTACAGTGTAGTGCCGGATGCCGGCGCCGTCTGCTCCTGCTGTGGCTGATTCGCTGCAGGTTGATCCGCATAGTCAGAGATCGGCCGCGCACGGTTGATCACGATCTGCGGTTCCTTTTCGTCCCGAATGGAAAGCCGACCGGTAATAACGACAGGACCGTTTTCCCGCAGGTATCCGCCATACTGGTTCAACACATTGGAAAAAGCCAGCATCTCGATAGATGCCGTATCATCCTCAACGGTGACATAGGACATCATGGAATTGCTGCGGGTGGTTTTCATCTTAACGCTCTGCACGATACCGGCAACACTGACAATGGAATCGTCCTGATAAGGGCAATCCTCCTCCATCAATTTCCCGATGGGAACAACATGGGTTCCTTTCAGGAAGGGTCGGTAGTCATCCATGGGATGGCCGGACAGGTAGATGCCGGTGGTTTCCTTCTCCATAGCCATCAGATCCACTTTTTTAAGCTCTGCAAGCTTGGGGATCGGGATATCCGCGGCTTTGTCGTCCTCCAGCATAGAAAACAGGCCCATCTGTCCGTCCAGATTCTTCTTTCTGGAGGAGGAGACACTGTCCATCATGCTTTCATATACGGCCAGCATTTCACTTCTGTGGTAGCCGAAGCAGTCCATAGCGCCGCATTTTATGAAGTTTTCAACGGCACGCTTGTTCAGCTCGCCTTCTCCCATCCGCTGCAAAAAGTCCTCCAGGGATTTAAAGGGACCGCCATCATTGCGCTTTGCCACCACGGAACGGATCAGACCGTGACCGACATTCTTTACAGCTCCCAGACCGAAACGAATGGAATCACCCTCGACGGTAAAATGATCGTCAGAATGATTGATATCCGGCGGCAATACCGGGATCTGCAGGTCTTTACACTCCGCGATATAACCGGAGATCTTTGCAGCAGAGTCCAAAACGGATGTCATCAGCGCTGCCATATATTGCTTGGGATAATGGCACTTCAGATATGCCGTCTGGTAGGCAACCACTGCGTAGCAGACTGCGTGAGCCTTGTTAAAGGCATAGTTGGCAAAATCGACGATCTCGTCGTAGATGGAGTGGGCAACGGATTCCAGAACACCGTTGGCGATACAGCCTGGGATTCCCTGCTGTGCATCACCGTAAACGAAGGTCTTCCGCTCTGCGTCGATGATCTTCTGCTTCTTTTTGGAGATGGCCCGACGGATATTATCTGCCTGCCCCATAGAATAGCCTGCAAGTGACCGGAAGATCTCGATGACCTGCTCCTGATAAACAATGCAGCCGTAGGTGACTTTCAGGATCGGCTCCAAAAGCGGTGTTTTATAAGTGACCTTCTTAGGGTTCAGTTTGTTGGAAATGAATCTCGGAATGGAATCCATGGGACCGGGTCGGTACAACGCCACAACAGCCGTAAAGTCTTCAATGGACGAAGACTTCATACCCACGCAGACACCGGTCATACCGGCAGATTCCAGCTGGAATACACCTTGTGTCTTACCTTCCGCTACCATTGCAAAGGTTTCTGCATCATCGTCCGGAACACGATCCATGGAGAAATCCGGGTCGAACTGTTGGATCTGCTGCTCCGCATCCTTAATGACTGTGAGGTTGCGAAGCCCAAGGAAGTCCATTTTCAGAAGGCCAAGCTCCTCAATGGTCGTCATGGTGTACTGTGTAACGATGGTACTGTCATTGCAGGAAAGCGGAACATAGCTGCATACCGGGTCCGCTGTGATCACGACACCTGCTGCATGGGTAGATGTATTTCTGGGCATGCCCTCCAGGCTCATTGCGGTATCAATGAGCATTTTGACACGCTCATCACCTTCGTACATTTCCTTTAACTTAGGACTGACCTCAAGCGCCTCTTTGAGGGTGATGTGCAGCGGCATTGTGGGCACCAGCTTGGCAACCACATCCGTTTCCGCATAGCTGAAATTCAGCGCGCGGCCAACATCCCGGATGGCACCTCTGGCGGCCATAGTGCCGAAGGTCGCGATCTGGGCAACATGATCCTTGCCATACTTCTCCGTGACATAGTCAATGACTTCGCCCCGGCGTTCCTGGCAGAAGTCTGTATCAAAGTCGGGCATGCTGACACGCTCGGGATTCAGAAAACGCTCAAAGATCAGAGAGTACTTCATGGGATCCACTTCCGTAATATGCATACAGTATGCAACGATGGAAGCAGCGCCGGAACCACGGCCGGGACCCACCGGTATTCCGGATTCCTTGGCATAGCGGATAAAATCCCAAACGATGAGATAGTAATTCACATAGCCCATACGGCTGATAACGCCGATCTCGTATTCCAGCCGCTCCAGATAGCGTTCCGGCGGATTCTGATACCGCTGCTCAAAGCCCTCGTAGCAAAGCTTGCGGAAATACTGTTCATTGGTATACCCTTCCGGCACCGGGAAGGACGGCAGGTGGTACTCATGGAAGGTAAACTCAAGATCACACATTTCGGCGATCTTGACGGTGTTCTCAAATGCTTCGTCGCAGCCGGGAAACAGTCGGCGCAATTCTTCCTCGCTCTTGAGGTAGAATTCGTCCGTCTGGAATTTCATTCGGTTTGCGTCATCGACCGTTTTGCCCATCTGGATGCACATCAGCACATCCTGCATCCTGGCATCCTCTTTGCGCAGGTAGTGGGCATCATTGGTTACGACCAGCGGCAGTCCGGTCTCCCGGGCAATGCGCTGGACTCCCTGATTCACAGGCCGCTGCTCCTCTATTCCGTGATCCTGCAATTCCAGATAAAAATGCTCCGGCCCGAAAATGGTCGCAAGCTTCAGCGCATATTCCTTGGCGGAGGTATAATCCTCTTCCAGTAAATACTGAGGTACAGCGCCGGCAAGGCAGGCAGAAAGCGCGATCAATCCCTCGTGATACTGCTCCAAAAGCGCAAGATCCACACGGGGTTTCCCGTAAAAACCGTTGATAAACGCCTGCGAAACCAAGAAACAGAGGTTTTCATAGCCCTTTCTGTTTTCACAAAGCAAAACAAGATGGTAAGGATCATTGTCGATGCCGTGTACACGGTCCTCCATTCCCCGGCGGGAAACATAGATCTCACAGCCGATGATCGGTTTGATCCCTGCATCCTTTGCAGCCTTGTAAAAATCGATACAGCCATACATGACGCCGTGGTCGGTAATGGCAATGGCGCTTTGTCCCAGTTCTTTTACCCGGTCCATCATATTGCCAATGCGGCAGGCACCGTCCAGAAGGCTGTATTCTGTATGGACATGCAGATGAACAAAACTCATTTTACAGCCTCCCTTGCGATTTCTGTCAGCTTTTTTAGCCGGTGATTCATTGCCGGTTTTGTAATGGGCGGCTCCATCATGGCAGCAAGCTCCGTCAGGGAGGCCTCCGGATGGGCCTCTCTCGCCTTTGCCGCCTGCTGAAGCTTGGCAGGCAGCGATTCGATCACGCCCATTTCCCGAAGGATCCGCAGAGCGGCAAGCTGCTCCTGTGCTGCCTCCACGACCTTGGAAGTGTTGGCTTCGTCGCAATTGCAGCGGCGGTTAACTTTGTTGGTAAGCTCTTTTTCGAGCTTTGCTTCCATAATGCCCATGGCAGCTAGCGGTGCGCTTAAATAAGTCAAAAAATCGGAGATCAAATCACTTTGCTTGATGTAAAGCACCTGGGCTCCGCTGCGAAGGGCGGTTTTGGGATAGAACCCCAGAATGTCCTCCATCAGCATATAGGTCTCCGCTGCTACGCTTGAATGGGTCGTAGTCAGCTCGATATGATACCCTTTTGCTGGGTCAGTGACACTGCCGCCGGCAAGAAACGCGCCGCGAAGGAAGGATGCCTTGCAGCACTCCTCTTCCACGACAGGCATATTCACATGAAGCGCAATGGTATCTTTGGCATCAAAGCCATAAGAATTCATTATGTTCTTCAGCTTTTCCGGCTCTGTGATCTGAAATATGAGTTTTCCCTGAGTATTCAGATCCGGCAGCTGATCGAAGGCTACGGAAAAAGCCTTTTTAAAAAGTCTCGGAAGAATCTGAGCAAATTCTCTGCTTTCTGTGATGATACGGATCCCGTCTGTACGAAAGCTGTTGCAAAACAGCAAAATTCCAAAGCACTCCGCAAGGGCGCAGCAGTGCTTTTGCGGCAAGGTCCGACAGACCTCAGCCTTAGCACCGGAAGAAAACGACACAGCCATATCGGACCTCCTCTCTTTTTACCAGATCTGAACCTCCGGCTCCAGACGGATGCCGGATTTTTCATACACAATATCGGAAACCTGCTGCAGAAGGGATTTTACATCCGCAGCGGCGGCACCGCCGAGATTGACAGCAAAACCGGCATGCTTGGTGGAGATCGCCGCATTGCCTACGCGGAACCCCTTAAGCCCCGCCTGCTCGATCAGCGCACCGGCATAGCCGCCAACAGGGCGTTTGAATGCAGAGCCTGCAGAGGGCAGATCCAGTGGCTGGGAAGCGCTTCTGCGGCCCATCAGATCTTTCATGACAGCCCGGATCTCATCTGTTGCCTTCGGCTGCAGCCGGAAGTCCGCACTGATAACAATATCTCCCGATTCCATGACTGCACTGTGACGGTAAGAAAAAAGCATTTGCGCAGCGGTCAGTTCCCGAATCTCTCCCGCTCTGGTCATTACGGTAACATGCGTACATACATGGCTGATCTCGCCGCCGTATGCACCGGCGTTCATAAATACGCCGCCGCCGACAGTACCGGGAATCCCATGGGCAAATTCCAGCCCCGAAAGGCCAAGGTTTGCGGCAAAGACTGCCGCGCGGGTCATCGTCACACCGGCCATGACCCGAATATCCGTTTCGTTCAGCTGCTGCATGCCATCAAGACAGTCCTTCAAGCAGATCACGATGCTGCTGACACCTTCATCCGGAGCCAAAACATTCGTTCCGGCACCAAGAATAACAGGTGAAAGGTCCAATAAAGCGGATAATTTTAATATTTCTGACAGTTCCTGTGTGTTTTGAGGGAAAGCCATTACTTCAGCCGCTCCGCCGATACGGAATGAGGTATGCTTGCTTAGGGGTTCATTATATTTCAGTGCGCAGCAAACGGAATTTGCCGACAATTTCTGCTGTAAAGAAGTAAAATCAGTCATAAACGCCTCCGGGTGTATGATATCTTTTATACTATAACACAGCAAACCCAAATATGCAATTGCAACCGCATGAATTTTCTGTGACAAAATGGATCACCCTCCACATTTGTGAAGGGTGATCCGTAATTTTTCATCAAATTTTGTTATGCTCTAAGGACCGTTTTACAACTTCTCCTTAATTTGGGTATTACTTCTCGACGATCTCCAGGACTTCCATGGGGCAGGCCTTGACACAGATGCCGCAGGCAATGCACTTGGAAACAGGATTCTCAGGCTTGTGGACCATGACTTTCATGGGACAGACAGCAACGCAAGCACCGCAGCCAACACAAAGCTTCTTATTGATCATGTAAACGCCGGTTTTGGGGTTCTGGGTAATGGCACCATGCTCGCAAGCTTTCATGCACTTGCCGCACTGGATACAGGTCATGGGCTTTGCGCCGGCACCCCTAGCAACGATCTGGATGGCGGAATAGTCCTGATGGAATTCCTTGTAGAAGGCTTCGGAACAGGCGCGGACGCACTCCAGACAAGCCATACATTCGACATTCTTTTTGACAGCAAGCTTCTTCATAACAAAGGATTCTCCTTTATGTATATTATCCCAGTTATTATAATGGAACTTTTCCAAAATAGCAATGGGTAAAAATTATTTTTCTGTTTTTTTCCAAAATATCTTCTGATTTCGGGAAAAATTACATGACTACTTTTGCAAACCCAGGTCATACTAGTCATGGAATCCCAAGAATACAGGAGGTACGATATGAAAAAAACAGTAATTGTCGCTTTGACACTCGTCCTTACGACATGTCTGCTGACCGGCTGCAGACGTAACAGCAGCGAAACCACAGCTCCCAGCACACGCCCCAGCACACCCAGCACAACTGCCGCGACCGTGCCTACGACCGTACCCAGCACCGCTCCCAGCAGCCTGCCTACTACTCCTTCCGGCACGGACAACGCTACAAACAGCACCGGCAACGGCGTGGTTGGTGATATCATTGATGATATTACCGGCAACGGCACCGACACGACCGGCGGCACAGGTCGCATGGGTGGTAGCAGAGGTTAAAGTCAGGCATCTGCCTGGCTTACATATTTTGACCAGTCCAAATAAACCGCTCCATCTTCGGCGACAATACAGGGAATTCCGATCTTCCCGTCCCTTTTAATATCATCAAAAAGAGGATCCTGATCCCGAATCAAAAGGAATTCCTTCAAATTCAGGAGACTGTCCGAAAAATCCAAATATTCGTATGCAATCTTCGCTTCGTCCAGTTCTTTTCTGCATTCCACGCAGTCCGGACACTGCATGCTGCCATAAATTTTCAGCACAGCACACCTCACAAAACCGTCACATAACGGGTCAGATTCTTCTTCATCCGTTCTGCAGCCTGCAGAGCAAGCTCCGCATAATTCCGACCATCCGATTCCGCTTCCATCCACGCGGCGGTTACAGAAGGTCCGGCACACACAACTGCTCCATGACCGAACCGGTCAAAGGCGTAGCTGCAGTTTTTTGCATTGCCGCTGGGATAATCGAGGCCATCCACCAAGAGGAACATTCTGTTATGCTTCATGCGCAGATTCCGCAGGCTGTCCGGAGAACCGGCACTGGCAGCCGCACAGATTCGGGAATAGCCGCATTTTCCGAGGATCTGCTCACCAAAGCGGTTGACGATCTCAGCAGCAGCGCCATAAACATGGCGGGAACCGGTCAGCAGATCCTGCAGCTCCAGTGCGGACTTATTGGGCGAACGGACAACAACAAACAGATCTTTTTCTTGATCTTTACACAAGGGCAGGAACGGCTTCATGCTGTCACTTCCGATATAAGGGCTGATCAGAAGGCCGTCACAGACATATTCCTCGCTTGCAAGCAATGCTTCAGCAGCCCGGTCTGCCGCCCACGGAGAAAGGATCTGAGGGCCATCCAATATGACATAGTACCCCATCTCCCCTGCTTCCTTCAGCAGCTGCTGCAAAAGCCCGATGCCCTCGCCGCCAAGCAGTGCGAAAGCATCAAAGGAAAAACGAACCGCCGGGACAGTTTCCTTCAGCGTGTCCATCAGTTCCCGGCAAAATCTGCCGTATGCCTTCAGCCGGCTGCCTTCCTGCTCCGTCAGATGCGGCGGAAGACAGCTCCACTGGATAGAAAAATCGATAACAGACGGATTCTTGCGCTTGCGGATCTTATCCTGCAACAAATCGATGGACATATTCTTCCCTCCTGCTTTTTTCTTGATTATACCATATCGTACTTGAAAAACACAACATAAAAAACGAAAAAGCTTTCCAGAAGTGAAACTGTTTCTGCAGGGCATACTAATCCTGAAAGGAGGGAGAATTATGAAATTGAAAGGTTTGGCAATCACCATGGGTGTAGGTGCTGCGGTAGGCGCGGTTGCGGTGATGATGCTGCCGAAGCAGAGCCCGGTACGGAAGCTTGCAAATAAAGCGGCTGACAAAGTAGAAGATGCGGCCTATTCCGTGGGCGCAAAGATCAATAACAGCATGTATCTGTAAAAGAACCGGGAGGCACTTGCCTCCCGGTTTGCTCATTCGGTTTCGATAGAAATGGTCTCGTCGACCACAGTAATGTGAATGACGGAAATAGGCTTTTCAAAGGAATTGATGATCACCTCAGAGATCGGATCCTCCAGATCCCGCTGGATCGTCCGACGCAGGTTTCTGGCACCGTAGGTGACAGAATAGGCCTTCTTCACCAGATACCGGCGCAGATTCTCATCCCAAGTGACGGTCAGGCCACGGTCAGTAAGATTCTGCTTCAGTTCGGCGAGCATAATGTCCGCGATACCAAGGAAATTCTCCTCCGACAGATGGTTGAAGGTAATGATCTCATCCACTCGGTTGATAAATTCCGGACGCAGGAAAGAACGCAGCGCCTTCATGGTCTTTTCCTTGACCATATCATTATCCGACCGGCCGAAGCCCATTCCGCCAACACCGCCTTCGCTGCCTGCATTGGAGGTCATGACGATAATGGTATTTTCAAAATTAACCTGCCGTCCCTGTGCATCGGTAATGCGTCCGTCATCCAGTACCTGCAGCAATACATTTAGAACATCCGGATGCGCCTTTTCGATCTCATCAAACAGCACCACACTATAGGGCTTGCGGCGGATCTTCTCCGTCAGCTGGCCCGCTTCATCATACCCCACATAGCCGGGGGGCGAACCGATCAGCTTGGAAACGGTATGCTTCTCCATATATTCAGACATATCCAGACGGATCAAACTGTCCACGCTGTCAAACAGATCGTCTGCAAGGCGCTTCACAAGCTCTGTCTTACCCACGCCGGTGGGACCGACGAAGATAAAGGACGCAGGCCGCTTCTTGGCAGAAATACCAACTCTGTGGCGGCGGATGGCACGGGTAACGGCATCCACAGCTTCATCCTGTCCGACGATGTGCTTCTTCAGCCGTTCTTTCAGGCCGCCGATCTGTTCATATTCCTGCGCTTTGATCTTGGAAGCGGGGATCTTTGTCCAAAGCTCAATGATCCGGGCAAGATTCTCCATGGTCACGGCAGGTGGCGGCACCTGCTCCAGGTCCTCGATCTTGGCAGCGATCTGGCACAATTTGCTGCGGATGTGGGCAAGGCGCTCGTAATGCTCGTTTTCCGTATCCTCGGTGAGCATTTGAAGCTCCAGCTCGTAATCGTCACGCTCTTTCCGAAGCTCAGCAAGCTGAGAGATCTCCTTGCAGCGTAGATTCACATCGGAGCAGGCTTCATCCAGAAGGTCGATGGCCTTATCCGGCAGGAACCGGTCCGTGATATACCGCTCGGAAAGCATCACGCATTGCCGCGCAATTTCCGGCGAAATGGTGACGCCATGGAAATCCGCATAGGCTTTGCCGATGCCCTGCATGATCTGGCAGGCTTCTTCAATAGAAGGCTCCGCAACGGAAACCGGCTGGAACCGGCGCTCCAGTGCGGCATCCTTTTCAATGTGCTTGCGGAATTCATTAAAGGTGGTAGCGCCGATGACCTGGATCTCACCCCGGCTCAGTGCAGGTTTTAAGATATTTGCCGCGTTCATGGAGCCTTCGGCATCTCCGGCGCCAACCAGATTGTGAACCTCGTCAATGACCAGGATGTTGTTGCCACATTCCTTGATCTCACCGATCAGGCTCTTCATACGGCTTTCAAACTGGCCTCGGAACTGGGTTCCTGCTACCAAAGATGTCAGATCCAGCAGGAATACTTCCTTGTCACGCAGCTTATAGGGCACATCCCCTGTCGCGATCCGCTGAGCAAGACCCTCTGCAATGGCGGTTTTGCCCACACCGGGCTCACCGATCAGACAGGGATTGTTCTTCTGACGTCGATTGAGGATCTGAATCACACGCTCCGTCTCCACATCCCGGCCGACGACCTTATCCAGCTTTCCCTCTTTTGCTCTGGATGTCAAATTCATGCAGTAACTGTCAAGGAATTTGTGCTTTTTATTCTTTTTGCTCTTTTCGCCGGATTCCTTCTCCTTAGAAGGTTCTTCCTTCCAGGCCGCCGGATGATTGGGTTGTGCCGGCGGATTATTGGATCCAAACAGCTGGTTCAGCAGCGGAAACGTGGCTGTCTGGCTGTCCATTTCATCATCGTCAGCATCTCCCTGATCGATCTGTCCGAACATGCTGCTCATCTCATCAGACAGGTTATCCAGATCTTCATCAGAAAAGCCCATCTGCTTCACGGCCTGCTCGATCTGGGGTACACCCAGACTGCGGGCACATTTCAAACAATAGCCCTCATTCATCGTAACACCGTTTTCGATCTTCGTAATAAAGACAACGGCAATATTCTTTTTACACTTGGTACAAAGCTTTGGCTGCATATATTTCACTCCATTCCATGGGAAGATCAAATTCTATGGGCAAGTTTAGCACATCCCAAAAGAAAAATAGAGAATAATCTATGAATTTTCAAAAAGGTGTACATTCAAAATTTTCCACACCGTCATCATACCACAGGTGGGTCATATATAGACCGCCGGGTGGCACTGTTGGGCCGGCTGCGGTGCGGTTGCCGGAATCCAGGATTTGGCCGATCTCGCAGGGCTTGATCTTCCCTTCCGCTGCGTAGACAACAGTTCCTGCCATGGCTCTGGCCATATTGTAAAGGAACCCGTTGGCACAGACCTTCAGCGCGATCAGATTCCCCTGCCGCTCAACATTATAATAATATACCGTTCGGACGGTAGATTTGACATCGGTCCCCACAGATCTTACGGCAGCAAAATCATGGGTGCCAACAAACTGCTCTGCGGCTTCCTGCATGATCTTTTCGTCCAGATGCTTGGGATAAAACCACGCCCGGTTCACATAGAACGGATCCCGGACACGGGAGTTGTAGATCAGATATGTGTATTCCTTCCGGGCGCAGGAACCGATGGCGTTGAAATCCTCGTGGACTTCAAAGGCTTTTGTTACCACAATATCCGCCGGAAGATGGGTATTCAGCGCATAAGGAAGCCGCTCCACCGGAATGGTGGAAGCGGTTTTGAAGTTTGCCACATAGCATTTGGCATGGACACCGGCATCCGTTCTGCCGCAGCCGGTTACATGGACGCTATGCCCAACGACCATGGCAATGGCCTTCTCCATGGTTTCCTGCACAGTTGCAAGATTTTTCTGCATCTGCCATCCGTGGTAGGCTGTGCCGAGGTAAGTCAAAAATAAGGCGATATTTCGCATACGGTACCTCACAGACCGAACTGCCGCAGAACGCAGACCGCGGCAATTACAGCAGCACCCATAAGATAAGCGAAATAATCATGACGCTTATAGCGGAGCAGCTTCATTTTGGTTCTGCCGTCACCGCCCTGGTAGCAGCGGCACTCCATGGCAGTCGCCAATTCATCGGCTCTGCGGAATGCACTGACAAACAGCGGAACAAGGATCGGGATCAGCGCCCTTACCCGCTCCATCAGCTTACCGGATTCAAAGTCCGCACCTCTTGCCTTCTGGGCTGACATGATCTTGTCCGTCTCTTCGATCAACGTAGGAATAAAGCGAAGTGCAATGCACATCATCATGGAAAGTTCGTGAACCGGCACCTTGATCTTCTTCAAGGGGCTCAGCAGCGCTTCAAGGCCGTCGGTCAAAGAGATGGGCGATGTTGTATAGGTAAGAAGGAATGTGCCAGCAATCAGCATCAGGATCCGCGCCAGCATAAAGATCGCGCGGATGACACCCTCCAAAGTGATCGTGATGCTCAGAAATCGAAGCAGCACCGTATCACCGGGCGTAAAGAACAGATTCAGAATTGCAGTAAAAACAAGGATCAGCATCAGCGGCTTCATTCCGCGGACAAAGGATTTTGCCGGGATACCGGAGACGGCGATGCAGCTTACCAAAGCGGCGAGCATAATACCGTAGGAGATCCAGTTGACCGCCAGAAACAGCGCAACTATATACAAAACAAGAAGAACAAGCTTTGTGCGGGGGTCAAGTCTGTGGATCACAGATTTTCCCGGGAAATACTGACCGAGGGTAATGTCTTTCAGCATATCATTTCCCCTCCTTCAGAGCGCGAATGGCACTGACGGCCTGCTCCATGGTATATACCGGGGGGACATTCATTCCCAGCATCTTCAGCCGCATGAACACTCTTGTCAGCTCCGGAATGTCCAGTCCTATGTCCAAAAGCTCTCCCGCCCGGGAAAAAACATTTCCGGGCGTGTCATCTATGGCAAGGCGGGAACCGCTCATAACGATCAGCCGGTCTGTCAGACGAGCCACATCGTTCATAGAGTGACTGACCATCATAATGGTGGCGTTTTTCGCCTTGCGGTAATTTTCAATATTCGTCAGGATATCTTCCCTGCCGGAAGGGTCCAGGCCGGCAGTAGGCTCATCCAGGATCAGGATCTCCGGCTGCATGGCGATGACACCTGCGATGGCAACGCGGCGCTTCTGGCCGCCGGAAAGATCAAAAGGAGAAACCTGCAGCAGTTCATCGGAAATACCTACAAAACCGGCGGCTTCCCGCACGCGGCTGTCGATCTCCTGCTGAGAAAGACCCATATTTTTAGGGCCAAATGCAATATCCTTGTATACGGTTTCCTCAAACAGCTGATATTCGGGGTACTGGAACACCAGACCAACCCGGAAGCGGGCCTGCCGGGTCAGCATTTTGTCCGACCAGATGTCCTTACCGTCCAGGATCACACTGCCGGATGTAGGTTTCAGCAGACCGTTCAGGTGCTGCATCAGTGTGGATTTACCGGATCCGGTGTGTCCGATGACACCAATAAACTCTCCCCGTTCCACGCGAAAGCTCACGCTGTCCAGAGCCTTATGCTCAAACGGCGTGCCTGCGCTGTAAATATGTGTCAGATCTTTAACCTCTAAAAACGGTGCCAATCCAATTCCTCCTACGCTTTGGCTGTGATACTGTCATAAATCGCCTGTGCGCATTCTTCAAAATTCAATTTGTCCAGCGGCAGGTCAAAGCCAAACCGGTTCAGTTCATAGCAAAGCTCAACCGTTTCCGGAGCAGCCAACCCAATGTCGTGCAGCAGCGCAACTTGGGAAAAAACCTGCTGGGGTGTTCCATCTGCCGCAACGCTGCCCTTATGCAGGACGACCACACGGTCTGCCTGTGCGGCTTCATCCATATGGTGCGTTATGAGAATTACGGTAATGCCCTTTTCCCTGTTCAGACGGCAAATGGTCTGCATTACCTCTCGCCTGCCCTTGGGATCCAGCATTGCAGTCGGTTCATCCAGAACGATGCATTTCGGCTCCATGGCAATAATGCCGGCAATGGCGATGCGCTGCTTCTGACCGCCAGACAGCAGGTGCGGTGCATGCTCCCGGTATTCATACATTCCGACCTGCTTCAGCGCCTGGTCGACACGGTGACGGATCGCAGGGCTCGCAATGCCAAGATTCTCGGGGCCAAAGGCAACATCCTCTTCCACCACATTGGCAACGATCTGATTATCGGGGTTCTGGAAGACCATTCCGACCGTACGGCGGATGGGGATCAGGTTCTTCTCCTCGGCAGTATCCATTCCGAAAACATACGCCTTGCCGCCGGAAGGAAGCAGAATGGCGTTAAAATGCTTGGCAAGCGTGGATTTACCGCAGCCATTGCCACCCAAAATGGATACAAAGCTGCCTTCCTCGATGGTAAGATCCAAGTCCTCAAATACGGCGACGCCGGGCGTGTCATCCACGCCCGGATAGGTAAATGCCAAATGTTCAACAGTAATTGCAGTACTCAATTGTGTACCTCCTGCTTTCAGGGTGTCCACCTTCCCGTGGAGCCGCAGGGAAGCATGATCCCGGTGGAGCTGACAGGCAGACCCAGCTCGCCTACCTGTGTATGACCGCCATGGTCAGCACCGAATACAACATCCGATACATAACCCACAGCCGACGGCGCAAGGCCGGTGGTATAGGAATTAATGATCACAAACAGCGGATCATCCGTCAGCAGTTTCGCCGTTTCCAGAAGGAAGGGATAGAAGCTTGTCTCCATCTTCCAGATCTCGCCGCTGGGGCCTCTGCCGTAGCTGGGCGGATCCATGATGATACCGTCATACCGGCGGCCCCGGCGGAACTCCCGCTGAATAAACTTTACGCAGTCATCCACGATCCAGTGGATCGGCCTATCCGCAAGGCCGGACGCAGCTGCATTCTCTTTGGCCCAGGCAACCATGCCCTTAGAAGCATCCACATGGTAGACCTCTGCCCCGCCAGCCGCTGCTGCAAGCGTGGCGCCACCGGAATAGGCAAACAGATTCAAAACCCGCACCGGACGGTTAGCAGATGCCACCTTTTCCCGGATAAAGTCCCAGTTGGCTGCCTGCTCCGGAAATACACCGGTGTGCTTGAAGTTCATGGGTTTGATATTGAAAGTCAAATAATCCTTATAGCGGATCTGCCAGCGCTCCGGCAGATGATGGTCAGACCAGTGTCCGCCGCCTGTATTGGAACGCAGATACCGGGCATCGAACTTTTTCCAGCCCGGATGTGTCTTGGGTGTGTTCCAGATGACCTGCGGGTCGGGCCGGACCAGCAGGTATTTCCCCCACCGCTCCAGCCGTTCACCGTCGGAAGTATCCAGAACCTCATAATCTTTCCACTGGTCAGAGATCCAGATCATGTGTTTCCTCCAAAAATATTGTCGAAAATATCCCAGATGCTGTCTTCCTTTTCCTCAGGATCTTCCGTTTCATTGGGATCAGACGGGTCGGATGGGTTCGTGGAAGGAATATCCGTCTTATCATCCTCGTCCTCTACCGGCGGTTTCTCAACATCCGGATGGTTCTTTACATAGTCATCCCAATCCTCTTTGGTATGCTCCGTGCAGACAAGGTAAGGCGCATCCACATTCTCATTCAAATCGCCCTTAAAGCCTTTATACGCATTCAGTGGATCGCCGTTGGCATCCACCAGATACACACAGTTATCCACTGAGTAAGCGCTTACAAGGCCCTTACCCATCGCGTCGGCAATGTCATCTACTTCTGCCTTGGTCATCTGAACGAGAGACCGCTTCGTGATCGTAGCTTCACCTACTTCCGCAAGCTTCTTGCAGTAATCATTGGCGACTGCATTGCAGCTTTCGCAGAAGTCCACTACCACATGGCACTCACATTCTTCCAGAGGTGCATCCTCCTCATAGACCCAAACTGGGTCAGACACGCGGCCGTTGTTTGTAGTTTTGGGGCGGACATCCATGGTGCAGGCATCGGTAGCCAGCTTGCCGCAGTCCAGACATACATTGACTTGAACCATGTCTTCTGTGCTGTAAAGAGGAATATTGGTCTTACCCTTATGCAGAGGCTCCATGACCTTTTTCCAGAGCTGAGTCGCAGGGTTGCCGCCATTGACCATGCTGACGACTTCCGGGGTATCATAACCGCACCAGACAGCAGCGGTATAATACGGAGTGTAGCCGCAGAACCAGCGGTCCTTTACGCTGGCGGTGGTACCGGTCTTACCGGCAACGCTCATATTCGGCAGTCTGCCTTCATAGCCTGTACCGCCGGCTACTGCCTGACTCAGGCAGTAATTGACATAGTTGACAGTCTCCGCGCTGAGGATCTCCTCAGACTCCTGGGTATTATCCAAAACCAGATTGCCGTCGCTGTCATATACTTTTGTAAAGGTACGGCCGGTGCGCCGGACACCGTTATTGGCAAAGGTTCCGTAGGCTTCTGCCATATCCCGAACGGTGACACCCAGTGTGGGTGCGCCCAAAGCCAGAGGAGCAATATCTTCATCGGAGAAATGCTTGCCCTGGGCGTTCACATACTGCTGGACCAGTGTGGAAAGGCCGAACTTGTTCTTCGCAAAATCGAAGCTGTAGCCGGTGCCGATGGTGTCCAGGGTATTGGCAGAAATAGCGTTGATGGAGCTTTGAATTCCCTTTAGAATGGTCTGGCTGTAGGTGTATTTCCGGTCATCGTTATAAGGGAAAGGACGCTGATTATTCGCATCTTCTCCGGTATAATAAAGCGGCATGTCCTTGATGACAGTAGCAGGCGTCATAATGCCCAATTCAAAAGCAGGCGCATAGACCGCCAGCGGTTTCATAGAGGAACCGGGCTGCAGCTTGGAGCCGGTGGCACGGTTCAAACCAAAGTGGACCGTCTTTTCACCGACACCGCCGGCCATGGCAACGATATTACCGGTGCGGTTATCAATGACCACCATGGCGGACTGGAGCTGCTGCAGACTTCTGTCCGCAGGAATCTGGGAAAGATCCGTGTAGATCTTATCTACCTGTTCCTGAACCTCCATGTTCAGCGTGGTATAAATATGGTAACCGGCGCGGCTGATCTGCTCCAAATAGAGTTCTTCCGTATCCGAGTTCCATTCTACGCCGTTCTTTTCCGCTAAGGCCTGGGCTACATCCTTCAGAACGGTATCCATAAAGTAGGAGTAAACCTCCTGAGAGGCATCATCGCCAATGGTCGTCACGACACCGCACACAGGGCAGTAATATTTCCCGTCTTCATGCTTATTGAAGGTTCCGACCTTGCCGTGGTAAGCGCAAGTCTCATTGGGGCAGTCCGCGACCTTATCTTCCGGGTCGATACCACGCTTCAGTACAAGCTCTTCATCCAGTGCAGCGCGGTATTCCTCCTCCTCCAGATAGCCAAGATTGCGCATCATCCACAAAGTATCCGTCCTGCGGATCTTGTTCTGCTCCATGCCGGTCTTGCCATCACCGTCAAGCGTTTCGCGGTATGGGTTATACAGCGAAGGGTTATTCGTGATGCTGATCAGCGCGGCGCATTCCGCCGTGGTCAGATGCTCCAGTTCCTTACCGAAATAGGTGGCAGCGGCAGACTTAACGCCGTTGCAGCGCTGCCCAAGATAGATGATATTTAAATAATATTCCATGATGACAGGCTTATCGTACCGTTTTTCCAACTCTGTAGCGCGGAATATTTCAAGTACCTTACGCTGAACGGTGACATCATCGTCTCCAAAATAGTTTTTGATCAGCTGCTGGGTAATGGACGAACCGCCAAACTGTCCTTTTGCGCCAATAAACATATTGACACAAGCTTTTGCAGTTGTGATCCAGTCAACGCCTTGGTGCTCGAAGAAACGCTTATCCTCGATTGCTACAGCGGCGTGGATCAGATCCTTGGGAATGTCTTCGTAATCTACCCATTCCTGCTTTATATCACCGTGAAGCTTCTGCAGTGTCTGGATATTGCCATGCGTATCAATATAATATGCGTAAGATGTTTTATCCAAAAGCAGGTTATCAAGCTGCGCATCGGCATTGGGGAGAATATCATTTTCCAGATAGTCGCCCAGAATACCCACAAAAACGACCATGCAGACGCCTGCGATCAGGATCACGGTCGCCAAAGCGCCCAGTGCTATTTTTAAAACAGAATATGCAGTGGTCCACAAGCCCTTCAGAAACAGGAGCAATGCTCCCGGTTTCCAGGACTGACGAAACACACGAATCTTCCGCTTGTTGTTGTCATTCGCCATGTTATACCTCCAATTAACAGCAGCCGAAAAGGCGTGCAGGGATTCCGTTTTTCTTGCTGCCGGCATAATCGCATACGACCAGCTATATAATTATAGCATACCCAAAAGCAAAACGAAAGCCCTATTTTTATTTACAGAAAAAGAATTCGAAAAATTTGCCTTTTGTTCATGGTCTGTTCACATAGCACTTATCGGACAAATTTAAGTTGCTTTGTAATGCTTATCGTGTTAAAATCAAGTCGACCGAACATTACATAAGGAGGCAACGCTATGCGCGAATACATTATCACAAAGAAGCAGGAGCCTTTTGACTGGTCCTCCGTCCCCAAGCTTTCCATCGATCATCTGCTCTGGTCTGATCCGGTCGCCATCACTGCAGAAGGTGCCATGTGCTACGACGACACAGGTCTTTATGTCCGCCTGTGGGCTGCCGAACAGAATATCCGCGCGGAAAATACCGGAAAGCTGGATGCTCCCTGCGAGGACAGCTGTCTGGAATTCTTCTTCTCCCCCATTCCCGGCGATAACCGTTACTTCAATATTGAGCTGAATCCCAACGGCTGTCTGTACCTTGGTTTCGGCAGCAACCGTTATAACCTGATGCGTTTGATATCACGGGGAGATCTGCTGAACGCAGAACCCTCCCGCATTCCCGGCGGCTGGATGGTTACCTATAAGATCCCGTGGAGCTTTGTCCGCCAGTTTTTCCCGGACTTTGAGCCTGTCAGCGGAAACACGATGCGCGGAAACTGCTACAAATGCGGCGATCTTACGGTACAGCCCCACTATTTATCCTGGAATCCCATCACACTTGAAAATCCGGAATTCCATTGTCCCGATCACTTCGGTCTGCTGCGTTTCGGTTAATTTTCTGTAATAGAATGACACACTTACGGCATACTATGGTCGTAAGGAGGTTGTTCCCATGAAGTTTACTTCATTTCTTTGCTCTGCGGTTCTGTTCGGTTTTCTGCTGAGTGTCCACGAAGGCCGCATTGCCTTATGGAAAGATGATGACCCAGAGCCGGTTAAGGTATTCCCCTATCACGCCCGCATACTGCCGGCAGCCGACCGCCGCGCATTGGAGGAAGGGATCCGCTTTGAATCTGCGGAGGATCTGGTGCGCCTGCTGAATGACTATTTATCCTAGCTTCCGGAATGTGCTTTCTTTTCCTCTTGATTTTGACGCAGTTGTGAAGTAAAATAGAATCACTGCTTCTGCACAGGAGGATTGCACATATGACTGACATATACGGTTCTGATTTCATGACCATTGCAGACGAAGACGGTACAGAGTATGAGCTGGAGGTTCTTACCACCGTGGAATATAACGGTTTTTCCTATCTGGCCGTGATTCCAGCCGACGGTGAAGACAATTCTCTTTCAGATCTTCAGGTCAGCATACTCAAGTCTGTTGAAGAAGATGGCGAAAGCATCCTCTGCGCCATTGAGGATGATGCAGAAAACGAAGCAGTATATGCGCTGATCATGGATCAGCTCTATTCAGAACAGGAATGCGATGATTAAAACCGATTTCCTGCTTGGTGCGTGATGCGTCCTTTTGGACCCACATTTTTTAATAGGGATGCTTGACTTCCTGATCGTTTTGCAGACCTCCCGTTCCATGCTTTGACATGGGGCGGACGTTGGGAGCAGTTAAGATCCGGAGCGGCGACCCACCTGCAGATCGGTGCAGGTCATAATTGGACGCACACGGCTAAAGCGGGATTTATAAAACAGGGAGCTTGACTTCCTGTTTTTTCAATTTTTGACGCGATTCGGTTTCCGGATTGTAAACTTTTTCGAATTTCACAGGAATTCAACTACAAAAGACTTGCAACTGGAAGAATTTTGCGTTATAATACCTTGGTCTATGCACATCATTCGTGCAGCGCAACCAATAGGACAATGAGAGGAATTGATTACATGAGCGCATCCGATAAGAAAAAGCTCCGCAAAGAGCAGAATGCTGCTACTCTGACCGAAAAGCAGCTGAAAGAACAGAAAGAAGCCAAGAAGCTGAAAACCTATACCATCACCTTTGCTGTGGTTATGCTTCTTGTAGTGGCGATCGTGATCGGCGTTGTTCTTCGCAACCCCGTCCAGAGTGCTATCAACCGGAATATCCACGCGATCTCCTTCGGTGAACATAAGCTCACCACTGCAGATTTCAGTTATTACTATGTTGATGCCATCACCGAATATTACAACGGTGTCTACAGCGAGTACGGTGAGTCCTTCGGCGACTACTGGGCTATGTTCCTCGGCTTCAATACCGGCGAGCCTCTGAACAAGCAGATTTACGATGAAGAAAAGGGCACGACTTGGGCACAGTGGTTTGTTGACACAGCAATTCAAAACGCGAAACAAACCTATGCTATCTATGATGAAGCTATGAAGAACGGTCACAAGCTGACCGAAGATGAGCAGAGGGAACTGGACCTTGTTGAAAAGAACATGGCCACGCTTGCTACCTATTATAAATATTCCAGTGTCAATGATTATCTCCGCTCTTCTTACGGTAATGGTGCTAATCTGGAAAACTACAAGAATTACGCCACTGTAAGTGCCTATGCCCGCTCCTATTTATCCGCAAAGACCGAATCCTTGGAATATACCAACGATGAGATCCGTGAATACGAGAAAGATAAGTTCCTGAATTATAGCAAATTTGACTTCTGCTACTATCTTATCAATGTCAATAATTATCTTGGCGAAGGCACCAAGGGCGAAGACGGTAAGGTTACCCACACCGAGCAGCAGAAGGCTGATGCTCAGGCTGCTGCCAAGAAGGATGCTGACAGTTTCTTGAAAGCGGGCATTACCGATGCCGAAAAGTTTGATAAGGCTGTTAAGGCTTTAGATATCAACAAGGATAACAAAGATGCTGCGTGCATCCAGAATAATGATGTATTTTACGAAAGCCTGACCTATAAAGAAATCAAGGATTGGCTGGGCGACGATGACCGCAAGACGAAGGACTTCGATTGCGTACCCATCATCAACAAGACCGGCGAGGGCGATGATGCTAAGGAAGAAATCTCCGGTTATTTGGTGATCCTATTCCAGGAGCGGGACGACTGCTACACCAATCTGGTCTCTGTTCGTCATATGCTGTCTGAGTTTACCTTCTACTGGGATACCGAAGGTAATAAAAAGGTTGAGGAATCCAACAAGTTAAAGGTCAGAAAAGAGGCCGAAGCCTGGCTGAAGGAATGGAAGGATGGCAAGGCCACAGAAGAAAGCTTTGCTGAGCTTGCCAACAAGTACAGCGATGACGGCGACGGCAAAAGCGGCGGTCTGTACGAGGATGTATTCCCCGGTCAGATGGTTGAGGCCTTTAACGACTGGTGCTTCGACAAAGATCGTAAGCCTGGCGATACCGCTGTCATCGAGACCGAGTATGGTTACCATGTCATGTACTTCGTTGAGACCCAGGAAGACACCTACCGTGATGCCCTAATTGAGGCAGATATGGTCACTGAAGATGTGACCGATTGGATGGATAAGCTGGCAGATGCAATGAAGGTCGAGCAGGTCAACCTGAAGGGCCTTGATTGGGACTTTGTGGTATAATCTAACATCAAAAACAGACCGGATCAGTTGATCCGGTCTGTTTTTATAAAAAGCGAATAATTATGCGCATGCGGGACAACATTTATGATAGGAGTGATAGTATGCGCATTGGTAAAAGAACAGGCACCGGCATAGCCGGTTTGGCGGCAGGTGCTGTAAACGGATTATTCGGCGCGGGGGGCGGTATGCTGCTGGTGCCCCTTCTGACAAAACTAACCCACATTCCGGAGGAACAGGTGTTCCCCTCCTCTGTCAGCATCATTCTGCCGATATGCGTTGTTTCATTGCTGTTTCACAGCTCCGATGGCGGTCTGCCGCTAGACAAGGCATGGCCATATCTGCTCGGCAGCATTGCCGGCGGAATTCTTGCCGGATTCCTTGGTAACCGCATTCCCGTTCTTTGGCTGCATCGAATATTAGGCATTTTGATCCTATGGGGAGGCATACGATATCTGTGCTGACGACTGTACCAATTGCAATAACCACGGGAGTCATACTGGGATTTTTGGCAGGTTTGGGCGTTGGGGGCGGCAGCCTGCTGATCCTCTGGCTTACGCTGGCTCTGAATATGGATGCAGACACTGCAAGAGCCATCAACTTAATGTTCTTCATTACAGCGGCGGGAAGTGTAAGCATTTTCCGGCTGCGGCAAGGCATCATCAAATGGAAGGAAATTTTGCCGGCGATCATATTCGGATGCATAGCTGCTGCACTGTTCTGTCTGATCGGCAGCAGGATCGATCAAGATATCGTCAAAAAGCTATTTGGCGGATTGCTTCTGATCACGGGAATCAGAGAGCTGCTTTACCGTCCGCGAAAGGCTAGATAGCTCTCAAGGATCAAGGATGCCGCAACTGCGTCAACGGTGTTTTTCCTTTTTTTCCCATGATAATTGTGCTGAGAAAGAATATTGTGTGCTTCAACCGTGGTTCGGCGCTCATCCCACATGACGACCTGCAGACCGGTCGCTGTTTCCAGCTTTGCGGCAAATTCGCGGCAAAGCTCTGCTCTGGTGCCTTCCGTTCCATCCATATTTCTGGGAAGACCTACAACGATCTGCACAACGGCATTCTCCTTAGCGATACGGGCAATGTCCGCGATCGCCTTTTCGGTATTGTGACTGTTTATGACTGTTGTGGAGCCAACAATGGTGCAAAGCAGATCCGAAACAGCAACGCCGGTGCGGGCATCTCCGTAATCAATGGCCATGATTCTGTTCATAGTATTATCCTCTGTATGAAAAATTTTATGTTGTTATTATAGCATAATATATGCAAAAAGGGAAGATGCTTTCGAACCTTCCCCTTTTGCGTTATGAATTCATAATCCAGACCGCTCCATTTAGAACTGCCGCGAAGGTCAGCCATACCAAATATGGCACCAGAAGCCACGCCGCCGTCTCATCAACACGCCAAAATATCCAAATCGTTGCCGCAACCAGTACCCACAGCAGGATCAGCCAAATAAACGCAAATCCGAAAACCTGCAGATTAAAGAAAAACAGGGGCCAAAAGAAATTGACAACCAACTGCGCGATAAACAAGTTTAGTCCCCAGCTTCGTGCCTTTGATGGTTCTGTAAGACTCACCCGCGCAGCGCTGATCCCCATCAATGCAAACAGGATCGTCCATACCACCGGAAATACCCACGACGGCGGCGTAAATATCGGTTTTGACACAGTTGCGTTATAAATAGCGATCCCTTCCCTGCTCAGCAGTCCGGAAACGACTCCGACTGCTTCACAAAGTAAGATCCAAAAGGTAAACACTTTCCAGTTCCTTTTAAACATCACTTCTCACCTCATTAAATGAATATGTCCGCACCGGTCTGTTATTCCACAAACCATAATTTCTCGAAAATAACCAAAAAATCGGGAAAATAATTGTTGACTATGTTCAAAAGCTGTGATAGAATGATTCTACCTGTGAAAAAAGGGCTTTTGTTGTTGCGCCTTTTTTCAGCCACGGGCGGCTTCTGTAGTGGCCGCATCTAAATCTTCACTAGCCGTGGTGATACAGGGAGGCAATTTATTAAGGAGGTGCCGTAATGCGCGTTAAAGTCACTTTGAGATGCTCCGAGTGCAAGCAGAGAAACTACAACACCATGAAGAACAAGAAGAACGACCCTGACCGTCTCGAAATGAAGAAGTACTGCAGATTCTGCAGAAAGCACACTACTCACAACGAGACGAAGTAAGGAGGCTCTGAATCATGGCAGAAGTCAAAAAGGAAAACTGGTTCAAGAGAACCTGGGGCAAAATTGCCAGATACTTCCGCGAGCTGAAGAGCGAACTGAAGAAGGTCGTCTGGTCTACCCCGAAGCAGGTGCTGAAGAACGCTCTAATCGTTGTCGCCTGCGTTTTGGTTGTTGGCGTGTTCATTTGGCTGTTCGACTTCGTCGCCCAGACATTGATCACCGGCCTTCTCAAGCTGTTCTGATTGGGTGCTGAGTTATGGCAGAAGCTGCAAAATGGTATGTCGTCCATACCTACTCAGGCTATGAGAACACAGTAAAGGCCACCATCGAGAAAACCGTCGAAAGCCGTCAGCTGCAGGATCGGATCCTCGCGATCTCCATTCCTCTGGAAACGGTGACAGAGATCACGGATTCCGGCGTCAGCAAGACTTACGACCGTAAGGTTTTCCCCGGTTATGTGCTGGTGAAGATGGTCTACAGTGATGACACATGGCATGTCATCCGCAATATCCGCGGTGTTACCGGCTTCGTCGGTACATCCAGCAATGACCCCACTCCTCTGACAGATGACGAGGTCTACGCTATGGGCGTAGAAAAGAAGGAGATCATTGTCAACTACTCCGTCGGTGATACCGTACGGATCCTTGACGGTCCTCTTACTTCCTTCACCGGCACTGTTGAGAGCATTGAGGTCGAAAAGAACGCGGTCAGCGTGATCGTTTCCATGTTTGGCCGTGAGACCCCCGTCGAGTTCGAGCTCGATCAGGTTGAGGTCGTATCCCAATAACGCATCGGACCGTATATCCGGTCGGAACGTGGGAGGGGCTGAGTGCCCCGAAAGAAATGCGCGCAGCGCATATTACCACTTTATATTTTGGAGGTGCTTATAATGGCACAGAAAGTCACTGGTATTATCAAGCTTCAGATCAACGCCGCTAAGGCAACCGCTTCTCCCCCTGTTGGTCCCGCTCTGGGTCAGCACGGCGTTAACATCGCCGCTTTCATTAAGGAATTCAACGCCCGTACTCAGGCTATGGAGGGCTACAAGATTCCTGTCGTCATCACTGTTTACGCAGACCGCAGCTTCACTTTCATCACCAAGACTCCCCCCACTCCCCTGCTGGTTCTGAAGGCCGCAGGCCTGCAGAGTGGCTCCGGCGTTCCCAACAAGACCAAGGTCGGTTCCATCACCGCTGCTCAGGTCACCGAGATCGCCAAGACCAAGCTGCCCGATCTGAATGTTAACACCCTGGAAGCTGCCGAGAGCCAGGTTCGCGGCACCTGCCGTTCCATGGGCATTACTGTTGTCGACTGATATTTGCTGACCGGGGTTTCATAAGCCTCGGAAAATGTGGGAGGATTTTTTCCGCATTACCACTTTAAGGAGGATAAAACAAGTGTTTAGAGGTAAAAAGTATAAGGAGAGCGCGAAGCTGATTGACCGCTCTGTTCAGTATGATCCCAACGAGGCCCTGGAACTGGTTGTGAAGGGTGCTTCCGCAAAGTTCGACGAGACCGTCGAAGTGCACATCAAGCTCGGTGTTGACTCCCGTCACGCTGACCAGCAGGTCCGCGGCGCCGTGGTTCTGCCCAACGGTACCGGTAAGACCCGCCGCGTTCTGGTTTTCGCCAAGGACGCAAAGCTGGAAGAAGCCAAGGCTGCCGGTGCTGACTATGTCGGCGGCATGGATCTGGTTGAGAAGATCACCAAGGAGAACTGGTTCGAGTTCGACGTGGTCGT
>JAZNGJ010000071.1:0-4392 GCA_045576415.1 Faecousia sp. | reverse complement strand
TAATACAAAAAATATCCAATTTCAAGGGGCAGGTATGGAATTATGCGCAGCGCAAGGCTGCCTCCAACCTCCGCGGGAATCTCCCACGGCCTAAAAAGTGTCCCCCGGACACTTTTCTTAACGGCCTTTCGATTCCCGTACGGCAAAAAATAACACCACCCAGTTGGGTGGTGTTATTTTCTGGTGAAACCGCAGACGCAATGTCCGAACTTTGGTCCATTAATTCAATTTCTTCGGTGGTGGGCATATCGATGGGCTCATCTGTGTAGGTCAGATGCACCTTGAAATAGTCATCATAAACGATGATTGCTTTGACGAAGCCGTCGATCAGCCGTTCCCGATTTTTCTGTACCCGCATATCCATATCCCGATACTTATACAGGGTGTACAGGATCATTTCTTTGCTGATCTTGGGGATCTTTGCTTCCTCTTCCTGGATGCACTTGATCAGCCTTTCTTCCTCAGCTTCCAGCTCTTCCAAACGAGCTTTGGTGGTGCGGGTAAACACGCCCTTTTCGATTGCTTTCATGAGGTTGTCCAGCGCACTGCGTACATCCTTCAACTGTGCCTGCAGGGCGGGAACCATCTCGTTCCCTTCCTGCAACAGCGCGATCAGATCGTCAGCGATGGCGTTGACATAGCGGACGTTGCGGAGAGAGGTCATGATCATGTCGATCACCCTGTCCTCGATCCAATCCTTGCGGAACGCCTTGCGATCGCAAGTGTGCCGTTTTGCTCCAGCACATTTGTAATACCGATAGATCACACCATTAGGCTTGTTGGCGCTGTCGCCCACAAACATGGAATGGCAGGTTCCACAGAACAGCTTGGTGGTCAGAATGTAGGTTTCCGGCGCCTTGCTTTTACCCTGGGCGTGCTGATTTTGCTTGGTTCTCACCGCAACCCGTTGAAATAGATCTTCGGAAATGATGGCGGGTACGCCGTTTGGAACCACAACATCCCTGAATTTGTACTCCCCGATGTACTTGCGGTTTGCAAAAATGCGGGACAAGGAATTCTTGTCGAAGCGGTTGCCTCTGGAGGTGCGGATGCCCCGTGCGTTCAGATCCTCGATGATGCTGGTCATGGATTCACCGCCGGCATATCTGCGGAACATTTCAATGACCACAGGCGCTTGGGCGGGATTGATCTGCAGATGTTGATCCGCACCAACCATGTATCCGTAGGGCAGTGTGCCGCCGTTGAATTTGCACTTGAGGGCATTTTCGGTCATGCCTCTGGTGACCTTCTCTGCCAGTTCCGCGGAGTAATACTCTGCCATGCCTTCCAGCACAGATTCCAAAATAATACCTTCAGCGCCTTCGGAGATCGCCTCGGTGGCAGATACGACACGGACATTGTTTTTCTTCAATGCAGCCTTGTATCTTGCGGAGTCGAAGCGATTGCGAGCAAAACGATCCAGTTTCCAAACGATGACCACATCAAAGCCTTTCTTGGCGCTATCCTTGATCATTCGCTGAAATTCGGGACGATTGTCAGTCTTGGCAGATACCGCCCGGTCAATGTAAGTGCCTACGATCTCAATACCGTTTTTCTTCGCATATGCCGTGTTCTCACGCAATTGCCCCTCAATGGACTCCTCCCGCTGATTGTCCGAGGAATACCGCGCATAAATAACGCCTCTCATATATACACACTCCCATCTGCTTGGTTTTGAGTATATAATACCCCGGGAAATTATATAAGTCAAGTGAAAATACCGGTAAATTATATAGGGAGCAAATCAATTGGCAAGTATGGACGCAAAAAGGGCACCGATCCAATTGGAAACGATGCCCTTCTTTGTTTAGTTATGCTTGGGTAAGGATTGCTACTACCACTTAAGCATCTGGATTAAACTTATTTGCCTGTGGCGTGGTCCGCCTCCCCAATTGCAACACCGGATGCCCGGAGGCGCTTATATACGGCTACCATCTGTTTGCGCGAGGTAACTCCCAATTTGCTGTAAAGATTTCTGCTGTGATATTTCAAGGTGTTTTCTGAAATATCCATTGTTTGCATAATATCTTTTGTAGCATCGCCTGCTACATAAGCATAGAATAGCTCCATCTCCCTGGCTGTCAGTGTTTCAAATCCACGGATAAAGAACTCTGATATATCCTGAACCACTTCAGCAGCCGGAGGTGCATCCTCATCCGTGTTTTTAACCATCATCACGGAAAGTTCTGCTTCTTCTTTTTGCCGGATCAGGTCTTTCAGGCGCTGTTGTTCGGTCATCATAAGATGAACACCCAAAAGGAAAAATTCACTAATGATATAGGAGATAGACAGCATCTCAAAATCGATTGCAACGAGCTGCTCAATGGCCCAAACGCCAATATTTACAAATACCGCAATGGCGATGATCATAGCGTGTGCATTGGAGTCGACGGTTTTCTTGATCCATGCACGGACGATCACGGCAATCATGGCCGCAAAGTATCCAACCAAATAAATCAGATACAGCGGATGCAACGGTCCGTAAACTTTGACAAGTGTTCCCACACCGTCCACGATTTCAAACGAAACTTCCTTGTAGTAAATATCAAGGTAACCAGGACTGCCTGCGATAAACAGCATCACTGCGCTGAGTCCAAGCAGGCAATAGGGCAGCCATTTACCGATACGCGTATTGGTAACGCTGAAGATAATCATCAGCATTGCCAACGGAAGAACAACTTGTCCAAGATAAATAATGCGGTTGGTGAGCAATGCTTCGCTGAGCGACGAGGAAACTGCTAAACAGAAGTATCCGATGTTCACCACCAAGATTGCAGAGAACATCACCACAAACCATACATTCTTTTTTCGAACTACGCAGCAATAGCCAATCATCAGCAAAAAAGAAAGAACGGCTGCGGCTCCGTAAACAATTGTCAGGCTTGCGCTTTTCTCGCCGATCGCATTACACCCCGACAAACAAACTATCATAGAAAGCAAGAATGGAATACTTGCAAACAACTTTTTCATTTCAACTCTCCTATGGCCATACTTTATGATGCCTTTTATGGTCATCCCACACTTTTCCCACACTTTTTTGAAAAAAGCCGGATTCCCCACACTATTTTCTGCCGTAGGTGTGGGGACTTTTCCTCTGGGAAAAGATATAATGATACCTGTAAGAGTATCAAGGGAGGGTAAAATTTTTCTTTTCCGGATGTATATGGGGGCACCCTCTTTCTATAGGAACTATGTTCCTATAGAAAAGAACTCTGTCTGCGCGCCAGCGAAACACAGAGTCCACCCCAATTTATACAGAATGATTCTATCATAAAATATTGATTCAGTCAATGATGTGACAAAATGCTTTATCAATCCTGACGTGGGATTGATACTTAGGGAGGGGGACAAAAATGACAGCTCGTTATAAAATCGTTCCGGCAGCCGGTGGCAATCGCTATCTCTTTTACTGTGATATTTCCGGTGCCCTGGCGTGCACAACATTGAAGACCTATAGGGCGTTTAACGCCCGGCGAGAGCTGAAGCGTGCCTGGTCAAAAGAAGGTAGACGCCATTTTTGCCGATGTAGAAAGTGCGGTAAATGGGTCATTGATGCAATGTTCAATGCGGATGTCTGCGAATGTGTAGTGTGCGCGCCATATGAAGCGGACGCTAGGTTTTGCAAACACTGCGGCGAAGAGATTACATCTCCGGTAAAGCACTGTCCCGCTTGCGGAAAACTTCTTGTCTATGAGGGAGGAGTGATGTTGTATGACGCAAAAAGAACGATATAGCAGATTGGAGCAATATGGTTACGGCCCCAATGTGATGAAAAAAATAAAGATCTGCGATAAATGCGGCCAGATTATGCAGAGCGACATGGAGCGTTGCTCTGCCTGCAGGGAAGCGTTATCGGGTGAGACGTTGTATGACTACTACAAAAAGCAGCATATGTGCTGCCCGAGCTGTGATGCAGTGTTGTCGCCAGATTCCATATATTGTCCCGCCTGCGGCAGCCGATTGGCAATGATTGCGGTGGAAGATGTACCGCATGGCAGTTGATGATAGCTGCCCAAACCGCTTATGTAGTTCCCGTCCCATGTAGGGGGCAGATTCACTATCAGTACCCAATGATCATTGAGGAGGATATAATATGAAAATCAAAAGAATGATAGCCCTTGTGCTTGCAATGGTTTTGATTATTTCCAATATGCCGTTATCAGCTTTTGCATCTATCCTTGCTGTGGATCCCACAACAGCAACGGAGGAGGAGCTGGAACGGCATCGCACCGAACTGTTTGATGTTGCGGATCAGGCAGGCTTTGCCAGAGAATATGAGCTGTTTTATGCAGTATTGGAATCCATGGATGAAAAAGGTGAATTTTGGGCCTATGACGATTTCGCAGCCTACTGCAAGGGCCTGTCCGATGAGGTACTGCTGACACTGCTGGG
>JAZNGJ010000070.1:0-70121 GCA_045576415.1 Faecousia sp. | reverse complement strand
CAGAATCCAGCACCCAATACAGGAAGGAACAGCAATAAAACACTGAACAAAATGCGGGAGGCGGTGATGATGTTTGCGATGTGTTTCTTCATCCGGTTTACCATCCCTCCCTTGTCTTGGAAACATTATATCGCATTTTTCTGGGGTTAGCAACAAAAAGCGGATGCCGAAGCATCCGCTTTTGCCGATTATAAACGCGAAAGATAGATGTCAATGACCTGCTTGGCGAAAGCGCCTGTGCCCTCGCCGCCGACTTTGTCGATGTTTTCCGTCATACTGCCTCCACCGGCGTAGCTTTCTGCCAAGCTCCCCAGGATCTGGGGCGTGCAGGTGTAAAAATGCTCGGTAAAGAACGCCTGCAGCTCCTTCGCCCAGTTTTGAGCTTCTTCGCTGTCCGGGGCACAGGGACGCAGCTTGCCCAGCTTTGCGAACAGCTCCATCACCTGTGCGCCCAAGTCTTTTTCCTGTTCCTTGGTGCGACCTTTTTGCTTCTGCTCAAATTCTTTGTAGGCATCCGTCTTGCCATAGAGCACCTTGGCCTGCTGGCTGTATTCGTCTAATTTCTTGGGGTCAAATCCTTCAAAATCCATATATTTCACTCCTAACATTAACATTCCTCTTGCAAAACTGATTCGGTTTTGCAGTTTTTCTTCGCGCTCCTGCATCAGTTTGATCTGATGCTCCAAAACCCGGTTACGGTCATAGTCCGGTGCGTCCAGAATGCTGCCGATGTCATGCAGGGACAGGCCCAGCTCCCGATACACCAGGATCATATAAAGCTTGTCCAAAGCCCCATCGTCATACTGCCGATAGCCGGCCTCGGTTACCTCGGTGGGTTTCAGCAGGCCGATCTGATCGTAATGGTGCAGCGTCCGAACGCTGACACCGGTGCGCTTGCTCACTTGCGCGACCGTCATCATACGCATCCCTCCTCTTGGCTCTATCATATACTATGACGTTACGTTAGAGTCAAGAGGTTTTTTACAAGTAACGCGATTTGCACTAAACCCTGGAGGGCGGCAGTTTACCTCTCCAGGGTTTCGTTATAGCAGGTTTGCGTGGTTCTCGATCGCTTCCTCGATTCGCTGAGGTTCGATGCCGATGTATCTTTGGGTGGTAGCTGCAGAACTGTGCTGTAGCAATCTTTGCACTAATGCAATGTCATATCCGTTCGCTTTATAAATCTCGGTGGCGTACCATTTGCGGAAACTGTGAGTGCTGATCCCTTCGTATCCTAAGTAGTCGCAGACAATAGCCAGCTGCTTTTGTACGGCTCGCTCCGTTATAGGGAAGATTAACTCATCCCTGCGGATGCCATTGCGAAGGCAATAGTTCTCAATATACTGCTGGATTACAAGGGGAACGGTGAAACTCCGGCATTTGCCTGTCTTTTTCTCCACAATCTCCAGTCGGTAACGGTTGCCATCCCTGACAATGTCACAAAGACGTAGCTTAAGTATATCGCTGATGCGGAGACCAAGGTTGGCCTCCAACACCAATGCGGTAGCAACACGCTCATTCGGACGGCAACCTGTAAAGCCGGATTTGAGGTACGTGATAATCTCTGTATACTGCTCCTCAGTAAGCGCTTTTGTTTTCTTGTTCACAATGTCTCCTTAAAGCAAAAGTTCGTAATTTCATTGTCCAAAGTTCGTATTTTTCCGTCATTTTCGAAAAAGCCTTGTGGCTCTAGGAATTTTGTGTTTGTATTTGTATCATTATACGAACTGTCCCTAATCTTCCACTGCCAGCCATGTAATTTTCCTTGAATGTCCCAGTTCGCTACAACACCACTCGCGATCAGGGTTTAATAAATACTCTCTTCCAAAATAACTGCTGATCTTTTTTAGTTCATCTTTTCGTGCCCAGGCAAACCACTCCTGCAAAAACGGCTCTACGTCAGATTCTATGCGTTTTTGGTCATCTGAAAAATCATCCCTCCATGCTATGGCAATCACTTGCACCAGAAACAGAAGGCAGTCGTCGGCATCTAAGCCTCCCATTTCCACAGACATTCCAAGGAATCTGCCCATCAAGGGATCTGCAGATCCGCCATGGGATAGAATATATTCTGCAATAGGTTGGCTGATAATTTGGATCGGTTTGCCTATGTTGTTGTTAAGCATTTCAACTACACGGACAACGATTTCACCCTCTTGTTTAAACCCAAAAAGGATTAGCCCGTTTTCTTCCGGCTGAGTAATCTTCAGCATTTTGTAGAAACTCTCAACATCATTACAGATTCTTTCTCGGTAAACGTCGCCTGCAAAAATTTCAGCGATGAGTAGTTCTGTCAGTTCCTGCCTGTTCGTTGTCGACAGGAGTTCATAAAGTGTTTGCATATAGCCTCCTATTGATTAGTATCCAAATGGGTTCTCGTCGAGATTTACCGGACTTGTTATGATACAACAGTACCAGCACCCCTTGTTGTACGTTACAGCAACAGCCATATGAACGTTCGCATCCTTGCCGACGTAGTTCCAGTGAGCGGGGCTTGAAGAAACGCCATTTGCGAGGCAATGAGCAACTTCTTCGATTGTGCTACCGTATCCAGTGCCCACGGCTTCTCCGCCATACACCTGATAATAAGGCTCGCCGGGCAGACCGTAAATGGATGGATCAATATAGCGTCCGTACTGTAGCTGTGTAGCTGCTGCAATGCTATCAGAATAGCTATGATCAGCAACTCCCTTGGCTGCCATCTGTTCACTTCTCAACTTTGCGTATACGGTACAGCCAGGCATACCGACCGCAGATCGAGCCCCCTGCTTGTTGCGAATTTCGTTGATGTATTGCAAGGTCAGCTTAGCAATTGCTTCTGCATCTTCATTAGACAGAGTTTTTACCAGCTGAGGAATGGGAATGCTTTCATTTGCTCCACAACGGCTGCAAACATGTGTTTCGGTGCCAGGTGCATCATAAGTCGGTTCTTTGGCTGTATACCAATTACCCCAGATGTGACCAAGGGCAGGTGTTTCTTCGTGATACTTATCACTGCACTCACAGGTATAGGTTGTTAGACCAGTTTCCGTACAAGTCGCTTCCTGAGTAGATACATTATAATAATGTGTATGGTGTGTCGTTTCCTCCGGTAATGTTACAGTAGTCTCCTTGGATGCCTGAGTAGAATCTGCAAATGTCGCAGGTGGTGTTTGCGTCGGCTCGAAAATAGGCAGCTCAGCAACCGGCTTGGAAATACCACAGGTAAACATCATAATTATAGACATAATGATTGCAATGAATTTTTCCATATATCATTCCTCCTCAGAAAAAAGGTCCACAGCCGAATCCAGGGTCATTCATCATATGATCGTTCAGATCGACTGCATAATTATGGTTCTCAACTGCTGTGTTGTGTGCGCTTTGCGCCATGGAGTCTGCATTGTCGTGCATCGCCCAGGCATCTCGGACCGCTGTATCGTGTGCCTCCTGGGCCATGCGGATTGCGAGCTCATGCGCATCGTTCATATGCTGGTTGCTCTGGAGCCGACGCCTCTGATTCTGCGTATCGATAACGGTTGAATGCTCCTGCTTACGAACCGTATTGCTATTTGGATTCTTCGTCTGCTTAACACCTGGCGTTAGGATAGTCCAAATCACAGCCAAAACCATACCAAGGTGTGGCGCAATAAGGAGAAACGCAAACGCGTATATCATAATCGTTTCAAAAATACCCATTCTGTTATCCTCCTTTAACCATTCCCAAAGATTTCATCGCAAGCAGTCTTAAAATTCAGATACTGTGGGAACCACATTTCTGAGAGCACCACATCAAGCTTTTGCGATTCCTTTTCCACTACAAACAAGCGAAATTTGTGTTCCCTTCCAGTTATCTGAATAATTCCTTTGTTCCCCCACAGTTGACTGCCCACGTCTTTCCATTCGGCATCTACTCTTGACTTAAACTGTAGCCCATAAAATGTTGGACGAATGCATCGATAAAAATGGTCTTCGCATCTGAATAGTATCTGCTCTGCGGTAACGCGCTCTGCTCGCATTTTGTAGGTGCAACCATAGACATTCTCGTGGTCCCATTCTGTTTCATCGAGCTCAAAACGCTCCTTGCCAATTAGGGATGCAAGGCGCAGGATTGGTGTTTTGTTATAGCATACCGTATGCTGAGCAAGGCTATTGCCATTTAGAAATTGCGCAAAAGCTTCCCGTGTATCAGCAAAGCCTTTTTCTTCCCTTAACGCTTCGACGAAATCGTGGTAATCGTTCAATGTGCCAAAATAGTCTTTTGGAAAGCTACAAAAACTTGCAGCTGCCGGATCATCCAGTATCATCTTGTAGTAAACCTTGTTCAATATTGTTTTTCTCCTTTTTGTTTATTCACCAAAACAAAAAACACCTGACGACTAGTAAATAGTCATCAGGTGTAAACATTTCTGAAAAAGGGCGCACTACTCCGATGATCTAAAACTAGTAGATCATCGGTCACCCCCTCTTGTGCGTAACCCCGGGGGACGGGCGATGCATCAGGTGCAGCAAAAACCTTTAAAAAAACTTTCAAAAAAATAAAAAACAAAAAAAGAAAACGCAGGAGAAAACAAACAGAAATAAAAGTGCAAGGGATAAAACAAAAAACGCCCACTCGTATAGCATCCATTTCCTTGTCAAAAAAACAGACAAGCGGCAAACATATAGGCATTACCCCATATGCCCTACAGATAGTCCTGTACTCACGCATTCGCCGGTTGCAGTACCGACTTTATCAAGCAACCATTGCGCCTAATACTGCGGCAATAGCAGATGGTTACTTTTCGCTCCCCCGTGAAATAATTACACAGGGCGCCGACGGCCGTAACGTCAGTTCTTCCGATGTGTCAATATTAAATTGTTTTGATGTATAGATTATAGCATACATATTCGTATTTGTCAACAAAAATCGAACTTTTTAATATCAAAAAGCGAATCGTTTACACTTAATTTATGAGTTTATCCAATTATTTTATGTCCGTGAGAAAACTCATGATTTTTAACCTTTCTCATTCTGCTAGAATTCTATATGTGCCTGTTAGATTTATTCTCGTATTGATTTTTTGAACCGTCGGTTTTATAATGACTTCGGAAAGAGAGGGATACGCAATGACATCTACATTAAAGCGAGCACTATGTATTTTCTTGACAGCTTGCATGCTACTCATTTTCATTCCACAGCCTAAGGCAAATGCACAGCCTGTGTCAGGCGAATTAACAACCGGCATGGGTTACACTCTGTTGAAGACTGATGCTCAGAGAAAACTTTATATGGAAATGGCTGAGGCTCTCGTTAATTGCCGTGCCTTTTCACCGGCTGTTGACACCGCTACCATATCTTCTGAAGAACTCAATCACACACGATTGATGGTCAATAGCGATTTCCCTGAGTGTTTCTGGGGAGAAGCGTCATACAATCATAACACTCCCAAAGGAATGACCTATGCCATGGGGCATTCAATTTCCGCATATTCACAGGAACTTCTTGACGCGCAAATGGCCTTCAATCAGAAAGTCAATTCCATTGTGTCTTCTATTCCTTCCCGCATTCAGAGTGATAAGGACAAAGCAGCTTTTTTACTGGAATACATCTATAACCACGTTGAGTATTCCGAAGAAGGACACTGCCATAATGCGTATGGTGCCCTAATGGATGGTAAAGCTGTTTGTGACGGATTTGCTTCCGCATATGTATGCTTACTAAAAAAGGCCGGTATAAAAGCGATGGTGGTCACTGGCCGATCCTACATGGGTGGTAGCCATGCGTGGGTAGCATTGCTAATTGATGGGGATTGTTACTATGTTGAGCCCCAAGCCAGCGAACTCTATCTTTGCTCCAGAGAAGAAATGCATGATATTCTCAAGAAGGCTTATGCTGATTTGCTTCCGTCTACATGTAATCATCATACACCCATCACTTATTACCAACATTTCATGGGATCGGGTGAAATCGTCCTTGACGAAAGCGTAACTATCGAGCAAGTGGCTAATTGTTTTCGCGCCGCATACGATTCAGATACCATGTATGAGTGCCTCGTAAGCTATCCTTCGGGAGATTTGCATAAATGGGTAGAAGAAAACAAAAGTGCTTTATTGGCCGAGCTAGGACAAGTTGATACTCTATTCTGTACTCTGGATTATGGTTATACCGAGGAAGGTTGCAACTTCACCTATATTGGAGAAAAGTCATCGACTGCATCAATACCTGTTACTAAAATTTCACTGAAGCACAGCGACATACTGTTCACATCTATATATCAACAAGAACTTCTCAAACCGCGGTTCACACCTATGGCAGCTTCTCCAAATGTACACTATGAGAGTAGCAATCCGAACGTTGCCACAGTAAATGAACAAGGGGTAGTGATTCCAGTCAGTAACGGAACCGCTACGATCAGTATTACAGCCGATGGAATTCGTGCACAATGCTCAATCACCGTAAACTTGGAGAATCATCAACACAACACCTTACGGTATGTTGCAGCAGGAGAACCGAGTTGCTTTCACAACGGAAATAAAGCATATTATGTCTGTGATGGGTGCAACAAATGGTTTTACGACCAAAGCGCAACACAACCAATTCAGGACTTAATGGAAGTCTCCATTCCATCGCCCGGTCACATCTATGACTCCAATTGGAGACAATACTCCGATTGTCACATTCGCCAATGTAATGGCACTTATTGCTGGCAACAGGAATATGGAGATCATTCTGATTCCAATGGTGATGGCATATGTGATATCTGCAACTACGGAGCGCAATCTACAACACCTACCCCAAAACCTACCAACCCGCCGACTACACCTCCTACCCAACAGACCTCTCCCTCCGATACTACAGATCCTTCTGAAACAACTACTCCCAGTAATCCCACCAACCCTACGGATTCAACCGTGCCCTCCGTTCCTACATCCCAACCAACAATTCCGTCCGATCCAACAGAAAGTACATCTTCCAGTGATCCACTCACTCCGTCTGTTGGCTCAACACCGGAGACAAGCGCCACCCCATCCGGAACAACTGCTGCCGGGAACCCAGAGCCCGGAAACGATGATCACCCCAATTCAACTTGGATTATTTATGTCGCCTTGTTGCTAGGTATTGGAGGAATTATTTCGTACCTAATCTATAAGCGCAAAGTAAAATCATCCTAAATACACTTATACCCACACGATCCGCTTGCTGTCAAAAGCAGGCGGATCTTTTATTTTGGTCACACTAGCAGTAAATTGGATGAAAAATCCAATTTGCGACATCTTATTGTCGCATGTGCGACAGCTTAGTGTCTCATGTGCGACAGCTTGGTGTCGCAAGTCAATAGCACATTGCACCACCATCGATCTCTACATCGTTTTTTGTTGTGTTTTTTTTGAATTTATCATTATTAAAGTGATGGTAATTTTTTGCCATACATTTTTTGAAGGAGGTTCTTTCTATGGAAAAGAACTATTCGCTGTCCCCAAAAGCTCAGGAACATTTAGATCGATTTGCGGCAATATTGCGCAAATACCACGGCGTTAATTTAAACGCGAACGATTTCTTGAGCGACGCTGTCGATGTCACAATCCGCACACGTCTCAAGATTATCATCGAGGCAATCGAAAAAGGTCTGCGTGTTACTGACACAGGGGCCCTTATGTTTTTCGAGCACAACGAAGAACGGGATCGAGAACAGCGGGAGTTGTTAGACGATTTACGCCGTGGTGGTTAATCCATCAAACCGGGTCCAAAAGAGTAGTCACACTCTCCCCGCAAAAGAGGCCGGCTTTATGCCAGCCTCTTTTTTGCAGAAAAACTTTTTATTTTTACATACTATATGTAGAACAGAAATTTACTGAAAGATGGAGGTGTAAAACGATGAGGAAGAACTCATCAGAAACTGCGTATGTCGGCTGCCAGGAAGCGGCCACTGCACAGAAATCGCAGGGCAAATGGCTAGAACGGCCAAAAATAACCGGAAATAACCGCTTAACGCCTCTGCGACGCAGAAAAATAGCGGAAAACTGCGCAATAAACCGCTAGGAACGGTAACCTTAAACATCGGCTAGGCTTAACGAATGGCCCCATCGGCAGGGGAAATGCCGAAAGCATTTATTAGGAGGCAAACAATGGGACACAGAAAATCTCTGGTGAGACAAGGCAACGAAAAGCTGCTAAGCATGGCAGCTTTTGGTGACAGCAAATATGCGGACAAAAAGGCAAATGGGGGGCTTCCTGACATAGGAAAAATTTATTCCTCAAAAACAATGGACAACTACATCGACTACTGCAGTCGTTTCCTGCGTTGGGCGCAGAAAACACACGGGTGCAAATTCCTTGACGATGCTCTCCCCTATGTTGGCGAGTATCTTGTAGAAAGGGCACAAACGCGAAGTGCCTGGACAGTACATGCGGAAGCGGCCGGAATTGCAAAGCTGTTTCAGTGCAGCATGAATGATTTCGGGGTAATTCTTCCAACGCGCAATCGGGATGACATCAAGCAGCATCGCTATCAAAAATGGGTTGGAGAGTTCTCGCCTGAAAAGCATCCGGATCTGGTGGCTTTTTGCAAGTCAACGGGATTACGGGCTCACGAAGTTGCAAAATCAAAGCCGGGCGATGTTTGGGAAGAAAATGGACTAATTTACGTGAAAACGGTAGGAAAAGGCGGCAAGCTCCGCATTGTAACATGTCTAGACGACGCTCCCTTAAGAATCGCTCGGGAAGCTGCTGAGCGCGGACAATCGTTGATTTTCGAAGAAGGGATCTGCAAAGCAGCTCCCGTACACGAGTATCGCGCCCAGTTTGCTGCTGCCTTGTACACGCAACTGGCTCGCCCGTTGGATGAAATACCGCTTGATGAGCGGTATCATTGTCGCGGTAGCAAAAAGGGCGTTACATACGATAGAAAAGCGCTGGCTGCAATCGCTGTCCAGCTTGGCCACGGCGCACATAGAGTTTCTTTAGTGGCGAACAACTACTCTTACTGTTTTTAATTGATAAAACAGCAAAACAAGGATCTACACCTCCTGTTCTATCAGTCAACATTCTAGTATAATTAGTTTGTGTCTACTAAAATTAGGAAGGAGATTCAAAATGCAAGACTACTTATCCGACCGCGAAAGATACATTGTCGAAAATCACCCTCAGCAAACATACGCAGCGCTCGCTGCACAATTTGGCATCTGTCCAGAAAGAGTGCGGCAGATAAAACATGCCGCTCTCAGAAAAATCAAAGAAGAAAAAAGACGGGAAAGGATTCTGGAGCGGGGACAGGAATTGGTTACACTGACGCTTCCAAGGCATGGTGTTTGGCTAATACTGCGTTCATTACATGCTTATCAGTTTAAAATTCACCACGCAGACATGCGGCGAAAGGAAAGAGATCCAGATCCAGCCGAAATTCCCGTCAAAAATCTGATGGAGCTTCTGAATAATCTTTAATGAAACATCAAAAATGACATTTCAATGAAAATTTACCCATAGATTCATGACATTTCAAATCCCCACGCCTCCTGAATTCACAAATTGTTTATTGCGTTTTTTGTGGATTATGATATACTGACTCCAGAAATCATAAGGAGGTTGCATTATGGAGAAATTTATTCCCTACGAGAAGCTTTCCAAGAAGGAAAAGCGAAAGATTGACCAAACCAGACGGCAAACCTGGGGCGTACTGAATCCCGTCACCCGGAAGCCCATAAATAGCAAGGCATACAACCGAAAGAAATCACAGGCATGGAAGCGGGAATTGCCGCCTACTGCCTGTGATTTTTATTGACATTGTTCAATTATTTCATGAGAAATTATCTCTTAAATCCTCGATATCAAGTCTCTTCCATTATCTCGAAGCCACTTTCTTTTGACCTCGTAATCTGGAATTACCTTCTCGACTTCACGCCAAAACTTTTCTGAGTGATTCATTTCCTTCCTATGACATAACTCATGGACTACGACATAGTCTAGTATTTCTGAGGGAACTTGGGCCAACAAACAATTGAAATTTAGATTGCCTTTGCTACTGCAACTACCCCAGCGTGTGTGCTGTGTCCGGATGGCAATCTGACCATAGGTAATACCAATGATAGGAGCATAGTATCTCACTCGTTCAGTAACGATCTCTCTTGCCTTTTCCCGGAGCTGCTTGATTTCCTTGGGAGTATACTTCTCCACTGCTTGAGACTGTCTCTTTGCCAGATGCTTCTCGATCCAATCAGCCCTGCTCTCTACAAACCGTCTGGCTTCCTCGATGCGCATCCGCTTGGGGCATCTGACCACAACCTGACCATCCGGTTTGATCTGGATCGCGATGGTTTTTCGGTCGCTCTTTATGATCTGATAAGGCACATTCATACCCTTATTTCCTCCACGAAAAATGGGTGGCCTTTTTGACCACCCAACACTATTATTCTATCACAAGCGATTAGGCGCTGTCAATCACGATTTGTTCTATAAGAAAAGATTCTCCCTTTTGCATGAATTCCGGGAATTTCAAGAACTATTCGGTACTGATTTTTCGGTCAACATACCATCTTGTAAATCGACCCAAAATCCCTTATTATATAGACACAAGGAGTGATACCAATGATCTAGTTCACCCCAGATTCCCATGAAAAACGGAATCGAAAGACGAGCTTCCTACAACATCCCGCTGATATAAATTTCTCAGAAACGACACTAAAGGAATTGAATCGGGAGCAATTTAAACCAATGGAAGTTGCGTCTAATCTGTAGAAAGTAAGAGGTTACGTAAATGATGGAACCCGCATACTGTGTGAAATAACCCTCGACCGGTTACAGTGATTAGGTAACAAGTCGAGGGTTATTTCTTTATATGCTATTGATGTCGGCTGATAGGCCGACTTTTTTTGTGCCCGTATCGATGAAGCTCAACATAGTGACTGGCACATGCGTAGCATATCGGCAATAAGACTTGTCTATTGCCGTTTTGCTATTGAAAAATCATGTGAAAATGATATATACTAAAGTAACAAATTGGCTAGAGAGCGTTTTTTAAACGGAGGGGCTGAAAACACCGATGTCTAAGATCATGAAGCTATGCGCTTTGATATCTATTGTCCTTACAGTTCTGTTTACTGTACTTTTTCATACCTGCAAGTTCCCAATTTCACCAGCCATCACATTCGGTACATTTGCATACCATTTCTGCATGCGGTTGCTTGTCGGCGAAGTATTCAACCTCGTCCTAAGAAACCGCGTAAACTACAATCGGAAGTGGTTTCAAGTCGGCGAAAGAGAAACACGCTTGTACAAGCTTCTGCGCATAAAGAACTGGAAAGCTTCTATGCCTACTTACGACAAAACACTCTTTGATTCCAAGCTGCATACATGGGATGAAATTGCCCAAGCAATGTGTCAAGCTGAGTTAGTCCATGAGACTATTGTTGTACTCAGCTTTTTGCCAATCATTGCTTCCATCTGGTTCGGAGATTTCCCGATATTTCTTATTACCTCTGTGCTAGCTGCGTGTTACGATCTGCTGTTCGTATTGCTGCAACGATCCAATCGTCCCCGTGTGTTGAAAATTGTTAGAAGGACTGGTGCTCAACATGAAAACAACAAGAATTTGCCCCAAGTGCAACAGCAATGATATTGTCCGCATTGACGGCTATGCTGATCCCAATGGTCATGGAAACAGCCTAATGACTGGTGCAACTATTTTCTCCGCTGTTAATGTAAACAGATATATCTGCTGCCGTTGTGGCTATACAGAAGAATGGATTGACCGTGAAGATCTGGAAAAGAACAAGGGCAGTAAAAAATCAAAACCCGTGTAAGGACATCCTGCACGATTTCCGTCGCATCACAGAAAGGCAAGGCCCTTATGAATACTTTAATTGAACTTTACGACGAAAGAGCTATCGAAAACGTTTTGGCTGCGGATATGTTTCGTCCTCGGCGAATTATCTATTTGTGTCCAACCGAAGTTGCACAAAATCGAGAACGGCAAAACACAATTCGTGACTTTTTCCGTCACCGTGGCTGGGAACCGGAACTGTTTTTTATGGAGACCAGCTCGTATAAAGTGGACCGTATCGTCCGGCAACTTCTTGCAATCAGCGAGAAATACCCAGATTGTGCGATGGATGTTACCGGTGGCAGCGACGCCGAGCTCTTCGCTGCAGGTATGTTTGCCGCCCAGGCAAATGTCGCTGCCTTTACCTACTCTCGGAGAAAGAACCGTTTCTACAATATCTCAGGTGCCGAGTTTGCAGATAATATACCGTGCAATCTCTCCTACTGCGTCGAAGACTTCTTCCTGATGGCAGGTGGCACTTTGCTCCCCGGCCGGGTGGATAACGCAACACTTAAGGAATACTTAGATGATATCGATCCGTTTTTTGACTGTTTTCTCCGGCATCACCGAGATTGGACAAACATCATTACACATATGCAGAGAGTTTCTCCGGCTGAATACGGTCAAGTCCCTCCCATGTTCATTCGAGGAAACTATGTGGTTAAGGGTGAGCGAGGAGGAAGGATCTCTGCAAAGGAAGACGCACTGCGGGCGTTCGAACGCATCGGCTTCATTCGCAATCTGAATATCATCTCCGGTGAGTCTGTCTCCTTCCGTTTCCGTGACGCAAATACCCGAGCATGGCTGCGAGATGTGGGCAGTGTTTTGGAGCTTTATGTCTACAAAGCCTGCCTGGATGCCAATATTTTTAACGATATTATCAGCAGTGCTGTTGTTCGTTGGAATGACGTGCTGGGACATGGCAGTATTATCAACGAGATCGATGTAATGGCCACCATGGGCGTCCTGCCGCTATTTATCAGCTGTAAGGTCAGTGATATTAAAACGGAAGCACTCAATGAACTTGCTATCTTACGAGATCGGTTTGGGGGCAAAGGTGCAAAAGCGGCTATTGTCTCAACGGAACGGTGTAACGCAGCGTGCCGTCACCGTGCCGCGCAGTTGGGAATCGCCGTTATTGACCGTGATGAGTTAGAAAACGGCGCTCTTGTTCATCGGCTGAAGGTAATTATGAAAGTCGAGGAGTCTTAATTCATTTGTTCACACAGCAAAACAGGCACCTGGCCAAAGCCCGGTGCCTGTGCCATAGATAAGATCGCTATTGAACCATAATTTCAGGAGGAATCCATCATGGAATACAGACAACTCCCCCACGGAAAATCGAACGAAAAATTCAGCGTTCTGGGCCTTGGCCTGGGCGGCATTGGACAGACCCCGGCTGATGAAATTGAGGCCATCATCCGCAAGGCCATCGATCACGGCATCAACTTCTTTGATATGTGCACTGCAGGCGCAACATACGCACCTTTTGGCCGTGCCATCGCCGGTCAGCGGGAGAAAGTGTTCCTGCAGGTGCATTTCGGCGCTGTTTACGACGAAAATGGTGAGTACGGCTGGTGCCGGGATTTTGAGACCATCAAAACGACCTTTCTCTGGGAACTGGAGACCCTGGGTACCGACTATGTGGACTTCGGTTTTCTGCACTGCGTGGACGAGGATGAAGACTTTGACAAGCTCTGCGAAATCGGTGTTTTGGACTACTTAAAGGAACTGAAGACTCAGGGCATTGTCCGACACATCGGTTTTTCTTCCCATACGCCCGCTGTTGCCAACCGGATTTTGGACACCGGTCTCGTCGACATGATGATGTTCTCCATCAACCCTGCCTACGATTTTGAAAAGGGCGACGAGTACGGCATCGGCTCGGTAAAGGAGCGGTTCGAACTGTTCCAGCGGTGCGCAAGGGAAGGTGTGGGCATCTCCGTTATGAAGCCCTTCTTTGCGGGTCAGCTTCTCCGGGCCGACCAGTCCCCTTTCAGTACGGCGCTGACCCACAGCCAGTGTCTGCAATACGCCATCGACCGCCCCGGTGTGCTGGTGGCTGTCCCGGGAGTGCAGACCATGGAGCATTTGGATCAGGTACTGAAATTTCTGGATGCCACGGAGGCGGAAAAGGATTACTCCGTCATCGGCACCTTCACCGCCGACACCATTTCCGGCACCTGCGTCTACTGCAACCACTGTCAGCCCTGCCCGGCAGGCATCGACATTGGCCTTGTGAACAAGTATTACGATCTGGCGCTGGCAGGAGATTCCATCGCCGCCAATCATTACACGAAACTGTCCGTAAATGCGGATGCCTGCCTGCACTGCGGTCACTGTGAAAGCCGTTGTCCCTTCGGCGTGAAGCAGGAAAACCGGATGGCCGAGATCTGCCACTATTTTGGCTAAGGAGGAACTACCATGAAAAAGATTCAAGCCGCGATTCATCCCGATGACGACCTTCACTACAATAAGTTCGGTCTGACCCGCAACAAGGTGGAGATTTGGGAAGACGGTATGCGTACCGACGGAAGCAAAGGAACCTACGAATGGTGGTATTTTGATTCCAGCTATCCCGATGGCACCAAGCTGATCATCTTCTTCTTTTCCAAATCTCCCATTGAGGTAGACGGTCCTGTCAAGCCCATGTCCACAATGGAACTGACCCTACCCGACGGCAGAAAGTTTGAAGAGCAGGTGGATGCCACCATTGAAGAGAGTTTTTATAGCAAGGAAAAGTGCGATATTAAAATCGGCGATTGCCACATGGACGGCGATTTGAAGCACTACAACATCGTGTTTCGCGGAAAGACTATGTCCGCAACTGTCAGCCTAACCAACACAGTTCCTGCCTGGCGGAGCCAATGCGGACCCATCCTCTTTGGTGACAACGAGGAGTATTACTTTAACTGGCTGCCTGCCACGCCCGAGGGCAATGCTGTCGCAGATGTGACCTATCCCGAAGGTAATCTCCATCTGGAGGGCAGTGGCTACCATGACCACAACTGGGGCAACATCTCCATGCTGAAGCTGATGCACCACTGGTACTGGGGACGAGCAAAGATCGGCGATTACAAGGTCATCTCCTCTTGGATCACCGCGGAAAAGAAGTACGGCTACAAGGAATTTGATGTATTCATGCTGGCCAAGGGTGGCGTCATTCTGGGCGACAATACCAACCACACCCTGGAATTCCTTCCTCAGCATGAGTACATTGATGCCCATACCGGTAAACCCGTTTATAACAAGGTGGTCTACGAATATGAAACCCCCGCCGGAGAGCACTACCGCATTACATACGACCGCCGTAACGATATCTCCCGGCAGAACTTCATCGATCTACTGCCCGGCATTGTACGACTGGCAGCAAAGCTGATCGGATTTGAGGGTTCTTACCTGCGCTTTGAGGGCAGCGCCACCATCGAAAGAATCGAAAACGGCGCTATTGTGGAATCCGTCACCGAGGAAAGCGCTGTGTGGGAACTGATGTACTTTGGCAAGTCCAGCGCAGACAAGAAATAGGAAATTCTTACAGCAAAAAGAGGACACAGGATTGGAAGCAAGAACTTCCAGATTTGCGTCCTCTTAAAAACTTTTATTTATTCTTCATCTTCGTCATCTTCGTCGTCAGGACTCCACGCAGAACCATCGTTGATATACTCGTTGTGGTTATCGACATACCAATAAGTACCGCAGAAAGGGCAAGAAATCCTTTTTCTATTTCTGCCAGTTCTCGTCTCCTCCATCACACCGTAACAGTGATCACATACCCAAGTCATTACAAAACCTCCTTGTTCGTTTTTTTGTCTTTAATTTTGATTATGCGACAATAGTTCTCACACAGCCGTGTCTCGCAGTCTGACCTTCACTAAGTACGAATCCACACTCTGCCGCAAAAGCTTTGGCGGCTTCGGATGCTTGTTTTCCAGGAGCTAACCTCAAAATATGTGGACTCACTTCGACTTCTCGTGTTGCTTTAATAAGTTCAAGTAGCGGTTCATCTACCTTGTCACCAGTCACTTCAACTATCTCTGGTATAGCCTGTACATCAGCCATCGTCATAAATAACCCCAGGATTCTATCCCAGTACTTGACCACAAGATGTCCACCAACAATGGCAACCACTACACCACCCACAATTATGATCCTTCTTCTGTGGCGATTCCAACCTTCTGTACAGCGTTCTCCCAAGGTCCTCTTTTCTTTCATATCTATTCCTCCTTGCATATATCTTTATGTTTGGATTGTAGTCATGTGTTTCTTGACATACTTTATTATATATGATACGCTCTAGGAAAACAATAGTATTTATGCGATATATATACATATATTATCGCGCATAATGCAGGAGGAAATTCGTATGAACACTAATCGAAGAGGGAAGAAAAAGAATGATGTTAGTGATAAAGTAGCAGCTATTTGGAATCAGAGACTATTGGAGTTAATCGAAACCAGATACAACTCTCAAAAAGCTTTTGCGCAAGCGTATAAAGAAGAATATGGAACAGGAAACCAAGCCGATGTAAGTCGTTGGGTAAATGTAGGTAATGAATCTGAAAAAGGTAAGGTCATAGGACTTCCGTCATATGATACCATGCGTAGAGTTGCAGACTTTTTTGGTGTAACGGTTGGATACCTTACCGGAGAAACGGATTATACAAACTTTGACATGGAGCGTGCATGCAATTATTTTGGAATCGATGGTACTACCGGAACAGCAATCAGGAGAATTACCAAACTAGAGGGTGCAACCCGCTTTGAGAAATTCGAAAAAGAAAACTATGGTAGAATTTTATGTCATCTGCTTACTGTTGATAGTTTTGAGGACTTCTTAGGGAGTATTGGTAAATGCGCTGAAGCAATATATCGGCAAAAGCATCCTGTTGACCCAATGAACAGTCCTAAAGTCCGTAATATACCTTCAGATATCCTAGATGTAGCAATTAAGTATCACGATATCTGCTACGCGGACGAAATTGAGGATCCTGCTGAAATAACTGATGAAGTTGTCGCCGCAATACATATAATCAATGATGCCGTAGACGAAGCGTATAATCAACAATTTGCACTTGAAGAGAATGTTAAAGTAGTAAAATACGATTTGCAGGAAAAGTATTTTCAATTAATCGCAGAGGTCCTTAACCCGCAAATCTTAAGTAGAATACAATCACACTACTACGAACCCGTTTCATCTATTGACGAACTAAAACAACGCATTGACAGAACGATCGCACCAGAACAGGTGGAATGAGTATTGTTTTATCTGTTTTCATAATCGGTGGACATATTCACAAAAAGCAAACAGGGAGAGGCTCAGCCTCTCCCGTTTGTCAATTCATAACTCATATCCACCAAGAACTGGATCTTCTCGTCATCCACAGTTCCATCCAGTGTAACACTCAGCCAGTGGGCCTTGTTCATATGCCAGCCGGGGAAGATGCCCGGCTCCTCCCGAAAAGAGCCGATCAGTCTGGTATCGCACTTGAGATTCAACACACTGATTTCATCCTCGCCAGGCAGGCCCAGATTCCTTCTGGGAATATCCATAATAACGGCAAACCACTTTCTGTTCCCACTGTGCCGGAACACCAGAAAGCTGGGATGCTTGGCAAAAAGATTTTCGCCGGTGGTGCTATAAGTATCGGTCAGATAGGCAACCAATTCCGGTCTGGTCATAGGGCTCCACTCCCTTTCATGAAAGATCCAATGTATCCGTCCACGCTTTGATGGACTCAACGGACTGTCTTCCATTGAGCAGCTTTCCTTCGATCATCTGGGTCTCTGCAGATACACTCACCCTGAGCTCTTCAACAGTCTTTCCAAACTTACTGCCACCGGAGGTAGCGAACAGAATGATCTTCTTGCCGGAGAAATCCGCACTTTCCAGGAAGGTGTTGATAATTGTGGGAGCCACATACCACCAAATCGGAAAGCCCAGGAAGACAACATCATAGCCGTCAATCCGGATGTTGCTCTCAGCAATCTCAGGACGGATCGTCTTGTTGTTCATTTCAATAGAACTGCGGGACTTCTTATCCATCCAGTTCAGATCTGCTTTGGTGTAGGGGATCTTCGGCCGGATTTCGTGGATATCCGCGCCAACCGCATCGGCCAGCATCTGTGCTACCTTTGCTGTTACACCGCTGGCAGAAAAATAGGCAACCAGTTTTTTGCTCATGGGAACTACCTCCACGTATTTTTTCTTATTATAGCATGCGAAATTATCTCTTTCAATGTCTTGGTATTGTTAGGACATGGCGCAGTATATATCTGCTGTTTCCAGTATCATTGGGGTATACCCTAATGACAAACTGAAATCGCACACGTTTTTGTGTCACAAGGGTTCGTACGCTTATTTTGAAATATTGCAACATAACAACATGCCCTATTGCACTATAATGTAATCTAAGAGTCAAGTGTTCCTGTTGCATAGATAATCGTTACTATGCTGGCCATTTTGCTTACTCTAAAATATTTTTATATATCTGCATCTTATGCAAAAATGAATCCTTGCCTCCCTCCAAATGATTAAGTATCTTCTTTTTAATCTTTGTATCGCTAGGATATCCTGACGTCTCAACCCAGCCATGTATGTTATCTGATTCCATCACACAGACCAAATCTGCCTTTGCGTTTGTGACTATCGTTGCATTGTGCGTTGCAATGATCACCTGGCGTTTTTTCTTAATCTGTCGTAGCTGATTAACTAAGTTTTTGTATATGTACTGGTTATCCAGATTATCTTCCGGCTGATCTATAATCAAAGGTCGATAATCTTGAGAATAGTCGCTATAAGCCAAAATAAACGAAAGCATTGCTACAACCTTTTGGCCTAATGATAATTCTTGTATTCGTTTATATATCTCCTGTTGTGCGCCACCTTCTCGGTTGTTTATATTAAACTCAAGTTCAAACGACTCAATTTCTGTAATATACCGTTTAAAATAGTCCTTTATATAAACAATGTTTCTTTCGCCCACAAGTCGATTGAAAAGGTCTTTCAGAATTTCGTCCCAATCCGTGAAATTCAACTCTGATATACCTCTTTCCAGCAAGGCTTTGCTCATTGGTGTACAGTATTTCTTTATTTGAACAGTAGTTTCAGCTGCTGCTACATCTTTTTGCAAAGCAACCTTAAAGAACTCTATTGGCCCTAGTCTGACAAACAACTCAGTTAGATAATCACAGATATCCTCATATGTAACATTTCTCATCTTATACCATGCACGCTCATTATATCTATTGCTAAAAAGGATTCCCCAAAAATCCAACACTGTTCCATACGATTTCTGTTTATATATTATTCTAAGTGTCCCATCGCATTGTTCATTAAAGGGAGTTATGACACTTTCTACCTCATTTTTCCTTAATTCTAGTATTTCTTGAGCACGATCGAGCATTTTTGATAATCCTGTCTTCCTTCTAAAGGAAGACATGTCGCCAAAAGACGATAACCTGTGATTCTTCAGCAGTGTGTCGAGAATAAAGAAGTGCATCTCTAAGCTGCTCGCTGTATTAACTAGCTCATTGATGGAGTATTTCGTATCAAAGAGATGAGACAGAAATTCTTGTTTATTAGCAACATTTTCAACAACCCACAAATCGTCAGTGGGTATAATCCTTACAATATGCAAAAACTTTTCAGTAGCATACCGCTGTACTTGTTTTGCATCAAAAGAATACTTGTATGCTAATTTTTTATCATGACATTGACCAAAGCATGACATAATGTGGTCATCAGGATATTCTTTTGAAGGGATGTCTATCCTAATTAGATATTCATGTTCCTCATAGAAATAGAGTATCCATAGACTGGAGTATTTACAAATATTTTCTAAAGCACTCTCGTTTCGGCAATATTGACTTAAGCTGTATTCTAGTAATTCTAATACACTGCTTTTTCCTGTGCCTCGTCCGCCTATCAGACAATTTAACGCATCGGAGAAATGGATACATAAATGATTTCCGGTTTTACCTTTTAGGAAACCCAAGCCATTATTTTTTGCTAATAGACCTGTTATGTGTTGCTTCTCACTCTGAGGTTTTTCAAATTCAACAGATATGTTATAGTCGTTAAGCGCCTCTCGCACCATACCATAGCTGCAAGCACCACCTTTAAGCCAAAAACAATTTGTCCCCACACTATCAATATCGTGCGCATCATTATCAACAACAAATTTAACGGGTGCCTTTCTATGTGATTTAAGCTGATTGGTTACACGTTCCATCACATCCAAACTTGAAAGACCAATGTAATTAACAGTATCGACATCAAACAGCTTTTTCTTATATCCAGCACTAAATATTCCTTTCGTAAGGATGTCCGAACTATTAATATGTGCAATATATCCTATCGCCCCACAACTCTTTATAAAGCTGAGGACGTCAAAACTCGTTATATATACACCATCCTCAAGAGAAATGCTATTTTGCTCCAGCATTCCTCTAATTTTATTACGGTTGTGATCAGTATCCTCAAAAAAACCAACAACATGGTTCTTATCGGCGCACGAAATCTCTATGCCCAATAGAACAATTGGCTTGCATCTTCCTATTTTAGTGGCAGATATCCAATCAACCGCGTACCTTAACTTCGTAACACCATCAATTGTATTATGATCCGCGACTAAAACGACTTCAATATTATTGATAATCAGGCGTTCAGCTAACAGAAGATAAGATAAAAACTCTTTTTTGTTAGAGTAATCACGAATGTCATCTTCAGATATATCATCAATTGATATCTGCGGTAAGATAATTCTTTCTTCTTGGCATAGTTTTAAAAGCTCTGCATCTTGAATTTCAAGATACTGCTCCGGAGTCCACTCCTGCTTCAATCTATAATCAAAAGAAGCCGGTGTGTGTAAATGAAAGCATGTTTTGTGATAGACACCACTCTTATCTCTTGCGCCGCTTATTGCATTGTATACTTCAATTTCTTCTTGCGAAGGATTCCTTAACTTCGTTTTTGTCTCTGTATGCACCATAAATCCTCCATTTGACTTTTCGTTTGAATCTTATTTTTCTAATGCAAAGCAAGCGGATCCCGTAGATGTCAGGAACCGCTTGCCTCATTCATATATTACACTTTTGTACTGTTGTTTAAGCGTGGAGCAACGGTTCGGCGCTATGATTCCATCATGCTACAGACGACCGGCGACAACACCAGGATGTATGCCGATTCTTTTGACAAAGGCAATGATTCCGCATCGGACGTATACTTTGAGGGAGCAAATTGGCGGTATTCCTTAGCCGGAACAAGTATGTTCTGTGCAACATAATCTGCCTCTGTCTCTAGTTTATCATCAAGAGCTTATTGGAAGACAACTTCCTCTTGGCTGGTTTCGTAGATTTCAATCTGGTTGTGCGCTTCGAGTTCAGTTACAATGTAGCCTCTCAGCAAGCAGGCATGTTTGAATTCTTCAATTCTATTAATACCCTTAATCTCTCTCAGAGTAACAACCGCGCCAAAGTTCAGTTCTTCCTTCAACGGTTGAGATCTACGTTCTTTTGAAGTTACACAAAATCCCCAAAACTTATCCTCAAAAGATTTCAGTGCCCTATTATTACGGAAAAGGCTCGATACGAATTTTGTATTCTCCCACTTTCTAAACTCTTGACGAGACTTTCTTTCAGTGGCATGCCCATCGTTATCATCTTGGACATTTTTGTTAATGTCCTCAATGCTACCATCTGAGCCAACTTTGCCAAATTTCAGGCTTAACTCACGGTCTGTATAGTCAACACCTTGTTCTCGCCGACACTTAGGAAAATAGCAGAGTGTCGCACGTGCAATGTACGGATATTTATTCTCCTTATCCTTAGGAACAGGAATAGCATAGTTAGCTGTTTTATACGCTTTCGATGTCTCATATATGACAAATCTAATTTCCGAATTGTCGCAAGAGAGAACATCATTGATCTTTATGGGCACAACTCCATAACCAATCAAGTTCTTGTTTTTATATGCACCTTGCTTGTATTCCCAACCAGCGGCCGCATCGATGATCAGAGCCTTGGCAACCTCCCTCGGCAACCCCATCACGTCGATCAAATAGCAGAGTTTTCTGCTGATCCATGGTGCAGCAAAGGAAGTTCCTTTTTCCTGCAAGGTACCCTTAGGAGAATATACTGAAATTCTCTCTCCAACATCACCGCCATAATATGAAACGTCTGGCTTATTGAAGAATGACAGAACCTGACCTCGACGCGAATACGAACACGGCTTATTATCACGCCTAACAGAGTTCACAACAACCGAATTCAATGAATCTGCAGGGGATCCTATTCGTTTTCTTATACCAGCTTGCGGAGTATTATCATTCGTTCCTGCAATCACAAAAATCACATTTTTCGTTGCTTGTATCTCGTCTAAGATTGCTGCATCAAATGAAACGAAATTTTTGGATACCTCTTCTTCTGTTCCTAGCGAAAGGTTCCACACATGAATTTGAGGGTTATCGTCCACGATTTTGATAATCTTGCGCATTAGGCGAGATGGTGAAATGCGGTCGCAGCAAACTGCGAAGTGTTTTACTTTAAACCGACCGCATCCATCATCCAGAGTAGGGTTTAACGCTGGACCATCAACGATCAGCGACGTCACTTCCGTCCCGTGTTCATAGTCAGAGGGCTTCTTTTGTGTTTGCTCAAAGAACTCAAGCACCTCTTCATATTCCACCCACTCCGAAAAATACACAGACTCGTCAAACAATGTGTCGATTACGCCTATTGTCGGCTCGGTTGTAGGCTTCGGAATACTTCTGGAATCTCTGCTCCTTTTCTCCTGCTTTTCCAGTAGTTGTAGCGTGGAAATATCCGTTGCAACCATAGAAATAAGGTAAGGGACAGTCTCTCTTAATTTGTTGAACGTTGCTGCATCGACAGTAATAGATGAATCCCCATACAAGGAATATCTATAGCGGGGCTCATTCAATCCAATCTTTTCCAAAACCTCACTGATTCTTAGCTCAGTCTGGTAAAATGTGACCAGCATACTTTCCTTAACTTCTACTTCGGAAACTCCGGGAACATCGAAACGTTCAATCACAGAACAATCAATGATGATATCTCGGATCTTCGTCTCCTTGTACTCATATCCGTCATAGGAAACAACTGCTTTAGGTTTATTAAAATTCTTCTTATCCGCTCTGCCTTCCAATCTCTCCGCAAGGAATCGCTTAGCGAAATTCAACTTCTGTATCGTAGAATCAATTGCCGAGAATTCAACATAATGCGTAATGATGTGATTTTCAAGGCCGGGTTCTGCATCAGAAAACCGCGCACCTACGATTGTATTGTCCGGAGCCTTCTTGCCTTTCAGCAGTTCTCGCACTCTGTTACTTTTGGCAATAATGTCATTGTAACGAATATCGATCAGCGCATGCTTTAACAATGGGGTTTGTGTCTTGTAGTAGGCCTTTACACTGTTAAGACTATCAATTAATTCATCGATTTTTTCGATATCCGTATATCTATCCGATGTAAAGTTCCGGTCAGAAAATCCATTTGCTCGCTTCTCTGGCGTAAACTTCAACTTAACTCTTAACAGGTTATTCATCTAATCACCCCTTTAGTTTTCTCGAAACACTACTCCTAGGTATCCCTGTAAGAATTTCGATTTCTCTTGTTGTATAACCCTTTTCCTGCAAATCTTGAATATCAACATTTGTAGGATTGTTTAATGCTAGATAAAACTTTCTCAAATAATCGAACTCATTTTCAATATCGGCAAATGCCACAGAGGTCTTTATTAACTGGACAAGATCACCTGGATAAGGTATTTCGGCTGCATTATTAAGGATCTTATGGAACAACCTAGTATCTTGTCTGCTATTCTCTGCTTTCTTTAAGAATCCGAGCAAAATTGCATCAGCAATCTCAATGAGATCCTGTCTTGAATAACGATCAAATGAGATCATTGAATCAAACCTACGAACCAATGCTTTGTCAAAAGATTTCATTAGGTTTGTTGTAGCAATAATTACCACATCATCACTAAGGGCATCTAACTCTCTTAAAAATGTAGATGTTACCCGACCCATTTCTCGCAAATCGTTGCTGTTGACTCGATCGAGAACGATTGCATCAATCTCATCGAACAGAATAACAACATTCATTGGCTGAACACGGCTTATTTCATCAAACAAAGCAGAGATATTCTTTGCCGTTTGACCCAGTCTGCTATCAATGAGTTGTTCAAAATCCACAGTCAAAAGGTCACGGCCCAACAGCCTTGCAACTTGGTATGCAGATTCTGTTTTACCGCTTCCTGGTTTGCCATGGAATAGGATCTTATTGATTCCCATTTTCTTATCAATTGCCCGAACTAATCCCAAAACATCATTTTTGATCAGTTCTGGCAGAAGAAGTGGTTTGTTTTGAAACGCAAGTTTTCTCAAGTATTGATAGTTTTTATAATTGGCCTGCGGGACATAGTAATTGGTTGTTGAGATTAAATCCATTAAGTATTCGGATATTGAAAGATCTCCATTTTTTTCAAAGTCACGGGCAATATCGACTACTTCTGTGCGAAAGGCTTCATCATTTTTTTCTACATAGTATTTCACAAGATTAATTATGCTTTGTTTTTTCATATTACCACCTTCCTATTAGTCCTCATTTATTATTATACTTATGGTGGGACAAATGTCAATTACTTTGGGACAATTTTTTCGATTTATTTCGACCTTTCTCGTCATCAGCTGATTTTAAAATCAGTCTAGCAATCATTCCGTATAATATTTAGGGCAATTGCTTCCGATCGAGATCCATAACGTGATAACGCAACTGGGCAGCCCGTTAAGGGCTGCCCAGTTGCGTTGGGTGGTTAGGTATTATGTTCTTGAATGAGTTTAATGCCGAGGCGGATACCGTCGATGAAGCAGGTTTGTTGGTGCAGTCTACAGAGGCAGCAGATAGCATAGATGATCTGGTCTTTTCTTTGAGGTTTTTGCCAGTTATGGTCTGATATGGGTCATCAAACCTGCCCGCATTTGCAAGTCATTATTTGACGGGTTAATTGTTGTAGCATTTCGTAACATCTCTTCACGTCTTTGAAGGGGAATCTGAAGGTACTCACAAGCCTTTTCCTCCGAAATTCCATCCTGCAACATTAGCGCAAGGGATTCGATCTCGGAATCCTCTATTAACTGATCCATAATTTCGCTCATCTAGTATCCTCCATCATCTATATGATTGCCCGGTAAAAACTCTCTATTCGCCGCCATCAGTTTCTGCAACTCTATTTGCGCAGCATAGCGTTGCTGAGCCTCTAGGACGACTTCCAGAAACGTATCCCTGGACTCGTCCCATTCACGAATCCCCTCCAGATAGCGGCCACGGCGCTTGTCGTCGATGATAAAGGGCATCACATCATGCCGCAGGCACTCTTTAAACAGGATCAGTCGGCCAACGCGACCGTTACCATCATCGAACGGAACTATCCTTTCAAATTGAACATGAAAATCGAGGATATCCTGGAGATCAATCTTTTCCTTTTCCTCATATCCCCTGATCAGGCCCTCCAGTTTAACAGAAATATCTTTTGCCGGTGGTATTGATCTTCCCTTGATCTTTGCCTTAGGTCTTCGGAATGTGCCTGCTACAACCAAATCGCGTTGCTCATCTACCGTGCCAGCACAAAGCTTTCTATGAAGATCTTTGATATACTTTGTCGTCAGCGGCTCCATAGGTGCTATTAGGATTAAGTTAACGCACTCAACGTGGTTTCTCGTCTCAATCAAATCAGAGATTTTTATTGGTTCGAAGGTCGCCTGTGCCTTACCCTTTTTTATGATGTTTTCAACCTGCGTACGAGTTAACCGAGAGCTTGCCATGCGACATGACGAATATGTCAGATTTAAAACCGTGTAATCATAGAGGCCATGGTAATTCCTTTTTTTCTGCTGATTTTTCAGTTTCCTTGCCAAAGGTGGGAGCTCTACTTTCTCCTTCGTTGAGGCATTCAAATTTGGTTTCGTTGCGGATGCCGGAACCATCCAAGACTTTCCCTCTTGACGAGCCCCGGGAACAAGCCCGCTAGTGCAATAATACCGCACCATCCGATCAGAGACACCCCACTTGATTGCCGTCTGCTGTACAGTGAAATACTCCATTATTTATGTCCTTTCCTATTGCGGCTTCACTCACTCCACAATACACCATTTGCGGAAATGGAAATTTTGCGGAAATGAGCGTACCAGAATTATACCAGAATCACAAAAAACACAATGGGCTCACTATACAGTATTTTTAATATTTATTCGCTAATTTGTGCATATTTTCGCTGTATTTGTATGTTTTGGCGGATAAATGTATAACCTCTTTTGTATGGCATTCAAGAGGTCAGCGGTTTGGGTGCGCTTATCTCCGTCAGAGTTTGAGACTAGAAGATATCATGTTCTTTAATCCTTATCTTTTGGTGGATTTGTGGATTTGCCGAATCCTTTGGAATTCTGAATCGCTTACAATTGCATTCACGCTCAACCTCACCAAAACAGATCCACAGCCGTTCCGCTTTGGTGCACCTTCCCTTAATGAATTCTTAATTTGCCTTTCCCTACAGGCATGCTATAATGATACAAAAGTAATTTCATCTCAAGACGAAAAGAAGTGTCGCCAATATGGAACTATGGACACCCGCACACGCAAAGACTCTCCCTCCTGCTCTGGCAGTTATGATCATACTGTGCATTCTTCTGCGCAAGATGTTGATCAGACGGGATTTAAAGATTCGTATGATCCCCTTGCAGGTCATTGCTGTGCTTCTGCTGATCATGGAAGTAGGCAAGCAGGCCGTTTCTTTTTGCCGAGGGTATGATCTTTATCATATCCCCCTGCATTTCTGTTCCCTGTTTCTGTTCGTTACGCCTGCCATGGCTTTTTACAGAGGTAAATACGCCAACCGAGTCGGTGCCATAGGTGCGGCCCTGTGCGGCGCTACCTTCTGGCTGATCATAATTTACCCCAGTTTGATATACAGCAGTGGGAATATTGAGAATTTCTTCAAGGATTATCTGGATTTCCACACAGTCGCGTTTCACAATCTGGTGATGCTGGCGTTTCTGCTGATCGTATTTCTGGAGCTTCACTCCCCTTCCAAAATAGGGGAACCCAAAACCATTGTTCTGTTTTTGACAGTCTTCTGTGCCGTCGCTGCCATCGCATCCCAGCTGCTGCAGACCAATTACGCTGGTTTTTACAGCTGCAATGTTCCGGTCATAGAGCAGCTCCGTCTGTCCTTGCAGCCCGTCCTTGGCTATGCGCCCACACAGCTGCTCTATGTTGTAGGACTCACGCTGGTGCATTACGGTTTTGTTCTCGGATTCTACTGGGTTTACAGGGGCATACGCAAATTGATGGCCCATTTAAAGATAGCTGCAGCAGCTTAATTTTATACGCAAAACACCACCCGGATCGGGTGGTGTTTTTCTGCCGAAAAAAAGATTCCATTTTGAAATAACATGATATATAATGAAACCATACATTACGATTTTGGAGGAAGATCATGCCTGCTCTCATTCTGGATTCTCAAAAGAAAGCTGCTCTGGATTCCGGATTTGCCGCTGCATTTGGCAGTAAACCGGAACGCTACTTTTCTGCCCCGGGCCGTACGGAGATTGGCGGAAACCACACCGACCATCAGCGCGGCAGAGTTTTAGCCGCCGCCGTCGATCTGGATACCGTGGCCGCCGTTCGCGTCAACGGAACAAATAAGATCCGCATCCAATCTCAGGGATATTCCCTGTGCGAGATCTGCGTAAACGAACTGAAACCCGTGGCAGAGGAGATCAACACCACCGCCGCTCTAATCCGTGGCGTTGCCGCCCGCTTTGTCCAACTGGGCTGCGAGGTGAAGGGTTTTGATGCCTACTGCGAATCCACCGTGCTGCCGGGCTCCGGCCTGAGCTCCTCCGCCGCTTACGAGGTGCTGATCGGCACCATCATCAACAGCCTGTTCTTTGCGGGCAAGGTCAGCCAGCCCGAGATCGCCATGATCGGTCAGTATGCGGAAAATGTATTCTTCGGCAAGCCCTGCGGATTGATGGATCAGACTGCTTCTGCCGTAGGCGGCTTGGTGACCATTGATTTTGCGGACAAGGAGCATCCGGATATCCGCTCCGTCAGCTTTGACTTTTCCACTTGCGGTCACGCGCTGTGTATCATCGACAGCCGGGCCAGCCATGCGGATCTGACGGATGAATACGCCGCCATCCCTCAGGAATTGAAAACCGTCTGCGACCACTTCGGCAAGGAAGTCCTTACCCAGATCCCCGAAGAAGAATTCTACGCAGCGCTCCCTGCCCTGCGGGAAAAATGCGGAGACCGGGCAGTGCTGCGGGGTGTTCATGAATATCAGGAGAACAAACGGGTAAGTGCTCAGGTTGCCGCGCTGGAAAGCGGAGACTTCGACACTTTCTTGAGACTGATCAAGGAAAGCGGCTTCTCATCCTGGATGTACCTGCAGAATGTGGTCCCCGCAGGCTATAAAGCGCACCAGGATATGGCAGTTGCTCTGGCTCTGTGTGAAAAGTACTTACGCGGCAAGGGCGCTTACCGCGTCCACGGCGGCGGTTTTGCCGGCACCGTGCAGGCCTTTGTTCCCTTTGATCTGCTGGAATCCTTCCGTGCCGGCATCGACGCAGTTCTGGGCGACGGTGCCTGCCATGTGCTTTCCATCCGTCCGCAGGGCGGTGTGGAAATGCAGGTCTAACAAACAAAGTAAAGCTCCCGAAAGGCTTTCTTGATACAGCAAACACGCCTGCCGGCTTCCGGCAGGCGTGTTCTGTTTGTTCATATGTTACAAAACAACGGTGATATTTTTTGTCATTCAAGCAATTGAAATGTCAACGGGCATGCGTTATAATATATCTAAGCTGGTTTTAAGGAAGGATGCGTCATGGTAATTCGGGTTTTACCATAGCGGCGATGCGCGGTGGCGGCATTCCCACCGGAAGGTGCAACACAAAGCAAGCAACTGAACGCGTATGAGCCGCACCAAGGATGTTGGTCAGCTTGTGCGCTTTTTTATTATAGAGGGGAGAAGTATTGTGAAAAAATGGCTATCTTTACTGATGATCTTTCTCTTAACAGGAACTCTGCTTGCAGCCTGCAAGCAGCAGCCAACATATTCCAGTAAAGAAGAGGAAATCTGTGCCTTGTATTTTGATCTTTTGGGTAGTGAAGCAGAAGGCTTAACAGCTGATTCTTTTTCGGTGCGATATGTATACGATTTCCAGGATGCCTCAGCAGTGTTTATAGATGGTGGGTTTGGCTATTCGCAGGCCCTTCGGACAGAAACAGTTAACGGATTGAACTTTGAATTTTCTAACAGTCAGAAACTGTATATCTACTGCAACAAGCAACTATATCGTATAACAGAAGCTTTTACCGAAGGAATCTTTACAGAGAATGAACTAACAGAATTCCACCAAGCCTACAAAAAATTGTACCCGTATTTATACGAAACGGACTAGCATTTGCCTTAAGTGCAAAACCAATGATTAGAAAGGACGTTGCTTAATGAATAAAAGTGTCCATCGCAAATTAGCGTTTGTTTTAGCTTTAGCTTTGCTGTTGCCTTTTATCCTACAAGGCAATTCTGTTGTAAATGCAGTAGAATCTGATACGAATATGAAAGCGCATTGTACTGCAACGATTGATGATGAATTTGATGACAGCGAAATCATTATTGTTATCGATCCTTCTTATAATTTTACAGAATATACAATAAATGATTTTGCATCTATCGGTTGCACATCAATAGAAGCGCTTACTAACAATATTACTAGCAACTCGCTTTGCAGAATTATTAAGTTAACTATACAAAGCAACTCTAAGGAAAGTGTTCTTGCTGCAATTGAACAGCTAGAACAAAGAAGTGATATATACAGCGCAGAGCCTAATTATATCGAATCTGTCAGTCTAGCCCCCAACGATCCTGGATATACTGACGGAAACCAATGGGCTATCAACAAAATATCTTTGCCTTCAGCATGGAATATAACGACAGGTTCAGCCGCTGTTCGCGTGGGTGTTATTGATACCGGAATTGATAATTCTCATCCTGATCTTGTCAATAGGGTAAATGCTAACCTAAGCCGTAGCTTTTCCCGCGACTTTGTGCTTGGAACAAATGATATTCATGGTCATGGAACTCATGTTGCGGGTATAATAGCAGCACAAGGGAACAATTCGATTGGAGTTGTTGGTACATGTTGGAATGTTGAATTAATCTCACTTCGGGTCGCAACACCCGATGGTAGTTTTTATGTTAGTTCTGCTATTCAAGCTATTGATTATGCCGAAGAAATAGGAATTCCGATTTTGAATTATTCTAGTGGATCATCTAGTGTTCTCGAGTTAAATACATCCTTTAGGGTTGCAATCAGTAATTATTCTGGATTATTTGTATGTGCAGCTGGAAACGAAAGCACCAACAACGATATAACACCACATTATCCTTCCAATTTTGATTTGCCGAATGTGATAGCCGTAGGAAGCAGCACTGATACAGATGCTTGTGCTGCACATTCAAATTACGGGCAGACATCTGTTGATCTCTTTGCCCCCGGAACATCTATACTAAGTTGTTTCCCAACAAGTTACTACTGTACTGATGACCAGTGTAATGATGTTCACTATACAAACGGATATCGTAGCCTTTCCGGAACTTCCATGGCTGCTCCCTATGTTGCCGGCATCGCCGCATTGATCCTTTCAAAGCACCCAAATATATCCATTTTTCACATTAAATCAGGAATTATGAATAACTGCGACTTGGTTAACCAGCTTAGTGAAAAATGTGTAAGTGGTGGCAGATTAAACGCATATAAAGCTGTGCTAAATACACACTATTATGATTCCTTCACAAAAAGGACTTCGGTATCCCACGCCGCTATCTGTGCCTGCGGAAATACCGTGCTAGAGTCACATACTTGGGTATTGATGAACACCGGAACGTACATATGTTCAAAATGCGCATATATACCAGCAAATGCAGAAATTATCAGCATCTTCGACACTGAAACCGAATAACGCAAAGCTCCCGAAGCTGTAAGACTTCGGGAGCATCTTTTTTTACTTCTGCGCTTCGTAGAGGGCGATGGCCTTGCGGATATTCCAGTCCGACTGCTGCAGATACTGCTCCGCTTCATCCGTAGTGATGCCCGTGACCTCAGATACGATCCGCTTCATGCGCTGGACAAGCTTTTCATTGGTGGCGCTGAGGTTGATCATCAAATTCTCGTAAACCTTACCGGTCTTGATCATGGGGCAGGTGGAGAGCATATTCAGCACCAGCTTCTGGGAAGTACCTGCCTTCATGCGGGTAGAGCCGGTAATGACCTCCGGGCCGGTATCGCAGACGATGGAAATATCCGCAGTCTTATCCAGCAGAGTGCCTGCATTGGAGGTCAGACCTACCGTCACGCAGCCCAGGGATTTGGCATATTCCAGTGCGCCGATAACATAGGCCGCGCCGCCTGCGGCACTGACACCCACCACAACATCCTTGCCGGTCAAATCCTTTTCCTTCAGATCCCTTACGCCGGCTTCGGCGTTGTCCTCCTGATTTTCCGATGCCCGGAACATGGTATCATTGCCGCCGGCGATGATACCCACCACCTGTCCGGGCGCTACACCGAAGGTAGGCGGACACTCCGTGGCATCGATCACGCCGGTTCTGCCGGAGGTGCCGGCGCCCATATAGATCAGCCGTCCGCCGGCATTGAATGCTTCTGTGATGGCATCCACCGCTTTGCCGATGTTTTCCAATTGCGCGCCTACCGCATTGACGGCATTGATGTTCTCTTCCTGAATCACCTGCAGCATTTCCATGGTGGACATTTTATCGATGTGAGTGGTTTTGGGATTGCGCATTTCTGTTCTGAGCATAGTATTACCCTCTTTCCTTGTATTGAGAAATCAGTTTGTCATCCAGTTTGCTTACGTCAACATCGCACATTTTCGCGCAAAGGCGGCAGGCACCCAGCACCTGCGGCACGCTGGGGATCGTGACCGAAAGGGTCGGCTCCAGTTCGCTTTTTACCAGCTGAGCAAAAATTGCGTTTCCGGTCAGCAGACCGCCGGAAAGAACGACTTTTTTGCCGCATTGATAGTTCTTTGCCGTGTGGTTGATCACCCCGGCAAGGCTTTTCGCGTTTTCTGTTATGATTCGATGGGCAACCGCATCCCCTTTCTGGTATGCGTCAAACACCAGCGGCGTAAAGGATGCCACATAGGACTGGTCGTGCTTATACACTTCCTGCACGCACTGGGATACCGGTGCGCCCAGTTTCGTTTCCACGAGCCCGGTGATCAGCGTTTTTTCACTGAGTCCTTCCGTGTCTCCCAGAGCCGCCCGCAGGGCATCTCTGCCGATATCGTAGCCGCTGCCGCTGCTGCTGAGAAGATAGCCCCAGCCGGTCAGCTTGGTAAGCCGGTCTCCTTCCTTGGCATAGACAATAGAGCCTGTGCCACAGATAACGGCAATGCAGTTTTCCGCATCGGTTCCCGCGGCGATCACATTCATAATATCCGTTTCGCACCGGATCATGATCTGCGGATAAGCCCTGCTGAGAATGGCCTTTACCTTTTTTCCATTGCCGCCGGTCAGGAATCCCGAAGAGCCAACATAAATGCCGCAAACATCCCGGTGCGCTTCCAGAAGCTCGTTGATGCCCCGCTGCAGCAGCGCCGCGCTTTCTTCAATGCCAACAGCATTCGGATTGCAGGCACCCAGCGTAAGCCGTTCCAGAATCGTACCGTCCTCGGTAAACTGGACGAATTCCGTTTTGGAGCCGCCGCCATCGATGCCGATCATGACCTTGCCGTGGAATCTGCCAGTCCCCAACAGGTGGTCTACCGGCACATCCAGCACCCTTGCCATCATGCAAAGATTCTCAATATCCGGAGCAGTCAGTCCGCACTCCCACTTGGATACCGACTGGGGGCTGATTTTCAGGATCGCCGCAAGCTCTGTTTGGGTAAGTTTCTTGGCGCTGCGGAATTTTCTGATATTCTCCGCCAATTGCTTCATCTGGAACATAGATCCACCTCCCGGCAAATAATATCACCTGTCTGTTTATATGTTACATCCATTCCCCCAAAAAAGCAAGGGCGCAGTCGTTGTTTTACACCAATTCAACAACCAGAAGTTGTAAAGACAGCCAAAATAATGGAGCGGCTATTCAGCCGCCCCAACATATTCAGCATACCATATTCCTGCCGGCAAGTCAACGGTCTTTTGGCCACGAAACGCATTTTCTCCCTTTTGCATCAATGAACGCCTTAAAATTTATATATTATCCCAAATTGCATTTTGCTTTTTTTCGTGCTATAGTATAGACACAAAGAGGTGATACCAATGTACAGGTAAATCTCCAAGACAAAGGCTTTCCAAACTCCTAAAATTCAAAAAACAAATTTCGTCAGAAAGCCTGAGTCGATCCTGCAGAAAGAGAGGTTAACCAACAGATGTTAGATACCAAGAGTTCAGAGAAATAGCCCTTGACGGTCGCAGTGGTCAGGCGATTTGTCAAGGGCTATTTCTTTTTTATACTTTTCTCCGCCCGAAAGGGCGTTTTTTATTGCCTTTTTAAAGTTGCACAAACATTTCTCTAAAAATTGTATAACTTTGGCAGTTATTGCTCTTGAAGTAGTTCTCCAATAGTGGTATGATACGGCACGGAAAATTGTGTAAAGAAGGCATTTTATGGAAATCTATCTTATCTGTCTGGCTGCCGCTCTGGTGGGCGGTCTGATGCTTTCGCGGCTGACAAAGCTGCTGAACCTGCCTGCCGTTACCGCTTATCTTCTGGCAGGTCTGCTTTTGGGTCCCTTCTGTCTGGGCGCGCTGAAGCTCCCGGGCTTCGGCTTCAATTCCATGGAGCAGGTAGAAGCACTCAATATTATCACGCAGGTGGCATTGGGCTTCATTGCGTTCACCATCGGTAATGAGTTCCGCCTGTCCCAGCTGAAGGCTACCGGCGCAAAGGCCATCACCATTGGCATTCTACAGGCCGTGATCACTACCGTTCTGGTGGACATCGTACTGGTCGCGCTGCACCTGTGCTTCCCGAATGTCATCACCCTGCCTTGTGCCATCGTTCTGGGCGCTATCGCTTCCGCCACTGCTCCCGCAGCTACGCTAATGGTCGTCCGCCAGTACAAGGCAGACGGCCCGCTGACCCGGCTGCTGATGCTGGTGGTGGCCATCGATGACGCGGTGGGTCTGCTGCTGTTCTCCGTTTCTTATGGTGTCGCCACCGCTCTGTCCCATGGGCAGGTCAGTATTCTTGCCGTGGTAGTAGAGCCCATTGTGGAGATCATTCTTTCTCTGGGCTTGGGCAGTCTGATGGGCTTCCTGCTCAACTGGGTAGAGCAGTTCTTCCACTCCCGCAGTAAGCGTATGACCATCTCCATCGCCTGCGTTTTGCTGACCGTGGGACTTTCCATGCTGAAATTCCAGATCGGTCCTGTCCACTGCGGTTTCTCTCTCCTGCTGGTATGCATGATGACCGGCACCATCTTCTGCAACATCTGCTCCACCTCGGAAGAGCTGATGGACCGTGTGGACGGCTGGACCATGCCGCTGAATGTGCTGTTCTTTGTGATCTCCGGCGCGGAACTGGATCTGCAGGTGCTGATCCAGCCCATTACCCTGCTGATCGGCGTGATCTACATCATCGCCCGGTCCGCCGGCAAGTATTTCGGCTCCAACCTCAGCTGCCGGCTGACCCGGCAGTCCAAACCCATCACCGACAATCTGGGTATCACGCTGCTGCCCCAGGCCGGCGTTGCGCTGGGCATGGCTCTGACTGCTGCCGCCCTTCCCGGCGGCGAACTGACCCGGAATGTAGTCCTGTTTGCCGTGCTCATCTACGAGCTGGTAGGCCCCACGCTGACCAAGCAGGCATTGACCCGGGTGGGTGAGATCCGTCCCGAGGGACGCACCAGCGCCCGTACCCACAATCAGCCAAACCAACAGTAAACAAAAATCCGCGGCAGAAAATGCGCCGTATTTTGCATTTAGTTGATCTTGGTCGCAGCCTGGTACAGGCTTTCCACATACCGGGAGATTTCCTCGGAAAGGTAGGCATACGCCGTTCCCCTTTCCAGCACCTCGGCGCTGGGATAGACGACTTCGCTTTCTTTCAGGTAGTCCTCCATATGCTCCTTGGCAGCGGAAATGGGGGATGCGTAGCAGATATAGTCCATATTGGCGCCGGAAATTTCCGGATCGCACAGGAAGTTGATGAACAGCTCTGCCGCTTCCTTTTCCTTGCAGCACTTGGGGATGCACATAGCATCAGTGAACAGGTTGAAGCCCTGATTTTCCGGCAGATAGAAGGCAAGATCCGGATTTTCTTCCATCATCAGCATACAGTCGCCGGCATAATAAGTCGCGATATACGCTTCCTCATTTTCCATGGTGGAGTAGATCTGATCCATCACATACTGCTGCACCAGCGGCCGCTGCTCGGCCAGCTTATCGGCACAAGCCTGCAGCTCCGCCTTGTCCTTGGTATTCACATCATAGCCAAGCAAATACTGGGCGATGCCGAAAGCATCCCGGGAATTGTCGATCATCAGAATCTTTCCGGCATACTTTTCATTCCACAGCAGCTCCCAGCCGGTGACATCCGCTTCATCCACATACTTGGTGTTATAGAGGATGCCCACAGTGCCCCAGGTATAGGGCACGGAATACTGATTCTGGGGATCGTAATCGGGATTCCGGAATTCCTCATCCACATAGGCGAAGTTGGGAATATTGCTGAAATCCAGCTCCAGCAGCATATCCTCCGCGATCATACGGCCGATCATATAGTCAGACGGGATGATCACATCCACGGTAATGCCGCCGCTAGAAAGCTTCGTATACAGCGTTTCGTTGGAATCGTATTCCGTCATATTCACATCGATATGGGGATACCGCTTTTCGAATTCCGCCACCAGATCCATGGTGCCGTCGGTGCCGTCGGCCATATTCATGCCCCAGTTGTAGACATTCAGCGTGATCTTCTCCTGCCGGCTTCCGAAGAACAGGAATCCGCATCCAATAATCAGGCACGCAGCTACCGCTCCGGCGATCCACCGGCGGGCAATGATCCAACCCCGGGAAATCGGCCGCTTATCCTGCTTTTTCTTGTCTGCCCGGAGCTGAAGCAGATTCATGGTTAGCATCAGCACGAAGATCAGGCCAAACAGCAGGGTAAACATGGCATAGACCTTGGGATGGATGGGCTTTTTTGTATAGGTGTAGATCTCTACCGGCAAGGTCACAAAGTCCGGGCCGGTGACAAAATAGCTGATGACAAAATCATCCAGGCTCATGGTGAAGGCCATGATACCGCCGGCGACGATGCCGGGCATGATCTCATGGATGACCACCTTGAAACACGCCTGCACGGGGGTGCAGCCCAAGTCCATGGCCGCATCCGTCAGCGCGGGGTTCATCTGCTGCAGCTTGGGCATGACATTCAAAATGACATAAGGGAGGCCGAAGGTCACATGGGCCAGCAGCAGCGTCCAGAAATTCAAGGATTCCCGCTGCCCAAGCATGCCGGTTCCCACAAAGACAAACAGCAGCGAAAGGCTGACACCGGTAACGATATCGGGGTTCGTCATGGGGATATTGGTCAGGCTCATGACCACCTTGCGCATTCTGGGTTTCAAGCTGTGGATGCCCAGCGCCGCCACGGTACCGAAAGCCACGGAAACAGCGGTGGAAAGCAACGCGATCAGAATGGAGTTGCCCAGCAATCCCAGCAGATCCCCGTCCCGGAACAATTCCGCGTACTGCTTCAGGGTGAAGCCCTCAAACTGGGTGATATCCTTGCCCGTATTGAAGGATGCTACCACCAGCACCGCCATGGGGATATACAGGAAAATGAATATCAACACGGTAAGAACGCGGTTTGCTTTTTTCATACCACAACACCGCCTTCCTCATCGCCGCCGAAGCGGTTCATGATGCCGGTACACACCAGCACCAGTGCCATCAGCACCAGGCTCAGCGCCGCGCCCAGATTGGGATTATCCGCCTGCTTAAAGAGGCGCTCGATCAGGTCGCCGATGAGCACCGTGTCCGTGCCGCCCAGCTTCTGGGAAATATAGAAGGTGGAAACCGCAGGCACAAAGACCATGGTGATGCCGGACAAAATTCCGGGCATGGAAAGGGGCAGCACGACCCGGATGAAGGTCTGCACCGGGGTGCAGCCCAGATCCTCCGCCGCCTCAATGAGCCGGTTATCGATCTTGACGATGATGGCATACAGCGGCAGGATCATATAGGGCAGGTAGTTATACACCATGCCCAGGATCACTGCAGCCGGGGTGCGGATCAAACGAAGTCTGCCAATACCAATGGCTTCCAACAGATTATTGATGATACCGGTATCCTGCAGCAGACCGACCCATGCAAGGGTGCGCAGCAGAAAGCTCATGCACATGGGAAGCATGACCAGCATATACAGGATCTTCTGCATCACTTCGCCCCGGTGGGCGATGTAGTAAGCCACAGGGTAGCCCAACAGCAGGCAGATCAGCGCCGAGATCAGCGCATAGCCCACAGACTGACCCAGCACCGGCAGGTACATAGCCAGATTTTGCAGGTTTCCCCAGGTAAAGGCGCCGGTATCCGGGTCCGTAAGGGCATAGTAGCCCACCACGCCCAGAGGGATCAACGTAAACACCACCATCCAAAGGATGTAGGGCACGCTGAGAAAAACAGACTTATTCCTCCTCATCGCCGGCATCCTCCGTCAGCTCGTCATACTCGGCAGAGTAGGAGCTGTAGTCGCCAAACATACCGGAGTACTCACTCTTGTGCATGATGTGGATGTCTTCCGGGTTCAAACGAATGCCGATGGTTTCGCCCACACCATGGAAATCCGTGGTCTGGATCAGCCACTTAAAGCCCTTGAATTCGACGATGATATCATAGTTCAGGCCCTTGAAGGTAACGGAAGTAACGGTACCGACCAGATGGCCCTCTTCCTTGGCGACGATATCGATATCCTCCGGACGGATGACAACATCCACCGGCTCATTGGGCTCGAAGCCGGCATCCACACACTGGAAGGTACGGCCAAAGAAGCGCACCTTGTAGTCTGCAAGCATAACGCCGTCCAGAATGTTACTTTCGCCGATAAAGTCCGCTACGAAGGCGTTCTTCGGCTCATTATATATATCCTCCGGTTTGCCGATCTGCTGGATACGGCCCTTATCCATAACCACAACGGTATCGGACATAGAAAGCGCCTCTTCCTGGTCATGGGTAACATACACGAAGGTGATGCCCATGGCCTGCTGGATCCGCTTCAGCTCGATCTGCATATCCTTGGGCAGGCGGAGGACAAGGGCGCGCAAGGGTTCATCCAGAGGAAGCACCTTGGGCCGGTTTACCAGAGCTCTCGCAATGGCCACACGCTGCTGCTGACCGCCGGACAGGGATCCGATCCTCCGGTGGCCGTAACCTTTCAGACTGACGATCTCCAGCATCTGGTTGACACGCTCGTTGATTTCCTCTTTCGGAAGCTTCGCCACCTTCAGACCGAAGGCGATATTATCGAAGACATTCAGATGCGGGAACAGGGCGTACCGCTGGAACACCGTATTGATCTGCCGCTCATAAGGCGGCACATCATTGATGCGCTGTCCGTCAAAGGTCACTGTGCCGGAGGTAGGCGACAAAAAGCCGCCAATGATCCGCAAAGTGGTAGTCTTGCCGCAGCCGGAGGGGCCAAGCAAGGTTAAAAATTCTTTGTCGTTGATATAGAGATTGATGCTGTCGAGTATACGCTCCCCGTCGAACTCCATAACAAGGTCACGAAGTCTGATGAGTTCCTTGGACATTATCCTCCCCCATTTCTTAAGGATTTCGTCAGAATATGACAAGTATACATATATACGAAAATCGTCGCTTTGTCAATGAAATTTGTGCTCTGCAGCGGATTATTTTTTTCCTTTTCACCCCTATGCAGTAGAAAGCCCCCTTCACAACAATTGTTTACATTCTTTTTGGTTGCAATACGGCCGGCATTTTGATAAAATAACAGAGAATATACTGCGGAGGATGCTTATGAACGACGAAAAGCTGAAAAGCCAGATCGGTACCAATATCGCCGCTTACCGCAAGCGCGGCGGTTGGACCCAGGCAGAGCTGGCAGAGAAACTGAATTACTCAGACAAGGCCGTATCCAAGTGGGAACGGGGCGAGTCTGTTCCGGATGTTTTGACCCTTGCTGCCCTTGCCGAGTGCTTGGGTATTACGGTCAATGACCTTCTGCACGACCCCAACGAGCTGCCGGAAAACACCGGCGCGGTGCAGCAGGTCATGGGACAAATGGTAGAAAAAACACTGAAGCGAAAAGCCAACAAGCGGATCATTCTGGCGCTGTCCTCCATTCTCGTTTGGTTTGTGGCGCTGCTGATTTTTGTGATCCTGGACACGGTGGGTGTGGGCAAAAGCTGGCTTGCCTTCTTTTACGCCATCCCCGCCAATGCCATCGTACTGCTGAGCCTGCGCTCTGCCTGGCGGGATTTCCGCTGGAACCGGGCACTGATCTCCATGATCATGTGGGGCAGTATCCTCAGTCTGTACATGACGCTGCTGGTCCTGCTGCGGTTCAACGCGTGGAAGATCTTCCTGCTGGGCATTCCCGGTCAGGCCGCCATCCTGCTCTGGTTCCGTCTGTTCCGGCAGGAAAAGGGAGGCAGCGAGCAAAATGGATAAGCAGGCGCTGCGCAGGCAGATCCGGGAGCTGAAACGGGCAATGGCCCCGGAGCAGATCGAAGCTGCCAGTAAAGAACTGGGCAAGCTGTTTGTCCAGTCTCCGCTGTACCAGCAGGCAAGCACCATCTATGGCTATCTCCCCTATAATCAGGAGGTGCGGACGGTACCCATGCTGGAGCAGGCCATCCGGGACGGCAAGCGTGTGGCCGTACCCAAGGTCTATGGCGACGAAATGCGTTTTATCTATATCGAGGACTTCAGCCGGGTGGAAAAAGGCTACGCGGGCATTCCGGAGCCTGTGGATGACGGGCCGGTTGCCGACGATTCCACGGCGCTGGTGCTGATGCCCGGCCTTGCTTTTGATTCCGAGGGACACCGGATCGGCTACGGCGGCGGCTTTTACGACCGGTTTCTTGCCGCAGAGCCTGATCATCCCACGCTGGCGCTGTGCTACAGCTTTCAGATGCTGCCCCGGCTGGAAACCGAAGAATTTGACATTCCCGTAGACTGTGTTCTGTGGGCATAGGCAGGAGAGAAAGATGGAATATTTGGCAGTTATTATATTTGCGGCCATTGTTTTTGGCATTTGCTTTTTGGTGGACAAGGGGTTTACCAAACTGTTTCGCAATCAGGCCCAGCATCATTCCGGCAAGGCTGTACGGCTGAATAAAAAATACGGTGCCTTCGGTTTGATCCTCGGGGTCCTGGGCCTTGCGACGGTGTTTGCCGGGCTTTCCGAAGCATGGATCTTCATCGCTGCCGGCGCCATCGTGATCGTTGTTGGCATTGCGCTGGTGGTATACTACATAACCTATGGCATTTTTTACGATGCGGACGGCTTTGTCTATACCACCTTCGGCAAAAAAAGCACCACCTATCAGTATAACCAGATCCGCTGCCAGCAGCTGTATATCGTGCAGGGCGGCAATATCATCGTGGAGCTGCATATGACCAACGGCAGCACCGTACAGGTGCAGCTGCAGCTGAAAGGCGCGGAGGATTTCCTGAACACCGCTTTTCTGGGCTGGGTCCGCCAGAAGAATCTGGATGTGCGCAGCGGCTGCTGCGATTTCCATGACCCGGAGCAAAGCTGCTGGTTCCCGCACATGGAGGAAGCATGATGCATATTCCCAAAGGAAACACCGCGGAGCTTACGCTGGTTACCTTCCGGCAGGCGCTGGAGACTGCCAACACACCCTCCGAATCCTACGATATCAAAAAATGGCTCTACGCCCCCAATTTTTACTCGGAGTATCGGTACATACTGGGCACTCGCGGAAAAAATCCACTGATCTGCATCGGCATCAACCCCTCCACGGCAGAGCCGGACAATCTGGACAACACCTTAAAATCCGTGGAACGGATCGCCCTGGGCAACGGCTTTGACAGCTTTATCATGTTCAATGTGTACGCCCAGCGGGCGACGGATCCGGATGCTATGGAAAAAGTCTGCAATCCCATGCTGCACCGGGAAAATCTGGAGGCATTCCGGTATGTACTGTCCATTTCGGACAAGCCTGCCGTTTGGGCTGCCTGGGGCGCCATCATTGAAAAGCGGGATTACCTCGCCGACTGCGTCCGGGATATGGTGGCTGTAGGACAGGAATACGAAGCCTGCTGGTACAGTGCCGGTGCCATCACAAAGAAGGGGCATCCCCATCACCCTCTTTACTTGCGCAAAGACGAAAAATTGAAGCCCTTTGATGTGGCAGCGTATCTTGCAAGCCGCTAAGGAGACACGATATGGATTGTAAAGAATGCGATACCTGCTGGTATTACGACTACGACGAAGAATACGACGAATATTATTGTATGATGGACCTTGACGAGGATGAAGTCTGCCGTTTCTTCTCATCCGGCAAAAACCGCTGTCCCTACTACCGGCAGGGTGACGATTATACGCTGGCCAGGAGGCAGTAACATGAAGCGATTTTTAATATTGCTGCTCCTGCCCCTTTTGCTTGCAGGCTGCAGCAGGCCTCCTGTGACCGGCACAGAGCCGTCCACTGCTCCCACCGTACCGGAGCCCTCCGGCCTTTACGATCCCGAATCGGAGCTGGAGCAGTCTACCGGCGGTGCAGTGCAATGCTACCCACTGGATGACGATACCTACAGCCGCATTCTGCCGCTGGGCAGCGATCTGCTGTTGGTAAGCCGGGACAACACCCGTCTGACACTGGTCACCGGCGCCAATCTGGTGCCGGTTATTGAGAAGGAGATCCCCTTCCATGTGCAGCATATTCAGACAAGCCCCGAGGGTGTTGCCTATTGGGACGAAGAAAGCCGCACCGTGATCTTTCTGAGTACCACACTTCGGGAGATCAGCCGTCTGCAGCTGCCCCAGGAACTGATCGGCCAGTCTTGGCTGTCCCCCGAATGGGATTCTCTATACTACTGCACCGAATCCAGTCTTCGGCGGCTGGATCTGAGCTCCGGTATTTCTCAGCTGGTCACGGCGCAGGAGTCTTCCAGCCAGTCTGTTACCGGGGTCTTTCTGAACGGCTCCGTAGTACGCTGTACGCTTACAGATTCGGACGGAACCACACTGACCCGTATGATCTCCTCTGCAAACGGCGAGGTCCTGTGGGAAGGCACATCCCTATACGAGTTGGCCTCTGCCGGAAACGATTGGTTTGCCCGGGTGGATCAGGGTGTTGTGCAGGAACTGCTGTTCGGCAGCGGCGATACGGTCCAAAATCTCTGGCTGGAGGATACATATAACGGCCTCCTGCCCCTCCCGGAGCAAAACGCCGTCCTTACATACCGGGAAGCCGCCTGGGGCAACCGGGTAAACTACTATGATCTGGCCACCGGCCGCCGCACCGCTTCCGTCCGGTTAAAAGGAATTCAGCAGATTCGGGATATTTGCCCGGATGCCGACGGAGAGGGCATTTGGCTACTGGCACAAAATGCCAGCCTTGGCACCGATGTGATCTGCCGCTGGACCCCCGGCAACAGCCCCACAGGAGACCTGGCCGATTACACCCAAGCCCACTATACCCGGGATGACCCGGATACCCAGGGTCTGCAAAGCCTGCAGGCACAGCTGCAGGCCCTTCAGGACACCCACAGCATTTCCCTTCTGATCGGCGAGGCGGCTGATGCGGTACCGGAAGGGCTATCTGTAGAAACCGAGTATCTGGTTCCCGCATTTCAGCGGTATATCCCCGTTTTGGAGCGGCTTCTAGCACAATTCCCGGAGGACTTTTTCGCAAAAGCCGCGCAGCGGACCCCCAGCGGCTTGATCCACATCGCGCTGGTACGCAGCTTCAAGGGACAGGTCTCCGATCTGCCGGTGCTACATTTCCGGCAGGACGGAGAGATCTATCTGATCCTTCAAATGGATGAGGATCTGCAGCAGAATTTCTACCACAGCGTCAGCCATATGATCGAGACCCGCCTGCTCAGCTCCTGTACCGCCCTGTATGACTGGGATAAGCTGAATCCTGAGGGTTTTTCCTATGATAACGACTACCGAAAGAATCTTGACAGGGACGATGCCCAGTACCTGCAGGGTGCAGACCGGGGATTTATTGATACCTTCTCCATGAGTTTTGCGCGGGAGGATCGGGCACGGATCCTGGAATATGCCTGCATGCCCGGAAACGAAGAACTGTTTCAATGTCGGATCCTGCAGCAAAAGCTGCAGATGCTGTGTGCCGGCATTCGGGAAGCCTTCTTCCTGGATGGCAGCGCATACATCTGGGAACAGTATCTTGCCGACACTTCTAAATAAACAAAGCCGCCCAAGAGGGCGGCTTTTGCCTTGATCCTTATTTCTTTGCCAGCTTGTCAGCGACCATCTGCTGGATCTGCAGCAATGTGGCCTCATCCGCTTCCGGACGCTCCAGCAGCGCCTTGACCAAACCCGCCATTTCCGGCTTATAGCGATGGGAAAAAGAGGTGGTGGCAAAGTACTCTTCCCGGGTCATCGTGGGAAGGAACGTACGGCCATAAGTCTTGGTGCGCTTTACGATGCCGGCCTCCCGAATGATACCCTTGCGCAGAAGGCCGTTGAGTAAAATGTGGACGGAACTATCCTTCCAGGACTTTTCCTCGGAACGATCGAGAAAATCACTGCGGGACAGCTCTCCTCCATCTTCCCAGAGGACATCCATAATTTCCATTTCGCTTTTCGTCAGTACCATTCAAGTCCCCCCGTAACCGCATGATAGCGGAAATATCAGTAATAACAATTGTATTATATAGCGCCTGTTACTTTTTGTCAATTCTTCTGTTGTAAAAAATAGGAATTTTTTTCGAATGTTGCTTTGGAAAACCTGTAAAAAATATGGACAATCAAAACTTTTGCTAACTGGATTAAGGTAAATATTTCCTTTTTTGAAGGTTACAAAAATGAAGCGCTGCTCCTAAGGAGCAGCGCTTTTGATAAAACATCAATTACGGAAGCAACGTATCCAGCAGATACTGCCGGTTGATCTCCAGGTCCGGCAGGACAACATCCAGCGCGTTGACCCATGCAAAGGTGTACGATCCGTCGACAGGGATCCGCTGGGATTCAATGTCGCCTTTCAGCAGCGGGAACAGCTTCATGGCGTAACTGAAGATCTGGTCGTTGGTCATATCGGTCGCCACCAGAGGCAGCAGCTGGGTCAGCAGCTCGTGGGCCTTGCTCCAGCTCATGCTCTTACACTCGTTAATGATCGAGTTAATGACATTCCGCTGACGCTCGGTACGGCCAAAGTCGGCATTGCCAATATGCCGGATCCGGGAATAGGCCAGCGCCTGATCTCCTTTCAGGCGATTCACTCCGGCAGTCAGATTCCAGCCATAATAATCGTTCAAGTACTCCGTTTCGGCCTGTGTCAGGCTGATGGTCACACCATCCAAAACATCCACAGCTTTTTCAAAGCCGCTGAAGTCCACCTCCACAAATGCATCTACATCAATGGCAAAGTTCTCCAGCATGGTTGCCCGCAGCAGCTTCATGCCGCCCTTGGCGTAGGCTGCATTCATCTTATCATGTCCATGGCCGGGAATGTTGACATAAAGGTCACGCATAAAAGAGGTCATGGTAATGGTCTTGTCCTTGGTGTTAAAGGTACACAGGATCATCGCATCGGATCGGGTCAGGTACTTTTCACCGGGGCGGCGGTCCTGCCCTACCAGCATGATGTTAATCAGCTCCGGGTATTGCTCACTGGAAATAATGATCTCCGCTTCCGGCGCGGTGGTTACATCCGTCGGATCGATGGTCGGCTCGGTAAAGTCGGAAGGCAGCGTGGGCTTGCTGTACTCTGTTGTGTATACCGGTACGGTATTCCCACCCGTCTGCACATCGGGCGGACGGTCAATAAGTCCCAGCAGATGGTTCACATATGCAGTAACGAAAATAGCGACGATCAAAATCAGTGCCAAAACAGTGCACAGGCTGATCAGGCCGATCCGCTTCCAGGGAAGCGACTTGATCTGATGCAATATCCGCATCAGAGAATCCTTAAAACCCATTTCTTAGCCTCCAAACACGAGGAAATATTTCAGCTATACATTATATGCGAAAAATGTCAAAAAAGCTAGTCCCGTTAAGAAAGAATTAAATATTTTACATTTTCTTCTTATTTAGTCTATCATACAGGGACGAAAGTTATTCCTCTGTTCCTTTGGGGCTCAAAAGAAGCATATCCGCCAGTCTGGAAATCAATAATGCGTTGGTGGGTCGGGGGATCAAGCCGGTATCGTCTGCCGCGAAATACAGCTGCCATACCTGCCTGTCCTGCTGGTTCCACGCCGTATTGACCGCACTGCGGATGGAACGCTCGACCTGCATTGCAGAGGCTCCAAACCGCGCTCCAACCGCAGGATACAGTTCCTTTGTGACCGACTGACGGGGATCCTGAGCCATCAGCAGGATGGATTCGCGCAGATACCCGTATCCCCGCAGCTTGGTGGAGATGCCCAGCCGCAGCAGCGCGTTAGAGATCACCGTTCTGGGATCCGGATCGGTAAAAGCCGGCGGATTCAGTCTCTGCGAAAGATCCCCGATCCGGGAAATCGCCGCACTGACATCGCAGGGCTTGACCATAATATAACCAACACCCAGCCGCTGCGCCGCATCCAGCATATAGTCGCTGATATAGCGGGTAGTTGCCAGCACCACAGGACAGATCCCGCAGTCTGTGGCCTTCTGCAGCAGTGTGATGCCATCCAGACCGGACAGCATCAGATCCAGCACCAGAATATCCGGCAGGAAGGAACGCAGCAGCTGCAGTGCCTGAACACCGTCTGATGCAGAGCGGACATGGTATGCCCCGCGGAGGGCATCCCCCAGCGCACCGCAAAAGTCCTCTGCCGCATCTGCTATGAGTATTTTCCGTTTTTCCACGCCGTGCTGCCTCCCTGTGACTGTCTTTCCTATAAAGTATCACAAAGGGAGATCGTTTTCAATTTCTGTCCATCCAGTTAATTTCGATAAATTTCGACGGAAAAAGTACCGGGCCCGCCGGCAATGCCGGCAGACCCGGAATAGAAACGCAATCAGTCATTGCCACCGCCGAAGAAGTGGTCCCACCAATCCTTGAAATCTCCCTCTTCCGGGACATTGCTTCCTGTGGGTTCCTGAGGCTCTTCCTGGGGTACCTGTGCTGCGTCATGAGGTCTTTCGCCAAAGGTCAGCGTCAGCTCCAGGATCTTACCGCTGCGGTAGACCGTGACCGTGGTGGTATCGCCTACCTTGTAGGGCTTCATAGCCGGAGTCAGACTTGCCAGCGTTGTGACATTCGTATCGCCCAGCTTTACGATCAGGTCACCAACCTTCATGCCCGCGGCTTCTGCAGCGCCGCCCTTTTCCACACCGGATACATAGACGCCCATACCGTCAAACTGGTTGGTCACCTCGATGCCCATATAAGGGGTGGAAACATAGCCGTTTTGCTGGATCTCCGCGATCTTACCCTCCACATCATCGATGGGGATGGCAAATCCGATACCCTCGATGCTTGCGCCGGAGGAAGTGGTTCCGGAATACTTGGCCGTGGTAATGCCTACGACCTCGCCCTTCATATTGAACAGAGGGCCGCCGGAGTTGCCGGGGTTAATGGCAGCATCGGTCTGGATCATATTGATGACCGTGCCGTCGGTGGTGATGGTTCTGTCCTTGCCGCTGACATAGCCGACGGTGAGAGTTGCGCTCAGCTCACCCAGAGGATTGCCGATGGCCACCACCTGGTCGCCAACGATCAGGTCACTGCTGCTGCCAAGCTTCACAGGTGTCAGGCCGGCGGCTTCCGCTTTCAGCAGCGCGAAATCGTTATTGTCATCATACCCGACTACGGTGGCGGTATACTGCTCGCCGCTGTGGGTCGTGACGGTCAGAGAAGCCGCCCCCTCCACCACATGATAGTTGGAAACGATATAGCCATCCTCCGAGATAATAAATCCGGAGCCTGCGGAAGCGCCGTAACCCTGCGGGGTGCTGATTTTTGCGGAAATGGCCACAACGCTGCCCACGCACTTGGCATAGACCTGCCCGGGGGTAAGCCCGTCCGCACTGACATTCGTAGAACCGGAAATGGAATTGCCGTTTCCGGTGAAGGAATTATCCTTGATCTGCTGCTTAAGCTCATCGATCTGATCGGCAAGATCCTCGATATAATCCATCGTCTGATCATTTCTTTGCGCCCAGTAGTTATTGACGCTGTACGCGGTAATGCCGCAGCCGGCAGCCACAAGGGCTGCTACCAGAACGCAGGACAGCAGCACCTTCCACACTTTTCCGCTGCCCTTTTTCTTCGGCTTTGTTTCCGGCGGTGTCCGGGTGGGCTCATACTGGTACTGGGGCTGATGATTCATAACATACGGAGAATCCGCAAAGGGCGAATCCTTCCGGGGCTGGCTGACAGGCTGCTGCTCGGGGACCGGCTGGGCCGCATGCTCCGGCTGCTGCTCGGGGAAGTTGATTTCATATTGATCCATATTGATTCCTCCCTTGGATTTTTATGCTTTCATCATAAATGCGGAATGTGAAGTAAGTATGTACACCAATCAAACGATTTTTAAATTAAAACTGAAAGAAATTTCAGTTTTTAGCGCAATATCTTATTTATAATATCGAATTAATTTCCATTCGTCAAGGGGAAGAAAAAGAACGGCGGCAAAAGCCGCCGTTCAATCCGGTCACTTCTTGCGGAAGGAACGGCAGTCGGTACATTCCTCCACAGTGGGGTCGGATTCATGGGTGCCGACCTGGATCTTGTCCAGAGAGCAATAGTTTTCGGTGTCGCAATGATATGCACACTGCTTAACGGTGCATTCAATGCACTTATTTGCATTGTAGTTCATGGTTTCCCCTCCTTTTGTTGAGTTCGGCATTAGTATGTCCTGCATTTTGAAAACTATCAAAATTTAAAAAAGCGGAGCCGCCGGGATCCGGCGGCTCCAAATACAAAGAGGAAAGAAAATGATAGAAAGCAAGCTCAGCTCAGCTGCAGGAATGCCATGGGATCCATGGGCACATCGTTGCAGGCCACCGCAAAGTGGACATGGTCGCCGACAGCAGATTCCAAAAGCGCTGTGTTGCCCACAGTACCGATGGTCTGCCCCAGCTTAACCTCGTCCCCGGGCGCCACGGAAACCTCCTTGGCAAGGCTGGAATACTTGGTAATATATCCGTCCGTGTGCCGGATGACCACCGTGGTTCCCATGGTCTCATCCTCATAAACGGTATACACCGTGCCGTCCGCTGCGGCGCAGACAGCAGTACCAGCCTCTGCGGCGATGTCAATGCCGTTGTGGACACGCCAATCCCGGGTGGTGGGATTATAGCTCAGACAATCCATGGCATAACCTGCCACAGTCTGGCCGGATACCGGCATGCCGGTTTTCAGCGGCTTCTTCGATGTGTCAGCGGTGGGTTTCGTCGCGTCATCCACAGTGCCCAGTGTAGGCTGAGTGGCGACCGCCTGCACATCCCCCTGGGGATCCGTTGCATCCACGCCCAGCGTGGGCTGCTGCAACTGCGGATCTGCATTGTTTTCGTTGCGGTAATACAAATAGCCGGAAATCCCGATGGCAGCTGCGCACAGGATCAGGGCTATGTAGTAGCCCTTACCGGCAAATTTACCGCTGCCAGTTTTTCTGCTTTTCATGATAAGCACCTCCGAGGGTGATTATTGCCGCCATTTTCCTGTTCTAAACCGGTTCACAGAAAAAAATATACCCACAGGCCCGGCCTGTGGGTAATTTTCTTATGTTCAATCCTCCGGGAACAACCGCTGGGAGCAGTACTTGATGATGGCGCCCCGGGTAACGATACCGATGAACGCATCCTTATCATCCACCACCGGGACAAAATTCTGACTGCTTGCCCGCTCCACCAGATCATGCATGGAAGTAGTGACCCGGACAGGGATATGATCCCGCCTGCGGGAGATCTCCATGATCCGGTGAGCTTCCGCCTGGCGCATATCCATGTAGCACATATTTTTGATGCCCCACAGCAGATCGCCCTCTGTTAATGTACCGCGGTATTCGCCCCGCTTATTGAGGATCGGCAGCGCAGCATAGCCCGCCGCTTCCATCTTCTCCAACGCCTGCCGCATGGTGTAGTCATCGTATAGGTAGGCACACATGGCCTTGGGTGTCAGAAAGAACAAAATATTATTATTCATAGTAGCTCCTTTTTCGCGCTGCACTGGCAGACTTCCTGCCGCCACTATTATTATAGCATACATTTTGAAAAGGAGCATGAAAATTAATTGTGAATTCTATATTTCGATGCCAAAAAAACCGCTTCGATTTTAGTTATTTTGCACAAATCATTCTCCAAATTGGAAGGGAGTGCAATCAAATGTCGCAAAATAATCGGAGGGCTTTTCCGCCCTGCGGATCAGCTGATGGGAGCCGTCCTCCTTCAGCAGAACCTCCGCGGAGCGCAGCTTACCGTTGTAGTTATAGCCCATGGAGTGGCCGTGGGCACCGGTATCGTGGAGCACCAGAATATCTCCGATGTCGATCTTCGGCAGGCTGCGCTCGATGGCGAACTTATCGTTGTTTTCACACAGGCCGCCGGTGACATCGTATACATGGTCAAGGATCGCCGTTTCCTTGCCCAGCACAGTGATATGATGGTACGCGCCGTACATGGCAGGACGCATCAGATCCGCCGCGCAGGCATCCAGACCCACATACTCCGGGTAAATGTGCTTCTTGTGTAGCACCGTCGAGACAAGATGTCCATAAGGTGCCAGCATAAACCGGCCCAGCTCCGTGTAGATGGCCACATCGTCCATACCGTTGGGGGTAAGGATCTGCTCATAGCGCTGGCGCACGCCCTCGCCGATGACGCGAATATCACAGTTGGGCTGCTCGGGGCGGTAGTCCACACCGATACCGCCGGACAGATTGACAAAAGTGATGTGGGCACCGGTGGCATTGTGCATCCGCACTGCCAGCCGGAACAGATTGGCAGCCAATTCCGGATAATACTCATTGGTGGTGGTATTGGACGCCAGGAAAGCGTGGATGCCGAAATGCTTGGTGCCCAGTGCCATAAGGCGGTTGATGGCACCAGCCATCTGATCTTCCGTCATGCCGTACTTGGCATCCCGGGGCATATCCATAATGGTATTGCCCAAAGAGAAGGATCCGCCGGGGTTATACCGCAGGCACACGGTCTCCGGCACCTTGCCGTCCACCAGCCGCTCCAGAAATTCCACATGGGTGGCATCATCCAGATTGATATATGCTCCCATCTCATAGGCCTTGCGCATATCCTTTTCCGGGGTCACATTGGAAGAGAACATCACATCATGCCCCGTCGCGCCCACCGCTTCGGCAAGCAGCAGCTCCGTATAGCTGGCGCAGTCGCAGCCGCAGCCTTCTTCTCTGAGGATCTGCAAAATGTAGGGGTTGGGTGTTGCCTTTACGGCAAAGTATTCCCGAAAGCCCTTATTCCAGGAAAACGCTTCCTTCAGCGCCCGGGCATTGCGGCGGATACCCGCTTCGTCATACAGATGAAACGGCGTAGGGATATCCCGAATGATCTCCTGGGCCTGCTGCAGCGTCAAAAACGGTGTCTTCTTCATAATTCTCTCTCCTTAGATATCAATAAAACCCCATGTCCATAAAGACACAGGGCAGCACAGCTTGCATAACCCCACGTCCGCACTCCATCCGATCGGATGACAGTTCTGCGCATATTCTGCGCAGCCCCAGAAATCGCCGTTTGGCACCGGCAAAATCTTCGGCGGTGGTCCCTTTCCTGCTCCGGCAATTGCCAAACCGGAGGGTACTGATGAACACCGCGACCTCAGCCATGGTTATGGTATGGATTTTAGTCCATTGCGCACCATTTGTCAATCCTTTTCTTTCTCTCCCGGCGGTAGAATTTGCCCTCTCCTGCAGGTGGGGCAGTAGAATCGCGACGGTAGGGTGCCCTACCGCCGGTTTTCTGCTATACTGTTTTGCGAGGTGAACAAAGTGAAACGAACAAAGCTTTCCGACCGCCGCCTGCCGGACTATACCCGGGGCGAAGAGATCATGAATATGGTGACCCACATTGTCGGCGGCGCTGTGGGTATTGGGGCTCTGGTGCTTTGCTTGATCCGCTCCAAAGATGTCTGGGGTATTACCGCATCCTCCATTTACGGTATCTGCATGATTTTACTGTACTCCGTTTCCAGTGTATACCACGGCTTGCGTCCGTCTATGGGCAAAAAGGTGCTGCAGATTATTGACCACTGCACCATCTATTTTTTGATCGCCGGCACCTATACGCCCATTGTGCTGACAGCACTGCAGCCGGTATATCCCGCCATCGGCTGGGGGCTGTTCTTCTTCGAGTGGGGACTGACCGCTGTAGCCGTAACCTTGACCGCCATTGATCTGAAGAAGTACAATGTATTTTCCATGATCTGCTATATCGGCATGGGCTGGGCGATACTTCCCTTTCTTAACCAGACCATGACAGTTTTGACAAAGCCGGGCTTTTATTACCTGCTCAGCGGCGGCATTGCCTACACATTCGGCGCCATTCTCTACGGAATCGGCTCCAAAAAGCGGTGGTTTCACAGTGTGTTCCACATTTTCGTGGTACTGGGCAGCCTGCTGCAGCTCATCGCCGTGGCGTTCTATGCGCTGTAAATGATCGATTAGCGGCGAGTCGCCGCGGACAAATTCGCACCAACTGCGTAAGTTTTCATTTTTGCCCTGCGCCGCCCGGTAACGATCCTGCGGTAAATGATCGTTTCGCTTACTAAGAGGAGCAACTCTCAAGGCCCCCTCTGACGAGGGGGCTGTCATGCCGTCCGGCATGACTGGGGGAGAGAAAACCTATAAGTTACTGGTTTGTATAAACAAAGCAATAAACAAACATTTTCTCTCCCTCAGTCAGCTTCGCTGACAGCTCCCTCGTCAGAGGGAGCCTTGGTACTACGCTAAACGATCATTTACGGTATCTTCCGCAGTATCGTTACCGGGCGGGTCTGGGAAATAGCGGATATTGCCGCAGTACGTGCGAATTGTCAGCGGCGACTCGCCGCTAAACGATCATTTATCTCATCAAGAGACAGCAACACCCACAGAGGGAATCTCTGTGGGTGTTAAACGTTACTCTTCCGTTTTTTCTTCTGTCTGGCTGTCGAACAGCGCCGTTGCGGAGGCCTCGCCGATGGCCCTGCCTTCCATACAGGCAGCAAACTGCTCGCCGGTCATGTTCTCATACTCCATCAGATAGTCAACGACAGCCTTCAGCTTCTGCTCGTCCTTCTTCAGGATCTGCTCGCAGTGCTGATATGCCCGATCGATGAGGATCTTCACCTGATCGTCGATGGTGCCGGCCACCTTTTCCGAGTAGCTCTTGGTGGTCTGGTAGTCTCTGCCGATGAACACCTCACCGCCGCCGAGATAGGAAACGGTACCCAGTTCCTCGCACATGCCGTAACGGGCCACCATATCCCGGGCCAGCTTGGATGCCCGGTCAATATCATTGGACGCGCCGGTGGAAATATCGTTAAGGAACAGCGCTTCCGCCACGCGGCCGCCCAGCAGGCTTACGATCTGCTCGTACATCTCGTTGCGGGTCAGATGGGTGGAATCCTCCACCGGCTGGCTCCAGGTCAGACCCAGTGCCTGCCCTCTGGGGATGATGGAGATATGCCGCACGGGATCGTGGTTCGGCAGGTTGTACATAGCGACGGCATGACCGGCCTCATGTACCGCCGTCAGATACTGATCCTTTTTAAGCCGCACACGGCTGCGCTTTTCGGGGCCTGCCATGATCTTCATCATGGCCTCGTTCAGATCCTCCATGCTCAGCACAGGGCGGTTATCCCGGGCAGCAAGGATGGCTGCTTCGTTCAAAAGGTTACTCAGATCCGCACCGGTAAAGCCGGCGGTAGACAGGGCGATGGTCTTCAGATCCACAGTGGCATCCAGCTTCTTATTCCGGGCGTGGACCTTGAGGATCTCCTCACGGCCCTTGGAATCCGGCGCGCCCACATAGATCTGCCTGTCAAACCGGCCGGGACGCAGCAGCGCGGGATCCAGAATATCCGGTCGGTTGGTGGCAGCCAGAACGATGACGCCCTCATTGCGGGAAAAGCCGTCCATCTCCACCAGCAGCTGGTTCAGGGTCTGTTCCTTTTCGTCATGACCGCCGCCGAGGCCGGAGCCGCGCTTGCGGCCCACCGCATCGATCTCATCGATGAAAATAATGGCAGGCGCGATCTTCTTGGCCTGCTCAAACAGGTCTCTGACACGGCTGGCGCCAACGCCCACATACATCTCCACAAAGTCAGAGCCGGAGATGGACAAAAACTGCACATCTGCCTCGCCTGCAACGGCTCTGGCAAGCAGAGTCTTACCGGTGCCGGGAGGGCCAACCAGCAGCAGGCCATGGGGGATCCGGGCGCCGATGGACTTGAACTTTTCGGGATCCCGCAGGAAATCAACGATCTCCTGCAGCTCCTGCTTCTCTTCATCGGCACCGGCCACATCATCAAAGGTGACCTTCTTGCCGTCGGGCATACCCAGAACGGTGCGGGCCTTGCCGAAATTGCTCATGGGATTTCCGCCGCCGCTGTTGGCCCGGCTCATGAGAACGAACCACACGATCAGCAGCACCGCGCCCACGATCAAAAGGGGCAGGATCCAGTCATAGGCGGAGACTCCCTCCTCCGGGATAAAGTCAAAGGCTTCCAGCGTACCTGCCGCCTTCTGCTCCGTGATCACGCCCCACATTTCCTGACGGAAGCTCTCCGGATCGGCAAGATGGCAGTTCAGCTTTGTTTTGCCGTTGTAGGGGTTGTGCAGGTTCAGCCAGATGGTCTGCTCCTCCACCACAAAGCTTTTGACCTGCCCCTCTTCCAAAAGCTCTACGATCTTGGAATAGGGCACATCGTCGGTGGCACCTCCGAAAATGCCGGTAACCCATGAAAACAGCGCAGCAAGCACTGCCAGATAAATCACCAGCGTGATAATGCTTCTTTTCTTCAAAATTGGTTCTCCTTATGCTTGATATGCTTCCGGTTTCAGCACGCCCACATAGGGCAGATTCCGGTATTTTTCATTAAAGTCCAAGCCGTAGCCCACGACGAACGCATCCGGAATTACAAAGCCCACATAATCTGCCTTCAGTGTGATGCCCGGTTTTCTTCCTTCCGGCTTATCCAACAGAGTGCAGATCTTCACGGAGGCCGGCTCCTTCATCTTCAGATAGTTCACCAGATAGTTCAGGGAGTTGCCGGTGTCATAAATATCCTCCAGGATCAATACATGGCGACCCCTGATATCTGCGGCAAGATCCAGCCGAACATTGGTATTTCCACTGGACTTGCTTCCCTTGTAAGAAGAAATGCACATAAAATCCATCTGACAGGGCACTTTGATCTGCCGGATCATATCCGCGTAAAAGATCGCCACGCCTTTCAAAACACCCAGAACGATGGGGTTCTTGTCGCGGTATTCTTCTGTCAAAACCTTGCCGAGCTCTTCAATGCGCGCTTTGATCTGCTCCTCTGTGAGCAAAATTTCCTGAATATCCTTTTCCATAACGAATCCTCCCGCTAATTTCTCTTTACAGCTTTTCGCTGGAATTTACTTTTTCAAACGAAATCTGCACTGCCGGCAGGGAATCGGCTTTTCTGTGCGCGTCCGCGCCGATGCCGTATACACCCACGATCCCAGTTTCATCCGCCACCACCGGCATAAAAAGCCGCATAGCCGCTGGGATCTTCCGGTCGATAAACAGTTTTTTGAGGGATTTTGTGCCGCCGGGAAGCCGCATTTCATCGCCGCTCAGCCGGCTGCGCAGAGTCAGCTTTTCGCTGCAGCGCACGGTAAATACGGTTTCCGTGTTAACGATCTCCTGCGCCTGACGGCAGCAGACCCGCAGGTCCATGGCTTTCCACAGTACTTCCCCATCCATGGGCAAAGAAACAGCTTCCGGCTCTGCTGCCGGCATTGCAGCCTCCAAACGGTCATAATTCCTGCAAATGGTCACATTCCCGGGAAACTGGCCGGACGCAGAGGGTTTTTCCGAGAAAACAAGGCTTTCCGCCAGTAAAATATGCTCTCTTTCCGGTTCTTTTACACCGTTTTGCTTCAAAAACCGCTCCAGCATCCGGCTGCGCACCGGCGCGCTGAGATCCCTCAGCTCCGACACCGGGGGAAGTTCATCAAAAGCCGCCAGCTCAGAAAGCGCAGCTTCGTCCTCCCGCAGCTCCATAGCCATCCGGGATACATTTTCCGCAAGGCAGGGATTCTCCTGCTTCAGCAGCGGCATCACATGATGACGCAGGCGGTTTCGCAAAAAGGCATCGCCAATATTGGAGCTGTCCTCCACAAAGGGGATATGGTACTCCTCCAAAAAGGCGAGCACCTGCTGCCGGGTGCAGGTAAGCATAGGGCGGATCCTTCTGCCGTTCACCGGCATGATACCGCCTAAGCCCTTCAGCCCAGTGCCCCGCACCAGATGCATCAGCACGGTTTCGGCATTGTCGTCTGCCGTATGGGCTGTGGCGATCTTGCCGGGCAAGTTATCGAGAAAGGCATACCGGGCATCCCGGGCAGCCGCTTCCAGGCCCTTGGCACCGGGAGTGACCGTGCCGCTTCCAACGCGCAGCGGAATCTCAAACCGGCTGCAGAAATCCCGGACGAACTGCTCGTCCCGGTCGGATTCCGCACCCCGCAAACGGTGGTTAAAGTGGGCGGCGCTCAGCCGGATTCCCAGCTTTTCCCGCAGCAAATACATAGCCCACAGCAGCGCCATGGAATCGGCACCGCCGGAAACCGCGCAAGTAACCTGCTCACCGGGATCGACCATGCGGTACTTGCGCAGCTGGGCCAAAAGGTCATTCAGCATGCTTCCACTCCCGATCGGCAAAGGTGGTATACTGGGGCAGCCACTGGAGCTTCACTGTGCCCACCTCGCCATGGCGGTTCTTGGACACGATACACTCAGCCACATTCTTTTCTTCCGAATCCGGATTATAGTAATCATCGCGGTACAAAAACAGCACTTCGTCCGCATCCTGCTCGATAGCGCCGGATTCGCGCAAGTCCGACAGCATGGGCCGCTTGTCCGTACGGCCTTCCGGGCCACGGGACAGCTGGCTGAGGCAAATGTCCGGAACATTCAGTTCCTTGGCCATGATCTTCAAAGAACGGGAAATGTCACTGACCACATTGACACGGTTGTCGCTGGCCTTGCCATAGCCGGAGCCGTTCATCAGCTGCAGATAGTCGATGATCACAAGGCCCAGATTATCCAGCCGCCGCAGCTTGGCGTTCATCTCCGCCACGGTAATAGAAGGGTTGTCGTCCACGCGGATATCCGTCTGGCTCAGCGCGGCGGATGCCATGCAAAGCTTGGCCCATTCATCCTCAGAAAGCTTGCCGGTGGCCATCTTCTGGCTGTCCACAAAGCTCTCACCGGACAGCAAGCGCATGGCAAGCTGCTCCCGGGACATTTCGAGGGAGAAGAAGGCAACAGTCTGCTTATACTTCTTGGCAACATTCAATCCGATATTCAGCGCAAACGAGGTCTTACCCATAGCAGGACGGGCAGCGATCAGCAGAAGGTCGGACTTATTGAGGCCATTGATCTTGGTATCCAGATCCCGCAGACCTGTGGAAAGGCCGGGGATCGCCGAATCCGACTGGGCAAGCTCCGTCAGCCGGTCAAATACCTTATGCAGAACGGTGCCGATATGCTCTAGCGAGTCGCCCCGTTCACCCTTTCGCAGGGCATAGATCTTCTTTTCGGCGGCTTCCAGCATTTCTGCCGGTGTGCCCACCTGGGTATAAACGGTTTCGCTGATCTCCTGAGCCGCCGTGGCAAGGCCCCGAAGCATGGACTTCTCCCGGACGATATTGGCATACCGCGCCGCATTGGCGGCAGTGGGGGTGATCTCCATCAGCTGCAGGATGTAATCTCTCGATCTCTCCTGATAGTAGCCCAGCTCCCGAAGCTTATCCAGCACCGTCACCGGGTCAATGGTCTGGGAGAAATTGAACATGGTGTAGATTGCTTCGTAGATCTCCCGGTTTTGCTGCAGGTAAAAATCTTCCGGCTTCACAATGCCGATCACATCATTGATACAGCGGCTGTCGATCAGGATAGATCCCAATACCGACTGCTCCGCTTCCAGCGACTGAGGCATCTGACGGGAAAGCAGCTCCTCATCCATTGCCATATCCGTTCTCCTCTCTCTTTCAAAATACTGTAAGGTGGGGGTTATTACTCGCAAAAAACCAGCGTTCCCCACAATTTCTTTTACATCAAGACAGCTTACCCTTTATCGATAAACTTAAATCGTATAGATAACCTTTCCAGAAACGGATTTAATAACCAGGTTTCGGTAAAAACCGTACAGTTCCATAGGATTTTCGATATCTGCGTTACCTATGCTCGGCACAGCAACTCCAGTGTATACAACTTCAAACTCTGCGTCACCAGCAGCATTGAGCTTAACCTTCACTTCATAACGTTTTGTGTTATCCCATTCTGCGCCGTCCATTCGGACAGCCAACTCATATGTTACAACAACATCCTCATAATACGCATAGTCCAACACACCGCGAATGGAGCCACTCAAAGCGGTTTCGGTTTGTGGCGCAGCAACTGTGGTACCTTCGGTAATAGTCAGATACTTCCAGTAATTTGAATTGTTCAGCTCCACTACTGTGCGAGTTTGCTTATTATCCTTTGCCCCACACCCAGAAAGGCAGAGCAGGCAAATAGACAAGACCAGTACGATAGATACCAATTTTCTCATAAAAACTCCTCCTTATGTCTTTCGTGCTTTATGTGTAGGCATTTTCGAATTAGTAATTTACGATTCCTCGATCTTGACGGTCAGCGGGGCATTGATCTCATAGCCCAGCTTGCAGGTTACGGTATAGGTACCCACACTCTTAATAGGATCAGCGATCACGATCTTACGCTTATCCAGCGCGATGCCGGATTTTGCCTTCAGCGCGTCGGCGATCTCCTGATTGGTCACAGAGCCGAACAGCCGGCCGGCGCCGCCGCCCTTGGCGGTGACTACCAGAGTCATCTCCCGCAGCTGCTTGGAAACAGCCAAAGCCTCTGCCTTTTCCCGGGCGATCCGCTCCTGGGTGGCCTTATCGTTCATGCGCATGGTATTGATGGCATCGGGGGTAGCCTCGATGGCCAGCTTCTTGGGCAGCATAAAATTGCGGGCGTAGCCGTCGGAAACCTCCAGCATCTGGCCCTTCTTGCCCTTGCCCTTAACATCCTGCAGCAGAATCACTTTCATGATAATTTCTCCTTATTCTTCAAAAAACTCGTCAATGGAGGCGACCAGTTTATCCAGCACATCCTTGACTGTGGTATTTGCGATCTGGGCACCTGCCGTTGCGGTATTGCCGCCGCCGCCCAAAGGCTCCAGCACCATCTGCACATTGGTCTGGCCAATGGAGCGGGCAGAAACGATCACCTGATCACCGTCCGGATACAGCACAAAGGATGCCGTAATACCGGAGATATTCAAAAGCTCATCCGCAGCCTGTGCCGCCAGCGTCCGGGAAGTTGCCGAATTGAGGGCAGCAATGGCGATCTCCTGCCGGTAAAGCCGGGAGGATTTGATGATCTGATACTTTGCCATGGTATCCTGGAAATCGTTCTGCAGCAGCTTCTTGACCTCCACGGTATCCGCACCCCACTGGCGCAGGGCTGCCGCCGCTTCAAAAGTACGCTCACCGGTACGGACATTGAAGCTCTTGGTATCGAGGAAAATACCTGCCATCAGACTTTTTGCCTCAATAGGCAGCACATCGGACTTTTCCACTGCGTACTGCAGCAATTCCGTTACCAGCTCCGCGGCGGAAGAGGCATAGGGCTCGTGGAGATTGACCACCACGGGATTGATATAATCCGCAGCCCGGCGGTGGTGATCCACCACGCAGACCTTGGGGATGGCCTCCAGCAGCGGTCTGAATTCCACCTGATCAGGGCGGTTGGTATCCACGACCACCAGCGTACTGTGGTTGTCGCAATGAAGCATGGCATCCTGTCCGGAGATGAATACATCCCGGTATTCCGGCACCTGACGGATCTCTTCGATCAGCTTTTCCGCCACATTCCGCTCCAGATCCAGAACAATATAGGCTTTTTTGCCCTTCTTGCGGCACAGGCAGCTGATGCCCATGGCGGCACCGACTGCGTCCAGATCCGCGTTTTTGTGGCCCATAATAAAAACTTGGCTGCTCTGGCCGATCAGTTCCATCAGAGAATTCGCTGTAACACGGGAACGGACCTTGCTGCGGTGGTCGGCTTCTTTGTTCCGTCCGCCGTAGAAATGGAAATTGAACCGGTCTTTAATGACCGCCTGGTCACCACCGCGGCTTAACGCCATTTCAATAGACAGCGCGGCAAAATTGTAGCTTTCCTCAAAGGTCGCGCCGTCCACACCCAGACCGAAGGAAATGGAAGCCTCCAAGCCCGCCGGGCTTTCAATTTCGTGGATATCCTCCAGCAGGGAGAATTTCTCCTCAATGGCGCGGTTCAAATCCTTTTTCTCGAAAACGAAGAGGAAACGGTTCCGCTCCAGTCTGCGAAGCAAGCCGTGATACTCCTCCGTCCACTTGGTAATGGCATCATTGAGCTTGGCATTCATGCCGGAAATGGCGCCTTCATTTAGATTCTTGGTCAGCTCCTCATAATTATCGATCAGAATAATAGAGACCACCGGGCGGGAGCGGATATACTCATCCCGCACCTGATACAGCTCTGTCAGATCATTAAAATACAGCATGCCCAGCATCGTCTTATCGGAGTCATCCGCACGGACCACAGTGCCCTGCACCCGGTAGCGGCGGCGGCCGATGGTTAGATCATAGGGCATCTCCTGCTTGCCCGAAGCCAGCCAATCCAGACTGCACTCGGGGAGGATCGCTGCCAGGGACTGTTCCAGATACTTTTCCTGATAGCCTGTAATACTGCGGAACCGTTCGTTGGTCCAGATAACGCTTCCGTCGCCGATCCGCACCAGCACCAGCGGATAGGGCGTATCCGCGCGGGTATCTGCCTCATAGACATTAAAATGAGCTTTCACGAAACTCTGGATATCCTTGCGGCGGCGGTTCCTGCACAGGACATAGTACATCATCAGCAGCGCCGTGACACCGCCCTCAGCCGCCGCCAGAATATAGTTCTCCGTCAGCACCGCAGCCGCCACAAAGCCGGCCATGATCAGAAAATAAACCCACAATCCCGGCCACAGCAAGGGTTTCAGCTTCTTATTCATCTGCGTCGCCTCCTTAAATGGGCACGAAGCCCATACTAATCCATACTATAAGGGGTATTATAGCAAATTCCCGGCAAAGGTGCAACTGCTTTTCATATTTTTTCCTAAAAATCACGCTGTCGAAACCGCGGCGAAAAAAGTGGTATACTTTTCACCAAAAATGTGCTATACTATCAGCAGTATGCGCCGGATGGTCAGATCCGGGCAACATGATCTCACATATTTTGCAGGCGTTTTCCCTCAAAACGGCGATACGGGGCCGGGATGAGGGCAAGTGGCTGCTTGCTTTGCTATGGCTTTTTGCCGTATTTTTGAAAGGAGTATACCAATTTGGCTGAAAAATTAAAAATCATTCCCCTTGGCGGTCTTGACGAGATCGGCAAGAACATCACCGCTCTGGAGTACGGAAAAGACATGATCGTCGTGGACTGCGGTGTGGGCTTTCCCGATGAGGATATGTACGGCGTGGATCTGGTGATCCCCGACTTTTCTTATCTCGTCGCCAATCAGAAAAAGCTGCGTGGCTTCTTCATCACCCACGGTCACGAGGATCACATCGGTTCCATTCCCTACGCGATGCAGCAGGTGAACTGCCCCATCCACGGAACTGCCATGACCAATGGGCTCATCAAGCTGAAGCTGGAGGAGCACCGGCTGGCAGACACCGTCAAGCTCATCACCCACAAGCCCGGAGATGTGGTCAAGGCGGGCTGCTTCACGGTGGAATTTATTCATGTGAACCACTCCATCGCCGATGCCGTGGCTTTCTGCATCACCTGCCCCGTGGGCAGAGTGATCTTCACCGGCGACTTCAAGATCGACCCCACCGCCACCGACGGCATGACAGATCTGGCCCGGCTTGGCGAATTGGGCAATCAGGGCGTACTGGCGCTGATGGCTGACTCCACCAATGTGGAGCGGGGCGGCTACACTCCCAGTGAAAATGTGGTGGCCGAGGGGCTGGACAGGCAGTTCAAGAACTGTGACCAGCGGATCATCGTCACCACCTTCGCTTCCAATATGCACCGGATCCAGGCAGTTCTGGCCACCGCACAGCGCTACGGGCGTAAGGTCGCCGTTACCGGCCGGAGCATGGAGAATATGCTGAAGGTGGCACAGGAGCTGGGCTATCTGAAAGTCAAGGCCGGCACCATCGTGGATCTTGCCGCCACCAAGAGCCTCCCCAAAAACAAGGTGGTCATCGTTTCCACAGGCTCTCAGGGCGAAAATATGTCTGCCCTGTACCGCATGGCCTTCTCCACCCACAAACAGATCGACATCACCGCCGGCGACCGGAACATCATCTCCGCCTCCGCTATTCCCGGCAACGAGAAGGCAGTCTCCCGGATCATCAACGAGCTGTACCGCAAGGGGGCGGATGTGGTCTACGAAAAGAGCGAGGGACTCCATGTTTCCGGCCACGCCTGCCAGGAAGAGCTGAAGATCATCCATGCGCTGGTCAAGCCCAAGTTCTTCATCCCCGTTCACGGCGAGCAGCGCCACTTACAGATCCACAGCAAGCTGGCCCAGACCATGGGCATGAACCCCCGGCACATCCACATCGGCGAGATCGGCACGGTATTTGAGCTGACCGGCAAGACCTGCAAGCAGAACAGCACCGTGCCCGCCGGCAAGGTCTTTGTGGACGGCACCGGCGTCGGCGATGTGGGCAGCGTCGTGCTGCGGGACCGCAAGCATCTGGCAGAGGACGGCATGATCGTGGTCTGCGTGAATCTTTCCGCCGAGGACGGCAGCGTGATCACAGGGCCCGACATCATCACCCGGGGCTTCATCTATGTAAAAGAATCCGAGGAGCTGATGGATGAGCTTCGCTGCGTGGTCATGGAAGCCATTGACCGCTGCGGCCGCAAGCGCACCCGGGACTGGGCAACCATCAAGTCTGCCATCAAAAACGATCTTTCCGGTTATCTTTACAAGACAACTAAGCGCAATCCCATGATCCTTCCGGTCATCATGGAGATCTAAAAAACACAACCGCCCGCAGCGCGCGGGCGGTTCTACATAGGAGCATTGATTATGCGCTATTATTTTGCACCCATGGAGGGGCTCACGGACAGTATTTACCGCCGGCTGCATCACAAGCACTTCGGCGGTGTGGACCGCTACTATATGCCCTTTCTCTCCCCCACCGTCCACCGCAGCCTGACCCACAAGGAAGACCGGGAGCTGCCGGTGGCGGACAGCGAACCCTTTACCGCCATTCCCCAGCTGCTGACCAAGGTTTCCGAGGATTTCCTCTGGGCGGCGCAGGTCTGCATGGACCGGGGCTACACGGAAGTAAACCTCAACACCGGCTGCCCCTCCGGCACAGTGGTTTCCAAAGGAAAGGGCAGCGGAATGCTTCGGGATCTAACAAAGCTGGACGCGTTCCTGGATGCCGTTTTCAGCCGGTGTCCCATCCCGATCTCCATCAAAACCCGGCTGGGACTGGAAGATCCGGAGGAATTTCCGGCGCTTCTGGAAGTATTCAACCGCTACCCCATCAAAGAACTGACCGTTCATCCCCGGGTACGGAAAGACTTTTATAAAGAGCCTGTCCGCCCGGAATGGTTCCGTTACGCGCTGGAAAACAGCAAAAATCCCCTGTGCTACAACGGTGACCTCCGCACAAAGGCGGAAGCCGATGCCTACACCTGCGTGGATGCCGTGATGATCGGCAGAGCTCTTGTGGCGGATCCCGGTATGCTTGAACCCGGCGGCACCACCATTCCCGCACTGGAAGCTTTCTTAAATGAGCTTATGGAGACATACACCGAGGTATTCGGCGGCAGCCGCAATGCCATGTTCCGGATGAAAGAGAACTGGGGTCTGCTCCACAGCCGCTTTGATTTCAGTGATAAGCTGTGGAAGCGGCTGCTGAAGACCACCGATGTGGCAGAATATAAAGCCATCACCGCGGAAATACTCCGCACCCTCCCCCTGAAATAAGCAAGAGCGCGTACCCCCACAGGGTACGCGCTTGCTGTTTATTTGTTGATCAGCAGGAAATAATTCACAATGCCCTGTGCCATGGCTTGCGCCTTGATCTGAACAGACTCATCATTGAGCATATGCGATACATCATGGGGACTGGTGGTATAACCGTTTTCCATCAGCACCACCGGACAGACCGGCTGCCGGGCAGTATAGTAATAATGCCAGTCCAGACCATTGTTCTGGTACACTGAACTCCCTTCATTGGCCTTATAGATCTCCTTGGCAGCGGCCTGAGAGAAGGGCGTATAGTAGTAAGTGATCAGGCCGTTAATATTGGGATAGCCCGCAACGGCATTATGGTGGATGCAAATGCACAGATCCGGAGCAGCAGATTTCAGCATCTGCAGCCGTTCATCCACCAAAACCAGGCTGTCATTTTCCCGATTCAGGATCACCGTAGCGCCGATGCTCTCCAGCTCTGCCTTCAGCTTCAGTGCCAGCTTCAGATTCTGGGCAGCCTCGTCGATGTAATTGCCGTTGGCATCCTTCAGATCTTTTCCGTTGGCATCGCGCAATGTGGCGCCGCCGTCCATGCCGCCATGACCCACATCGATCATCACGGTCACGCCGGTGAGATCCGCGCCGTAGGCGTTCTCTGTCACGGTGACCGCCGCTGGCTTCAGGAACCGGAAGCAAAGCTGATCCTTATCATTATAGTAAGAATCCCAGCCATAGAAGGCTCCCACCTTCTTCAAATACAGCCGCAGGGTATGATCCGGGCCGTTATTGATCACTTCGGCAGAGGAGAACAGGGGATTATTCTCCGGCAGCTGGATCGTACCGGTAAATTTCGTGGCATAGCAGAACCGGATATCCACATACTGCGCCGTGCAGGCCGTAACGGAATAATTCCGGTTGGAGCCGCCGTTGGGATACTGGTAAGTCTGCGGCTCCAAATCAAAATAAAACGGAGCCTTCCATAAGGTATCCAGTGTCAGCACCAGATGCTTGCCGGTATCGGTCATAGAGGCAACGCCGATCTCGTTGTGATCCGGAAGCTTGCCGGTGTAGCGGTCCACAACCGTCAGGTATTTTCCGGTGATGGTATCCTTCTTCTGCAGATATACCCGCTGACCGCTGCGCAGCACCACATACTTCAGCCTGCCATTCTCCACGATGGAAGTGGGGCAATAATCCACGGTGCCCGTGGGCAGATAGTTATTGGTGGGATGGGAATAATCGTCGATGGTCTTGCCGTCGAAGGTCTCCGCAGTATAGGCGATGACCTCCACGATGTAACCGGAGCCCACATTGATGTAACCGCCCGTAGGGGGGGTAACGGCGGGATCGGATGCCAGAATATCTGTGGACTTCAGGCAGCGAAGCGTGCCGGAGGTATAGGTTTCCGTAATGCCGTCACAAACAGCGGTAAAGACCGCATTTCCCAGTTCCAGATCACTGGTATTGGTGCCGGGCAGTTTATATTCTCCGGTCAGCAGCACAAAGCCTTCCGCCGTACCGCTTCCCTGCTGACTTTCCGCTTCCTTCAAAGAGATTGTCTGTCCGTTCAGCTGCACCGTTACCGCGCTGCCCCTTCTGGCAGATACCGCAAAGCGGATCGTAGCGCCGCTGTTATAGTCCCGGGCATCCGCAGGTGTAAAGGATTCCACCACATACCGGCGTTCTACAGTAAAGGTTTCCGTCTGCCCCTTGTGGGAGAATGTGATCTCATTTTTACCCACCGTCAGCGGGACTTCACACGAGAAGCTGCCGTCTGCGCTGCGCGCAATGGCAGTTCCGTTCACCAGAACATCGGCATTGGGATCGGAGGTGCCGGTAAAGGAAAGCTTCTCCTCTATGGTTCCTCCCTCTGTATCGGTCATTGCCTGCACCGACAAGCCGATATTCACCGTTGTACCGTCAGAAGGCCGGGGATCCGTTCCCCCGGTATCCGAAGGCATGCCCGTGGTGGTGCCGGGCTCCGTATTCTGGGGAGTACGGGTATCCACGTTAATACAGATCACCGCAACCAATATGACCACCAGAACTGCAATCAGCAGGATCAGCATCTTCGTTAGATCCGCCTGCTTCATAGCTCTTCTTTTCTCCATAGTTACCTCCGGGATCATGACTCCCAAGCAATTGCAAAGTAAACATAATATATCACAGCCAGCTCTTTTCGTAAAGGACTTTTCGCAAAAAATGTCGAACCAAGGGGCTTATTTCTGCCGTGTTCATCCAAAAAACCGGCGCAGCATACACTGCGCCGGTTTCTGTTGCTCTGCTTTTTGTCCGTTACTCGCTCAAACGGATTTTGCTGTACTTGACATTGAGCTCATACTCTTTTTCCAACTCTGTGAGCACTTCCATTGCCTTTCTTTCCGCAAGGGCATCGCTGCACACCCGGATCCAGCCCTCTTCCACATCTGACAGGAATACCACGCGGTAGCCGTCATCAGATTGAACAAGTCCATAATCTCCGTATTTGCGCTGGGAATCAAACAGCCAGTCGTTCAGCGCACCGTCCCGATGCACAAAGTACATAACATGGTAGCCATACTGGGTCTTTACGAGGCCGGTATCCCCGGGCTGGCGGCTTTCATCGAAGATCCACGCGTCAAATTCCTCCACCATGTAGTCCTTTGTCACATCGGTATAGATACCGCCTTCGTCCGCATTTCCATCCTCGGAGTGCTCCTTCGCCAGATCGGAGAAGCTTTCTTCTGTTCGCTCGCCGTTCAGATACATATCGTAAACAGCCTGGGCCTTCTGACGGCAGGCCTCCCACTCGGCATCGGAATAGACTACAGTCTTACCGTCATCACTCTTGGTGCCGCCCTCGGGCATGATCAGGATGTGACGGACATCCACCCGCGTGAAATAGTCCTTCGGAATATAGGACATCAGACCGCCCTTGGAGGCAGTTTTTGTATCCTCGGACTTTTCCGCCGCCAGGGCATGGAAGCTCTCCTCCGAAGGATCGTTTTCCAGCCACTGTTCCAGAATGTGCTGAGCCTTTACCTTACAATCATCCCATTGGCCGAGCGTAGTTCCGTCCGGGCTGGTCTCGACCCCAACGAAGATCTGCCGGAAGTCGACCAGAACGCCGCTGTCTTTTGTGATGCCCTTTTCTGCCAGTATGTCAATATTCTCTTCAAAGAACGCATTGAGTTCCTCCAAGGGGATCTCCACATTGGCGGCCAGCTCAGCATAATACTGGTTTGCGTAGTAGTTCAGCTCTACCAAATATCTATAGTCCTCAAATGTGCAGCCTTTGCAGACATCGTCAGCCAGCAGGGCCTCCATGGAATCATAGCCGTTCTTTTCCGCTGCTGCCTCAAGGGTCTCCCGCAGAGAATCCAAGCTCTCCTGGTAATCCGCAGACAGCTTGAAGCCTGCATCCATTGCCATATCGTTCAGGATCCGGTATTCTTTCCATGTGTTCAGCGCCAGCTGCAGCAGATACTGCTGCCATGTCAATCCGGTTTTTTCATCAAAGATCTGCTGATCCAGCGGCACTGAAGAATCAAAGGCCCCCCAGTTTTCAGCGCAGACTCTGCTGTAAAACACCCGCAGCTGGGCATTGGTCAGCTTGTATTTGCCCATTGTGGCCACCACAGTGTCGCGGCTTGCCTGCAGCCTTTCTTCACTTACTGTGTAGCTGTCCTTATTATAAATATCGTTGGCTCTGGGGATCCAATAGCCGTTCACGCCGAAATACAGCAGCCAGCCCAGTACCAGCAGCAAAGCGACGCTGACAACAGCCGGAAACGCGATTTTCCAGGGATCAAAACTCCGGGCAGGCATCTCCTCTTGTTCGGGGGTATTGTCACAGCCGCACTGGGTACAGATCAATTCGTCCGCATCCAGCTCTTTTCCGCAATTCTTACAGATCATAACTTCCTCTTTCCCCCGCTGACCGGGTATAGAATACTGTCAGTTTACCACGGCAGCGCCGGAAAAGCAAGGTGAAACCCAAATTGTTTACACTTCTGCCATTTTCTTTTTACCGTTAGAAATTATAATTGACTTAATGCCTGTAAAGCTTTACAATAATAGTAATTCTATCACTTTGTTCGATTCCATGATAGAAAACACCTTTACACTTATATCAAACAGGAGGTATTTTCCAATGGCCTATCAATATTGGACTTATGAGACCCTGCATCAGTTCTGCATGGACGCTTTCCAGAAATTCGGTTTTACCGAAAAGGAAGCTGACATCATTCAGGATGTGCTTCTGACTTCCGACCTGTTCGGCATTGAATCCCACGGCATGCAGCGTATGGTACGCTACCACAAGTGCATCGAAAAGGGCATGATCAAGATCGACGCCAAGCCCGAGGTCGTGTTCGAGACTCCCATTTCCGCGGTAATCGATGCCCATGATGCCATGGGTCAGCTGGTTTCCCATCAGGCTATGGAAATGGCCATCGCCAAAGCAAAGGTAAGCGGTGTTGGTATTGTTTCCGTCCGTAATTCCAATCACTACGGCATCGCCGGCTACTATGCCAAGATGGCCTGTGCGGAAGGCCTCATGGGCTTCAGCTGCACGAACTCCGAAGCCATCATGGTTCCCACCTTCGGCCGCAAGGCAATGCTGGGCTCTAACCCCATCGCCTGCGCTTTCCCTGCCGAGCCCTATGACTTCTTCTTTGACGCTTCCACCACCGTGGTCACCCGCGGCAAGCTGGAGATGTACAACAAGATGGAAAAGCCCCTGCCCGAGGGTTGGGCGCTGGACAAGGACGGTCATCCCTCTTCCAACGCTCCCGATGTTCTTGCCAATATCGTTGCCAAGAACGGCGGCGGCATCATGCCTCTGGGCGGCAGCAACGAGGTCCTTGGCAGCCATAAGGGCTACGGCTACGGCATGCTGTGTGAGATCTTTTCCTCCATTCTCTCTATGGGCGCCACTTCCAACTACTGCATGACCGGCGGCAAGGGCCAGATCTGCCATGGCTTCATGGCCATCAACCCCGCCTTCTTCGGCGATCCTCAGGCTATCAAGGAGCATTTCTCCACTTACCTGCAGGAGCTGCGGGAATCTCCCAAGGCCGACGGCGCCGCTCAGATCTACACCCACGGCGAGAAGGAAGTTGCCGCTGTTGCTGACCGCAAGGCCAACGGCATCCCCGTCAACGACAATACCATGGTGGAGGTTCTGGATCTGTGCAACTACCTGGGCATGGACTTCTCCGCTTACTTCGGCGACTATCGGCCCCCTGTAAAGAAGGACGTTTTCAAGGGGAACTACTGATATGATCACCATTCCCTACGGTAAAAGACACCTTACCTGCCCCATAGAGCCGGACGGCGTGCTTACCTCCCGGATCGATTCGCTGAAAAGCGAAAAAAGCAGTCTTTCGCTGGTGGAAGAAGCTCTGGCAAACCCCATCGGCTCCAAGCCCCTTTGGGAATTGTCTGTTGGTAAGAAGACCTGCACCGTCATCATTTCCGACCACACCCGCCCCGTTCCCAGCAAGGACATCCTGCCGCCCATGCTGCGCCAGCTGCGGCTCATGAATCCGGACATCAAGATCACTCTGCTGGTGGCCACAGGTTTTCACCGGCTGACCACCAAAGAGGAACTGGTGTCCAAACTGGGTGAGGAGATCGCAAACAGCGAAAAAATCGTTGTCCACGATGCTTTCAATGCTGAAAGCAATGTGCAGATCGGCATTCTCCCCTCCGGCGCGCCTCTGGTCATCGACCGGGTGGCTGTGGAGACGGATCTGCTGGTCAGCGAGGGCTTTATTGAACCCCACTTCTTCGCCGGCTTCTCCGGTGGACGGAAGAGCGTTCTGCCCGGTGTCTGCGACAAGACCACCGTCCTCGGCAATCACTGCGGCGCGTTCATTGCATCCGACTTTGCCCGCACCGGCATTCTGGATGGTAACCCCATCCATCGGGATATGGTGGCCGCGGCGGAGCTTGCAAAGCTGGCATTCATCGTCAATGTGGTCATCGACGAAGAAAAGAAAACCGTTGCCGCTTTTGCCGGCGACTTTAAGGAAGCCCACGCCGCTGGCGTTGCCTTCCTGCGCCCCTATTGTCAAGTGCAGGCCATCCCCGGTGACATCGTCATCACCTCTAACGGCGGCGCACCGCTGGACCAGAACATCTACCAGAGCGTGAAGGGCTTGACCGCCGCGGAAGCCAGCGCCAAAGAGGGCGCGGTGCTCATCATGTGCGCCGACCTTGCCGACGGCACCGGCGGAGAAGGCTTCTACCGCTCTCTGCGGGACTGCGAGAGTCCTGCTGCCCACTTCGCCCAGTGCGCCGCCACGCCCCAGTCGGAAACCATCCCCGACCAGTGGGAAAGCCAGATTCTTGCCCGCATCCTAATGAAGCATCGGGTCATCTTCGTGTCCCGCCCGGAAATGGAAACTACGCTGCGGGAAATGAAAATGGAATATGCCAAGGATCTCGGCACTGCCATTGCCATGGCAAGGCAGGAAAAAGGCGAAAATGCATCCGTCACCCTGATCCCCAACGGCATTTCCGTTATGGTATCACAATAATTTTTTATAAGATTGGAGATTATATTATGGATTACGCAAAAGAATCCCTGCGCCTGCACGGTGAGTGGGGCGGCAAGATTGAAGTTGTCTGCAAGGTTCCCTGCAAGACCAAGGATGACCTTTCTCTGGCTTACACCCCCGGCGTTGCACAGCCCTGTCTGGAGATCCAGAAGGATGTGAATAAATCCTATGAGCTGACCCGCCGCCATAACCTCTGCGCCGTCATCACCGACGGCACCGCCGTTCTGGGTCTGGGCGACATTGGTCCCGAGGCCGGCATGCCCGTTATGGAAGGCAAGTGCGCCCTGTTCAAGGCTTTTGCCGATGTGGACGCCTTCCCCCTGTGCGTCAAGAGCAAGGATGTTGACGAATTCGTCAACGCTGTCTATCTGATGTCCGGCTCCTTCGGCGG
>JAZNGJ010000069.1:0-27115 GCA_045576415.1 Faecousia sp. | reverse complement strand
GGTGCTGTTCGATATGGCTACTGGAAACATGCTTCCTTACGAACTGGGTAAATCTGCTTACGTTTACAATGTGTCTGACAAAGGCTGTGTGATAGGATATTATGCATATGCAGAAGATGTCAGCGGCCAAGAGCGCCGGTTCTATTATGTGAAACTGGATTCCCTTGCTGACGGATTACAAGAGGCAGATCTGCAGTATATGTATACTTTCTGATTATGATATGGAGTGCCAAGATCTTTATTGAAATGACAGGCAGTGATTCCAAGTAAATTATTATACTCGAGGAGGACACTTTTATGAAAATGTTTAGACGAATTTCCGCTCTGGCTTTGGCCGTTGTTATGATCTGCCTGCTCAGCGCGTCTGCGCTTGCGGCTACATATACCGATACAATCACTCGCGACGGTGGTGAAATGCTGATATATGCAGACATTGATAAAACTTCCGTAGCTGCAGATTCCTTTCTTAATACGGAGGATGCAGTGGGCAATCAGCTGTCTATTTCAATTTCTTATTTTTACTATGTAACTGAAGCAGATAAACTAGCAGATAATTGGGAAGGAGAGATCACATCTTCAAGCAGCGAGGGTACATGGGAATGTTCCACGGCGTATGCCCCAAGGAATATCTATGAAATGGATTTTGCGTTGTATTCATTCTATGGCGAGTTCATTACATATGCAGGAACGCAGATATGCGATCCTGAAATCATTGATCTTTACTATAACGGTTGATTCTCTATTGCAAGCATGGCACACCTTTGTGTGCCATGCTTGCAATAGAAATAATTGCTGCGCAATTCACTTGATCAGCAAAGCATCTGTTTTTTACATCAACGGGAAACATAAGTGAGGATAGACTACGATGAAAAAGGTATACCAAACAGTTATAGTTATGCTTGCGCTTGTATTGCTGCTGTCTGTATTTATTATTGGCTGTAACGCGAATAAAATGCCTACACTTCCCACGACTGTTACGGGAGACACGCAAGCAAGCACGCTCAGCACAACAGCACCTAATACGGATGTTTTTAAGGATCCCTTTGCCAGATTGCCGGAAGAATTTGGCGATTATACCCGCCCCACTGACCCGAATGCCAATGTGACAATCCAGTATCTGCCGGAAACGGTGGAGAACCCGGAAGATCTTCCGGTACTGAAATGGGTGGTATTGACAGAAGATCGGTATGGCGGGCTTAATCAGACCCGAAGTGAGGAAGCGGTAGTAGAATGGAATCAGATGCTTGCCGACAGAGATATGCCATTGCGTGTTCAGTTTGTTTTGCTGGCACTGGATCAGCGGGTAAATAATGCGAATTGGATGTCACGACCGGAAGTGCAGGAAATGATTGCGGATGCCGATTTGATTTGGGGCGCTTTCGATTCGGATGAAATGCAGGAATATTTGCTTCCGATTACAGAGTATGTGATCGGTGACGCAGAACCATCTCTGGAAAATGCGGTTCCCCATGCGCTTATTTGGCGCAAAGCTATGGTGAACGGTGAAATTTACGGTATTCCGGTTTATCCATATCCCTGTTACAGTAACGGTTGGTGTGTGGACACGACAATGCTGACAGAATTCGGCCTTACAGAGCAGGATTTTAAAGGTAACTTTTGGGAAATGGATGACATCTTTGCGAAGATATACAAAGAAAACGGAAACAAGGCGTTTCTGTGTATAGATGGGAGCACCTGGACGACATCTACGCACGGTATCGGTGCGCTGACAACTATGCTGCCCTCTGCGCTATACGGACCGATTCGATATACATATCAATTCGCTGGCGCCGGCTTTGCGATTGATCATAATTCAGAGAATCCTAAGGTCGTCAATGTCTTGGAAGAGGAAACAGCCCGTTCTGTCTGGTCGGCAATTATGCGGTATCAGAGTGCCGGCTATACTGTACGCAATACCCAAATAGATGCAGCGGAATACACCCGGCTAGTGTATTCAGGTTTTGTCGGGGATTCGGTATTCACTGACGAGGATGGCTGGACATGTATCCCGGTTACACCTTCTTCCTTCAAGAGTGTGGTCGAGGGGGGATGTGTAAGTGGGATCGCTGCGACCGCACAAAACAAGGCTGAGGCACTTCAGCTTATAAAATTGATTGCGGAAGATGAGAGCTTCCGGATGCAGCTGCTGTTTGGCAAGGAAGGCCGGGACTATGAGATTATAGATGGGGCGTACCGTCTGATTACCCGTGACGATGGCTCCAGATACAGCCTGAGCATTCTCTCTCCGCTGTCCTACTTCAGCGGACTGGTTGTGAATTCCGAAGATCCGTCAAGTGATTTTAGTCCGGGGCCGTGCTCTGCGGATGCTATCTCTCCGGATGGAAAAAGCAGATTGAAAACCTACCGTGATGTTATGGATAATGTCGGCTTCTGTTATTTTCCCATCATTTTTGACTATACCGACTTTGCAAAAGAATTAGTAACGATAAGGAACATCTTCGAAGAATACTTTCCGGATTATTTAAAAATTGAGGGCGAAGACCGAATGACAGAGGAACGGTATAACGAGATGCTGCAAAAGCTGAAAGAAGCAGGCAGCGAAAAGATTCAGGCTGAATTGCAACGCCAGCTGGACGAATGGCTCGCCGCAAATCCGGACTGGCAGAGTTAGAAACTACGCAGAATCCTCCATAGTGATTCCGATGAAGCAGATGAGCATAGGAGCAGAGGAATAATCATGGGGATGGATTGACAGCCTGCTGCCGAACTGCTAAAATAGAAGTATCAAAATTTTAAACAGGAGGGATTTTCGTGGAACAGACTGCTGCGACAATGGAATCCAAATTTACCGGAGGCCTTTTGGGGCTGATCGGCATCAATTTCCTGCAGGGACTGTTGATCTTCATCACCTTTGGTATTGCTGCGCCCTGGGCCATTTGCATGAAAGAACGGTGGATCGCAAAGCATACTGTCATCGATGGACGCCAGCTGGTGTTCGACGGAACCGGCGGACAGTTGTTTGGCAACTACATCAAGTGGCTGCTTCTGACCATTATCACGCTCGGTATCTATGGCTTCTGGCTGGATATCAAGATGAAGCAATGGATCGTGAAGCACACCCACCACGCTTAAAGAAAATACAGTGAAAAACCGGCTGCTTTGGCAGCCGGTTTTTCAGTAGGAATTCAGTTTTTTGTGCTATGATATGGCCACGAAAGAGGGTGACGTATGGGATATCAGACGGTTTTTAAGCGTTACGAACTGAAATATTTGCTGTCACAAGAGCAGAAACAGCGGATCCTTGCTGCTATGGAGCCGTATATGGCGCTGGACCAATATGGCCGCACCGTGATCCGGAATGTCTACTTTGATACGGATAACTATCGGCTGATCCGCCAATCCATTCAGAAGCCTGCCTACAAAGAAAAACTGCGGATCCGCAGCTACCACAGGGCAGGGCCGGATAGCCCGGTGTTTGTGGAATTGAAGAAAAAATATGCAGGTGTTGTATACAAGCGGCGGCTTGCTATGCCGGAAAAAGCGGCGATGGATTGGATCTGCGGTGGCAATTATACCGGGCTGGACAGTCAGATCAGCCGGGAGATCGGGTATTTCCGTCAGTTCTATCAGACACTGCGCCCGACGGTGTTCCTTTCATATGAAAGGGAAGCGTATTATTGCCGGGACGGCGGCGATTTCCGGGTCACATTTGATGACAATATCCTTGCGAGGCAGCAGGAATTGTCCCTGGAAGCCGGGATCTGGGGAGAGCCGCTGCTGGATACGGGGATGGTACTGATGGAGATCAAAACCAGCGGCGGCATTCCGCTCTGGATGACTCATGTACTGACCCGGGAGCACATTTACAAAACATCCTTCTCCAAATACGGCACGGCATATCAAACCTATATCTTTCCAAATTGTACAGGAGGCTATATTCATGCTTAATTCCATCTTTCGCGGTCTTTTTGATACGGATATGACCGCAGTGATTTCTGTGGGCGATTTTCTGCTTTGTATCGGCGTATCGCTGGTCTTGGGATTGATCCTTTCGCTGGGGTATATGTACCGCTCCCGTTATACCAAAAGCTTTGTGCTGACCTTGGCGCTTCTGCCTGCAGTGGTCTGTGTTGTGATCATGATGGTCAATGGCAATGTGGGCGCCGGTGTTGCTGTGGCAGGTGCCTTCAGTTTGGTGCGCTTCCGCAGTGTTCCGGGTACGGCGAGGGAAATCGCGATGCTGTTTCTTGCCATGGGCGCGGGACTGATCTGCGGTATGGGATACCTTGCGTATGCTGTTTTGTTTGCGGTGCTGATGTGCATCATCAGTCTGATCTATAATCGGCTGGATTTCGGAACGAAAAAGATCACTGCGACATATAAGACGCTGAACATCGTGATCCCGGAGGATCTGGATTATACAGATGTATTTGAAGACCTGTTGGCAGAATATACATCCGCCCACGAATTGGTTCGTGTCAAGACGACCAATATGGGCAGCCTTTATAAACTGACCTACAATGTGACGTTGCGTCCGGAGAAAAATGAAAAGGAATTCATTGATCAGCTGCGCTGCAGAAACGGCAATCTGGAGATCTCGGTTTCCCGGCAGGAGAGTGCAGCCGGTGAGCTTTGAGTATGGGGGCGATAAGATGAAAAAAAGGATCTGTGCTGTGCTGATGATCCTTGCTTTGCTGCTGGCGGGCTGCGGAGAGCGGGAACCGCCCCAAAAAGATGAAACCGGCGGCAACGCAGAAAACAACGGGAACCATATAACCGGCGGCAGTGTTGTGACAGCGGTGATCGATCCTAACGAAATGTTCAGCGACCGGGATCTGGATGGGGCTTACGATGCCGGCGCTGCCGCGCAGATCCGGCTGGACGGCAGTGCGATCAGCTGCACATCCAATGCGGTAAAAGTATCCGGTACTACGGCAACGATCACGGATGAGGGAACCTATGTGGTCAGCGGCACACTGGATGACGGCATGATCATCGTCAACGCGGATAAAGAGGACAAGGTTCAGATCGTTCTGAGTGGTGCCGATATTACCAGCTTGACTTCAGCTCCGGTTTATGTTCTGCAGGCGGACAAGGTGTTTATCACGCTGGCACCGAATACGAACAATACGCTTTCCAACGGCGGCAGCTTTACTGCCATAGACGATAATTCCATAGATGCGGTCGTTTTCTCCAAGGAGGATCTGACCATCAACGGAAGCGGCGCGCTTGCCATTCAATCTCCTGCCGGACATGGCATCGTCAGCAAGGACGATCTGGTGATCGCCGGCGGTTCCTATCAGATCAGCTGTGCTGCCCACGGCATTGACGGCAAGGATTCTGTCCGCATCACACAGGCGGATCTGCTGATTGCTGCAGGCAAAGACGGGATCCATGCGGAAAACGATGAGGACGCCGCATTGGGTTATGTTTATATCCAGAGTGGCAGCTATACCATCAGCGCCGAGGGAGACGGCATCAGTGCCGGAAACGCGCTGCAGATCGATGGCGGCACCTTCGCTCTGATCACAGGAGGCGGAAGCGTTAACGGCTCGCAAAACACCTCGGATAACTGGGGTGGTATGGGTGGAAATCCTCCCGGCGGTATGGGCGGCGGCCGGCCCGGAGGCATGGGCGGCGGCCCCGGTGGCTTCGGTGGAATGGGAGATTCCGGGAATGGATCTGCGGATTCAAGCGAGGATTCCACAAGCATCAAGGGCATTAAGGCGGGGGCAGATCTTCTGGTCAACGACGGCAGTTTTACTATCGATTCGGCGGATGATGCCGTGCATTCCAACAAAAATCTGACCGTAAACGACGGCAGCTTCACAATTAAAAGCGGTGATGATGGCTTCCACGCGGATGAAACGCTGACGATCACCGGCAGTACGATCAATATTGCGGAAAGCTACGAGGGCTTAGAGGGGTTGTGCATCGATATTTCCGGCGGCGATATTACCATTGTGTCTTCTGATGATGGACTGAATGCAGCCGGGGGCACGGACCAAAGCGGGTTCGGGGGACATCGGGGAAATGATATGTTTGGATCATCCTCCAGCTCGGACAGCTATATCCATATTTCCGGCGGCACTATCTATATGAATGCTTCCGGTGATGGGATCGATGCCAACGGCACACTGACGATTTCCGGCGGCTATGTTACTGTTTGCGGGCCAACACAGGGCGATACGGCAGTGCTGGACTATGATATCAGCGCCACCATCACCGGCGGCACCTTTATTGGTACGGGTTCGTATATGATGGCCCAGACCTTCAGTGACTCGGCGCAAGGTGTCATTGCTGTCAGTGTAGGAAATCAGGCAGCAGGAACAAAGATCACGCTGACGGATAAAGACGGTAAGACGGTGGTATCCTGCGAGCCAAAGCTGTCGTTTGCAATTGTGATCCTTAGCACACCGGAAATGGTCAAGGGCGAAACCTATACGATTACCGTTGGTTCCGCATCCGGAGAATTTGCGGCAAATTGATAAAAAACAGAGCCATCCAATCGGATGGCTCTGTTTGCTTATCCCAGACACAGAACGGATATGATGCCTGCGATCAATCCGATAAGCTGCATCCTGGGCAGCTTTTCCCGGAACAGGATGATCGCGGAGAGAGTGGAAAGAATGATCACGCCGCCATTGACAATCGGGAAGAAAACGATTCCCGGCATAGCGCCGCTTAAGTAAAGATTAATCTCGTTGATAGCGCCGATGGCGGCACCGGTCAGAATGATCAGAAGAATGGGGAGCAGGCGGAAAGAGCCCTTTGTGCTGCCGTCCTTTTTTGAGAACAGGAAGAGAATACCAAACAGGAACCCGGAAAAAAGAAAAGTCCACAGCAAGAATCCATGAAGCTCCGCTGCATAAGGAGAATTCTGGTGAAGCTGCTGGCAGACTCCTACAAGTCCCCAACCCACAAAGCTGCCCAGTGCGGCTGCCAGCCATTTCAAATTTAAATTTGTCTTGTCACGCAGGTCACAGCTGAGGAAAAAGCTGACGACCATCAGAATAAGTCCAACCACTTGCAGACCGGAGACTGTCTGAGCGTAATATAAAACGCCGAACAGAGTAGGGATCAGCATGCTTAAATAAGTGAACAGCACGCTATAGGACATGGAGCCAAGACCCATGGCAAGAAGCGCGAAATACTGGGCTGCAACGATAACAGCACCAAAGATCAGTGCTATGATGATAGAATAGGCGGAGATATCCAAGCTTGCACCGCGAAAAAGAAAATAGACAACTGAACCGATGCAGCTGACTGCATTAAAAAGCAGTGTGTCCCGGTGCCCCTTCATCACATTCTTGCCGAAATAATTGTAGTATGTGTTTTTTAGCGTGTCCAGAGACACGGAGACAAGAAGGAGAAAATTGTTCATTCTTTAACTCCTTTTTTTAATGTTATTTTCCGGACAAAGGCAGCTTTGTGGTGCACACCGTCGCCTTCATCGTACTTCAGGTCGTTGTAAAGGACCAGAGCAGAATCGTTGTTGAGCCGTTCTACAAAAATGTTGCTGTAGCTGACGGTATCGCCATATTTGCTGTCAAAGTCGGATTTGCCGGCGGCGCGCTCTTCTTCCAGTGTCTTACCGATCAGTGAGTATGATTTACTCCAGGTCTTTCCGCCGTCTTCGGAATATTTAAAGTGAACACCTGGTCTGCCATAGAACAGTACCACAATGTCATCATCCAATGTAATCAGCTGGGGAGTTACACTGGAATCTGCTACGGGGAAGGGTTTGCACCATGTATGACCCAGATCCTTGGATACGGTTACATGGCAATCGCAGATGGGCGTAGCAATCTGGGGACTAACGCTGACATCCATACGCATTGCGCAGATCAGAGTACCATCCTTGGTCAGAGCAAGAGAGAGCTCAGGACCGTCACCACCGTAACCGTAGGGGACTTCGTCGATACCTGCAGCTGCGGTGGCCCTCTTATTCCAGTTTTTTCCGCCGTCCTCTGACACTACAAAGTAAATGGAACTGCAGTACCGGTCGCTAACAGCGGGATTCTGACCGCAGACGAGGGCACCGATGGTGCCGTCGGGCAGTTCGGTTAAGGCACTGATATAGACATTGCGCCAAAACGGTTTCACGATATTTGGTATATCGAAATACCCCTTTTGGGAGTATGCCTTGGATTCCACAACGACTTCCCATTCCGGAAATGCAAGAGAAACGGGAGACACCTCCGGCTGAGAATCAGCACTGGAGTAAGTCAGCAGTTCCATGCCCTTGCATTCATCGGGAATGGAAGACTCCGGATATGCTTTGTGATAACAGCCAAGATTTGGGAAAAGGAATTCCTTGCTGCAGGGAACATTTTCGATGGGTTTGCGGTTTCTTTTGCTGCGGATGGCGATGAAACTGCCATCTGACAGACGAAGATAGGGGGGAGCATTACTTTGGAGGACGGCTTTGTCGTAAGTCATTTCTCCGTCGGGATCAAACTGCCATGTTGCACCGTTATCGTCAGAAATAAAATGCAGATGCGGTGCCATATTCATCATGGCGGGATCGGAGCAATCTTGCTCGCCGTTGAAACGGATCACAAGACGGCCTGAGGGAATACGCCACATTCTTGGGATGGAATAAACACCCCACAGTTCTGTTACAGGGGTCACAGGAGGAGAATAAACAAGTGTTTTTTCACCGATGATCACCTTTGCCATTTGCTGTCATCCTTTCTTGTTCGGGGGGAAAAGCCTTTTTCCTTTTTAAATATGCGTAAAAAGTATTCGTAATTGTCAAATCCTGATTCCTGGGCGATTGTCCAAAGCGGTTTTCCCGGGGAGGAAGCGATGGCAGCGGCTGCTGCATCGACCCGGCATTTTCTGACGAAACGGGCAATACCCTGGGGTATGTAATCCTGGGTAACCAGATAAAGACGGGAACGGGACATTGCGAATTTTCGGCACAGTGCAGCAATCGACAGATCTTCATGTACATTCTCAGCGATGTATTCTGCAATCTGCAGACCCAGCGGTTTGTCGGATATGTAGATCATTTTTTGCAGGATGATGTAAGAAACCAACGCATTGATGATCTGCAGAGTTGCATCGATCTGAGAATGGGAGCAGTAATTTACATCATTTAAAAGACTGTTTAGCTTCTCAGGCGGGATGCTTAAATGTCTGCACCGATGCAGCACATCCTGAAGCAGTTTGTTTCTGTCCGACTGATTGGTGACCTGACCGCACACGGCATATCCAAAAACGGTCCCGTTTTCCGCAAGGGGGGATACCACTTCAGTAAGCCCGGCATGGCAAGTGTAGACGATGGTTTTTTTGCTTTCCTGACACTTTTTGCACATGGTGGCGGTATACTGATCACAGGTTTCCCTGTCACCACAGGAACGCCAGATTTCTTTACAGAAAGAACAGGAATCTTCCGGATAGGTCAGCACCTCGTCAAAGTCACTGTCGTATATTGCGATCTTCATGCCGGTCAGCTCATAGAAGGCTTTTATGAGCGGAAGAAGCTTTTGGGAATCGATTTGAATGCTCATTTTTACACCGCCTTTTGATTATCATAGCAAAGCAGTTAGAGATTTGCAACAAAACATCCAATCTTTGGACGTTTTCGCAGATTATTCAAACAAAATAATGTACCAACTGCGAAAAAATATGCTAAGATATTAAAAACAGGAGGTGCAGCGATGAAACTATTTGATAAATCCAAAGCGGAAAATTTATGGTATTTTTGCGGCGACTTTGGAGAAATGCAAGGTGAATTCTTGGCAAATCCCTATACACTGAAGGGGGATGCATATGAGATCAGTCAGACGCTGGAGAAAAATGCCGACGGTGTATTCACACGAAGGGATATGCTGTGCAATACATCGCAGAAGGATCTGACGCTCTATTGCCTGAAGTCCCGCTTTGTTCTTGAGGGCGGCGATTATGAGGTCTATACTCAGTACAATGGCTGGATGAACGAGAGCCGCGGTAAGTGGCAACGGTTGGCCACGGAGATCACAGCCCGGTCCAGAAGTGTCCGTACTTCTCAAGGAGCCAATCCTTTTGTCGCGCTCTGGAACAACCAAACCAACCGCGGCATTGCTTTCCATCTGCTGCCAAAATCCGCATGGGAAATCAGTGTTTCCTGTAACCCACTGCCTGCAGCTAAGAGCTATATTCAGGTGGAGATGGGTATCGATGCTCCGAATATGGCATTGAAGGTTGCTGCCGGAGAAAAGCAGGAACTGCCGGAGATCATTTATTACGAGTTTAGCAGCAAGCTGGACATGGATTGCTATAAGATACACCGGTATTGCACGGATCATTACGGAGTAAAAAGATTGCCGGTAATGTACAATACATGGCTCTATAAGTTTGACAAGCTGTCTCTTGAAAATACCCTTACACAGATCCCACTGGCAGCAGAACTGGGTGCTGAGTTTTTTGTTATTGATGCCGGCTGGTTTGGTAAGAATCCGGTTTGGTGCAGAGGCATCGGCGACTGGGTGGAAAGTCTGACCTTCGGTTACAAGGGCAGCATGATCGAAGTGGCTGAATCTGTTCGCAAGCACGGTATGAAATTCGGTTTGTGGCTGGAGATCGAGCGGGCGGTTAATGGCGCGGAAGTGCTGAAGACACATGGAGACTATTTTATTCACACTGAGAATAACGGTCATTTTGTCAACTATGCAGATGAAGCGGCCAGAAACTACATCTTCGACATTACCTGCGGTGTCATTGAAAAATACGGTGTAGAGTATATCAAGTTTGATTTCAACAATGACCTCTATTTCGACAGGACCGATGCTGCGTTTGTTGATTATTTTAAGGGATATGACATTTACATTCAGCGGCTGCGGGGAGCATATCCCGACATCTATATCGATAATTGTGCATCCGGCGGTATGCGCATGAATCTTGTCAACTGCCGCGACTTTGATAGTTTTTGGCATTCCGATTGCCAGAGTACCCATGAAGGCATGCGCCTTTTCAAGGATGCGATCCTTAGGCTGCCGCCACAGGTATTTGACCGTTGGATTTCTATTGAATCTGTCAAAAATGTCCTTGTGGATGATGACGGACTGGAGCATAATCACATCATTTCCACCAGTGATGCCATCTGGCAGCAGATCGAGGGTGTTCAGATGTCGCACTTGAAGGGATTCCTTTCCGGTGGTCCTCTGGGTTTCAGCTGTGATCTTACTCAATTGTCTAAGCTGCATTTTAACGAACTGAAAAAGCATATTGCGCAGTTTAAGGCAGACCGGAACTTCTGGGCAACGGCGGAATGCCGGATCACGGTGGACACAGAGTCTTTGTTTGTACTGGAATTCCGCAACCGGAATCTGAGCAAGGTTGTAACGCAGGTGTATATTCGTCATGTGCTGCAGAAGGGTATGTTTGTGTATCCGCAGGTTGATCCGGAGAAGTACTACTGCTTAAACGGCGGTGAGACCGTAAAGGGCAGCGTGCTAATGGAAGAGGGCTATTACCTACCATTCGATCTGTTCCCCAACAAAACGATGTCCCAGCTGGAACTGAAAGAAGTATAAAATAAGACCGCCGATCACTTTACCAGCGATCGGCGGTTCTGTTTCATTAGATTTCTTCCGAAGTATAGTGCTTGCCCATAACAAACACATCACGGATCTGAATATCCTCATCAAAAACAACGATATCCGCATCCTTGCCGGCATCCAGAGCGCCCTTGTTGAGTCCCATGAACTTTGCGGGGACTTCGGTGAGCATCTTAACAGCTTCGGTAAGGGAAATACCTGCTTCCTTGGTTATGACACGGATCAGTCGGTCATCGGTTGCGATGCTGCCGGCAAAGGCGCTTCGGTCGTAGAGCTTGCATACACCGTCTTCAATGATATATCTGGTGCCGTTCAAATCACCGGTGACAGTATCCGTTCCGGCTACCGGCATACTGTCGGTGCACAGGAGGATCTTGTCGCTGCCTTTGATCTTGTAGATCATGCGGATCAGCTCCGGGGGCAGATGTCTGCCGTCGGCGATAAGTTCCACAAACATATCATCTTCCAGATAGGCAGTTTCAATGACACCCAGGCGGCGGAAACCGTGGTCACGGGTGATGGTGGAGGTACAGGAATACAGATGGGTTACCAGTTTGCACCCGGCATCCATCGCCTCCTGCATATCCTTGTAGATGGCATCGCTGTGACCGACGGAGGGGATAATACCGTGCTGGGTAAGGAAACGGCAGAAGGCCTGATCCGTATCCCGTTCGGGAGCATAAGTCCAGCGGGCAATGGTATGACCGTATGTCTCGATCAGCGGTTCGTAGTCGGCAGCAACGGGGGGCATGATCGCATCCGGAGCCTGGGCACCGACTTGGGCAGGACTCAGATAAGGTCCTTCCACATGGGAGCCGATGATGTTGGACTTGACACGACTGTCAACCATGGCTGCGGCGATATTGATCACACCCTGCCGGATCTGAGCAAAGGGAGCGGTAGCAAGAGTGGGGGCAATGGTAGTGGTTCCGTGCTTCAGATGGAAGTTTGAGGCATTGATCACATCTTCCGTAGAACCCTCAAAGGCGTAACCGCCGCCGCCGTGGGTGTGGGTATCGATGAATCCGGGGCTGACATAGTAACCGGTAGCATCGTATTCCTGCTCAAAGGGCAAATCTTTATCTGTCACTTCTGTGATCTTGCTGTCTTCAAAATACACATAGCCGGAGATGATCTTCTTGCCGCAGATGATCTTGTCGCTTTTGATTCTGTGCATATTTACAACTCCGCGCTGCTGTCGCCGTCCAGATACAGAACGGCACTGGCGTGCTTTCTCAGAATGGTGGCGGGGCAATCCTCATTGATCTCGCCCTCAATGGTCTGCTTGACGGCGGCAGCCTTGGTCTTTGCCGGAACGATGCAGAACAGGTGGCAGCCTGCGAACAGGGTGGGGCAGGTGAGGGTGATGGCGTGGGTGGGGACCAGATCGAAGGCAGCAAAGCAGCCGTCGTTTACCTGCTGCTGGCGGCAGACATCGTCCAGAGGAACTACCTTGACCATTTTGGGGTCGTTGAAATCAGCGATCCAGGGGTCGTTGAAGGCAATGTGTCCGTTTTCGCCAATGCCCATAACAACGATATCGGTGGGGTTTTCCTTCAGAAGCTTGGAGTAGCGGGTACATTCTGCCTCGCCATCCTGAGAAAGACCGTTGATGAGGTTGATGGACTTGAAGGGGACTTTGCCGAAAATATGGTCGGTCAGATAAGTACCGAAGCTTTTGTCGCTGAGCTCGGGACGCAGACCGATGTACTCATCCATATGGTAGGCGTTAATGCGGTTCCACTCAATGTCGGGATAAGCGATCAGAGACTGCAGCACATCATTCTGGGAAGGAGCGGCAGCGAAGATCATGTTGATCTCAGCCTTCTGACTCAGGAGCTCTTTGATCTTGTTGTAAATATCCACAGCGGCGACCTTGCCCATTTCGTCACGGGTGGGCATGATCTTGACCTGCAGGTTGTCTTTTTCGAATTCTTTCATAGCGTATCTCCTTTTTCCGCCGCACGGGTTTCCGTGCGGCGGATGTATCACGGTTTAGATTTCAGGGATGGGATGCACAGATTCTTCATTGCCGCTCTTTAAGGAACGGTCGATTGCGTTCAGAATGAACACGGGGGCGATGAATTCCCGGTAATCCTTGGGCGCCATTTCGCCCTTGAGCATGCTGTAAAACTCGCCGAATTCGCCGGGGAAGCACTCAAAGGGAGTGTAATTCTTGCCAAAGTAACCCTTTTCCGCACTGACACCCACATGGTACATATAGTTGCCCTCGACGCACTCCAGAGTCAGATCATAATCCGGATAGCGAACAATGACAGTAATGACCTTGCCGTTGGGGAAAGCCTGTACGGAAGTGGGGAAGCAGCCGAACACATGGGTCATGACCTGGGCGATGTGCTGGGAGTAGAAGAAGAAACCGCCGTAGGGGTTGTTCATGTCAACGGGAGCGCGCAGCAGTCCACCGAGGGTCTTGCCTTCAGCCTGCTCGTCCACAAGTTTCTTGATCTCCACCACTTCATCGGCAAAAACACACATACTGCCGCCGCAGAAGGGGTTGCCGTTGGCCTTCAGCTCCTTCATGAAGGCGACTGCATCCTCTTCAGAAACGGTGATGGGCTTGTCGATGAACATAGGGATGCCGCTGGCAATGTAGGGCTTTGCATACGTATAGTGATTGTCGCCATGTCGGGCGGTGATGACGATGGCATCCACCTTACCCACAAATTCGTCATAGCTCTGGGCTACGGCAACTCCAAACTGATCGTGCAGTTTGTTTGCAGCTTCCATATCGTCGGAGTAGACACCCACGAATTCAATATCGTCACAGACCTTTTGCTCCAGAACGGTCTTTAGAAAGGAATTGGCGTGAGAATTTTCACAGCCAAGGATCGCAACCTTAAACATAGTATTTCTCCTTAGAAGAATCTCTTGGGCATGGGGTTCTCGGCGTGGACGCGCTCAATGACATTGATGATCATAGCGGCGTGCTCGGGCTTAGTGTACAGTTCAGCACCATTAACGATTACGTCGTACAGGTTTGCATACAGTCTGGAAGAACCGACACCAAAGACTTCGCCCTCGAATGTGCCTTCTTCTTCATGGGCGACCAGCTTCTCGCTGCAGTAAATGGGATCGCCGTTTTCATTGTGGATAAAGTCACGCTGCGCAGGCTTTTCTACATTTTCACCTTCAACGATGTACTTCATCTTGTACTTCTGGGCGGTACACTGGTAGCAGCCCTTGGTGCCAAGGAGCTTGAGGGTATAGTCATTGAAAGCGTCATTGGAGTGAACTTCTACGTCAACAACAGGCTTGCCGGGAGCGGTCAGAATGATCTTGGCAAAGTCATCGGTATCGCCGCTGGTCAAGGCGGAACCAAGCTTGGAGTAACCAACGCGCATATCGGGGGAGTAGTCCAGGAAGTCGACAGCCAGACCAATGGGGTGAGGACCGGTGTTGTAGATGCCGCCACCCATGCGGTCCTGCAGAGTTTGCCAGTCCCAACGGCGGGAGAAACCGTTGAAGTGGATGCTGACCTGCAGCAGGTCACCCAGCTTGCCGGATTCCACCAGCTTCTTGGTCTCCATGACGTAGGGAGCAAAGAAGGTCTGTTGGAAGACAGCCAGAACCACATTGTTGTCCTTGGCGGTTTTGATCATATCACTGCATTCATAGTAGTTCTGACCGAAAGGCTTCTCACACAGAACATTGAAGCCATGCCGGAGCAGATCCTTGGTGATGCAGTAGTGAGTCTCGGAATAAGATGCGTTGACAACCAGGTCAATGTCCTTGCAGTTAAACAGATCGCGGTAATCGGAAAAGACCTTGCAGCCGGGATATTCTTCCAGCGCCCGGTTGCGGCGGAACTCGTCCAGTTCCACAACATAAGCTACCTCATAGTTTGTGTTGCGCTCGCTTTTAAAGTATGCGCCGTGGATATTACGGCCGCTGCGGCCCTGGCCAATCAGGGCGACTTTCAGCTTTTTCATAAGGGAATGCCTCCTTAATATTTTTGATTTACCAAAAATATTATAAGTTTTCTCTGTGAGGGTTGGAATTGTATTATGGGCAAACTTATATTGCAAAAAGTGTAATAGTGTGATATGCTGTAGGTAAAAGGGGGTGTAGGTCCGTGAATATACAGATCCACTCTGAATATGATGACGGCTCTGTCTGCTACAGCCATGCTACAAAGACAAAACAGAATACAGATGATTATTTTCTGCATTACCATGATGCAGCGGAACTGATCTTTATCAAATCCGGCGATATTTCCTACCAGATCAATCAGCGTAAATATCCGGTTGGAAGGAATACATTGATTTTTTCCCGTGCCTTTGAGCAGCATGGTATTGTGGTAGACGGGGAGAGCGAATATGAGCGGTATGACATTCTTTTTGACGAAAAAATGCTCCCGGCTGAACTTTTCGACAGGATTCCGCGGGAACTGGATGTGATCAATTTTGATACCAATAAATCTGTGATCCAGATCTTTGACAAAATGGAGTTTTACTGCAAGGAGCTTTCAGGAGAGGACTTTCGCCGGGTACTGATGCATTTGATCGAAGAAGTGCTTTTGAATATGATCATAGAGCTGGACGCTTCCAATATCAGAACCGGGCTTGGCGGAAATCCCATTGTGGATGAGGCGGCGGCCTACATTGAAAAAAATCTTCTAAGCATTACAGGCATTGAGGAGATCTGCAGCGAGCTGTTCATTTCCAAAAGCCATCTGCACCATTTGTTTATGGAGCATATGAAGATGAGTCCTAAAAAATACATATTGCAAAAACGCCTTGCCATTGCCCATCGGGAGATCTGCCTTGGTGAAAAGGCGACGCTTGTTTATGAAAAATGCGGCTTTACGGATTATTCGGCCTTTTACAGAGCCTATAAAAAGCATTTTGGTTATAGTCCCATTGAAACGCCCCATGCCCAGAGCGTACGGATCAGCTTTGCTGATGTGGTCAGAGGATATCAGGCTTAGGATCTTGGCCCCGAAATGGATGCTTTGTATTACCGGGGCGTCATCTTGGTGAAGATTTCGAAGCATTTGGAGAAATACTGCGGATTATAACAGTGAAGCATGTCGGAGATCGGGGTTATGTTGTATTTACCCTCCCAGATCAGCCGCCGTGCTTCTTTTTTAGTGTTGACTTGCTCAGCAACTGTGAGGATTTACGGTTATGCATCGTCTAATAGGTGAAAAGACAAGTAAGGGGGAATTCGATGGACAGCGGGATTGACAGCTATTGCCGCTTCTTAAGCGGAGATAACAGCGGACTTGAGGAGATCATATGCAGCTTTAAAGACGGTCTGATCCTTTATTTGAACGGATATGTAAATGATCTTGGTGTGGCAGAAGAACTGACGGAAGAGACATTTGTGAAGCTGGTAGTTAAGCGCCCCCGCTTTTCTCAGCAGTCAGCCTTCAAAACGTGGCTGTATACCATTGGCAGGAATGTGACAATCGATTATTTGCGGCGAAGTAAAAAAGCAGAACTGCCGTTGGACGATTGCCTGCAGATTTGTGATGAAGAAGCAGGTCTGGAACGAAGCTACATACGGCAGGAAGACAAGATCATTCTTCATCAATGCATGAAACAGCTGAAACAGGAGTATCGGCAGGTACTGTGGCTTGCGTATTTTGAGGGCTTTTCCTACCAGCAGATCGCCAGAATCTTACGTAAAACCACCCACAATATTGAAACGATTGCTTACCGTGCACGGCAGGCGTTGAAAACAATACTTATCATGGAGGGCTTTGAGTATGAAAACGTATTATGAAATGACAGAAAGCGTACTTGAGAAGGCGAGAGCGGATGTACTCAAGAAGGAACGCAGACGCAGAAACGGGGTATTTATCGCCGCATCGGGACTTTGCGCCGTGCTGCTGCTGACAGCCATCGGTGCGGGACTGAAGCAGACACCGACAGTGATTCCGACTTTGCCTGGTGAACAGCCCGGGATCTCAATGGATGCCACCGCGGAGTCGAAGCCTGTTGAGCAGCAGGTTGCGGTGAAAGTCGCATATCTGAGCGACATGGAAGGGCAAACATCGCAGAAACTGGTGTCTCCGGATGTGTCTATTCCTTTGGGTAGCAAGATCTGGGTTCGTGACATCAGAGGACTTACAGAAGAAGAAGTGGATCAGGTACGGCAGGAAGTAATGGCCGAGGTCTCGGAGTTTATACTTGCCGGAAATAGTAACAATAGCAAGTGGGAGTATCCGGGAGCAATCGCAGCAACTGTCTGCAACGGCGGTATTGTGCTGGATTTTAGTGATTCTCCAACGGTCAAAAACATTGACATTGAAACAACAGATATGGGATTGATCGTCAGGACTGGTAGCTTCGATGTGTCAAATAGGGGAGATCATTCTGGTGGCATAAACTGGGCAGGCGTAAAGCAAGCCGGTTTTTACTGGACGATTTCCGGCGAATTAGCTGTTGCGCTTCATCATGATCCCACGATCCCTCTGGAGTCCATCCGGGATACGGTTACGATTGCAATCAATTACACCAATGGAACCGAAGAAACTTTGGTTTTTGACATTACGGTTAATGAAGAGGGACAGATCTTTGCGACTCAACGGGGAATCCCCACTGTTGCCGCGTAAAATCCATAAAATAGCACCTGCCTGCGCACTTCGCGCAGGCAGGTGCTATTTTATGATCAGCGTTTGTTTCTGGAATAGAGCTTGGCAAGGCCGCCTTCACTGGTCTCCCGGAAGCGGTTGTTCAGATTGATGCCGGTCTCGTGCATGGCGCGGCAGACCATATCATAGCTGATATTTCGGGATCCGGTGAGGAAATAGCTTAAATTGCAGGCGTTCATAGCCCGCATGGCGGCAACGGCATTGCGTTCAATGCAGGGAATCTGCACAAGACCGCAGATGGGATCGCAGGTCAGACCCAGATGGTGCTCCATGGCGACCTCTGCGGCATATTCCACCTGATCCAGATCCTGCTGGTAAAGCTCGGCAAGGGCTGCCGCCGCCATGGAACAGGCTGTGCCAATTTCTGCCTGACAGCCGGCTTCCGCACCGGAGATGGATGCATTGCGCTTGGTCAGATTGCCAATGATACCGGCGGTTGCAAGACCGCGGCAGATCTGCTCATCGGTGTAGCCCTTGGTATCCTGTGCATATTTCAGAACGGCGGGTACGACGCCACAGGCGCCGCAGGTGGGAGCGGTGACGATGGTGCCGTTGTCCGCGTTCTGCTCCGCAACGGCATAGGCATAGGCAGCGATCCGCTGGAATTCCAGAAGGCCCGGCTCATTCACCTTGGGGTCCTGTTCGTAAAGGTACTTTGCTTTCCGCTGGACATTCAATCCGCCGGGCAGCACGCCTTCGGCCTTCAAACCGTCGGAGATGGCCTGCTTCATGACTTGCCAGACTTCCATCAGGAAGTCCCAGATCTCGGGGCCTTCATTCAGTTCCACATACTCGCTGAGGGTGTGGATATAGCGCCATTTGCAGAAATCCGCGATTTCCGCAAAGGAATGCTCAATATAAACTTCATCGCTCTTTTCATCCGCCTGCCCGTCGTAGCGGATGTCGCCGCCGCCGATGGATTCGACACGCAGAGAGCCGATCTGGGCATCACCGCACAGAGCAACAAAATCCAGTGTGTTTGGATGACTTCCGGCCAGCTCTTCCTGTGCAAAAACAATTTCGGTGGGCAGGGGAGAAAGGACCTGCCGGATGACCCGGTCGGTACCGTGACCCACGCCGGTCTTGCTCAAAGATCCGTACAATATTACCCGGAAGCTGTCGGCTTCCGGATACCGATCCCGAAACAGCTTTGCCGCCCGCTCCGGGCCCATGGTATGGGAGGAAGAGGGACCTTTTCCAATTTTATAAATATCCCGGATGGATTTCATGGAAGAACCTCCGATTCTTTTGTTTTGACCACAATTATATCAAATCCGGCTGGAAATTACAATGTTTTTCAGAAATTATTCTTTATTTTGGAGTGCCTCCAGTGACAGTTCTCCTGCAAGCTTAAACAGGGCATCACAAAGCACCTGTTCCAGTGTTTTTCCGGAGCAAAGGGCAATGCGTGTATAAAAAAGAACCACGGACGGTTCCAGAGAAAGGGTCACCTGCTTCATATGGGGGCTCCTTTGATCAAAAACTGTAACTCATCCTATGCAAAGTATTGACATTGGTGCTATAATATAGAAAGCGAATTATGGAAAACCGAGAGGATGAAATATAATGGCCAAGGATAAGAAAGTAGAACAGATCACCGACATGGAGGTAGACTTTGCCCAGTGGTTTACCGATGTGTGCAAGAAAGCCCAGCTCATCGACTATTCTTCTGTGAAGGGTGTTTTCATTTACCGCCCCTATGGCTATGCCATCTGGGAGAATATCCAGCGCATCATGGACGCGGAGTTCAAGAAGCAAGGCGTTGAAAATGTGTACATGCCCCTGCTGATCCCCGAAAGTCTGCTGCAGAAGGAAAAGGATCATGTGGAAGGCTTTGCTCCCGAGTGTGCATGGGTCACTATGGGCGGCGGCGAAAAGTTGGAGGAGCGCTATGCCATCCGTCCTACCTCCGAGACGCTGTTCTGTGAGCATTTTGCGAATGTGCTGCAGTCCCATCGGGATCTTCCTATGAAGTATAACCAGTGGTGCAGCGTTCTGCGTTGGGAAAAGACCAGCCGCCCCTTCCTGCGTCACCGGGAATTTTTGTGGCAGGAGGGTCATACCATCCACGCCACCGCAGAAGAAGCAAAGGAATTTACCGAGACCATGCTGAATGTCTATGCCGACTTCTGCGAGAATGTGCTGGCAATGCCTGTCACCCGCGGTCAGAAGACCGAAAAGGAAAAGTTCAACGGCGCGGAAGCAACCTATACCATCGAGTGCATGATGCATGACCGCAAGGCGCTGCAGGCCGGTACTTCCCACTATTTTGGTGATGGCTTTGCCAAGGCTTTCGGCATCGAATTTACCGACAAGAACAATCAGCGCACCAATCCCCACGAAACTTCCTGGGGCGTTTCCACCCGTCTGATCGGCGGCATCATCATGACCCATGGCGACAACAACGGTCTGGTGCTGCCCCCCAAGGTCGCTCCCGTGCAGGTGGTCATTCTGCCGGTCGCCCAGCACAAGCCTGGCGTTCTGGATGCAGCGGGTGAGCTGAAGGCCCGCCTTGCAAGTGCCGGCCTGCGTGTCAAGCTGGATGACAGCGACAATTCCATGGGCTGGAAGTGCGCCGAGTACGAGATGAAGGGTGTTCCCCTGCGTGTGGAGTGCGGTCCCCGGGATCTGGAGAACGGTGAATGCGTTCTGGTTCGCCGTACCGACCGGGAAAAGATCGTTGTAAAGCTGGAAAATTTGGAAGCAGCGGTTGCCGAGCAGCTGGAGCTTGTCCACAGGGGTATGTATGACCGTGCCAAGAAGAATCTTCAGGAGCACATTTACGAGGCTCACTCCATTGAGGAAGCTAAGGCTCTGCAGGATGAGCATGGCGGCTACATCAAGACCATGTGGTGCGGCGATCTGGAGTGCGAGCTTGCCATGAAGGAAAAGGCCGGCATGTCGTCGCGCTGCATCCCCTTCGCGCAGGAGCATCTGGGCAATACTTGCGCCTGCTGCGGCAAGCCTGCTGACAAGATGATCTACTGGGGCGTAGCATACTAAATATAAGTATCGTTTCGGGGTCGGGCAAAAGCCTGACCCCGGTTTTTTATCAATCATAATGGAATCTTAAGAATTATACTATTGTCAAACTGCGTCGAATCTTGTATAATGCCATAATGTTCGGCTGAAGCGAAGCTGAAGATTTCTTATATTTTGAGGTGGATTATGTCTGTTTTTCTGGATTGGACATGGGGAAGCATTGATAACGGTGATGTTGGCCCCGGTATGTTCAGCTGGTTTCATATCCTGTGGTTGGTGATCATGGTTGCTTTTTGCGTTGTGATCTGCCTGCTGTTCGCGCGGAAACACAGCCCAAAGACTGACCGTAAAGTTGTTGGCGTTTTGGCTGTGACATTACTGTTTGGTGAGATCTTCAAGCAGCTTTTCTGGTTTGAATTCTACGGCTATTATCGCTGGGAGATCTTTCCATTCCAGTTTTGCAGTGTACCCATCTATGTGTCGCTGTTTGCCACTTTCGCACCTTGGGAAAAGGCAAGGGAAGTATGCTACCGGTTTCTGGCCTTCTTTGGAATTATTGGCGGCCTTGCGGTGATGCTGGTACCTTCTGCTGTGCTGTATACATATTTTGTTCCCATTTCCCTGCATTCTATGATCTGGCACTCCATTCTGGTGGGGATGGGTGTCTATCTGATCGTTTCCAGAGGCTACGGCAAGCGCCTGAAGGAACTGCTGACCCCGTTTGCTATGTTCCTCGGATTTGTCTGCATGGCTATCGTGGGCAATATTCTGGTGTACAAGCTGCACCTTGGCACCGATGCCTGCCAGCCGGGCGATAACTTGAGCATGTTCTACCTCTCTCCTTATTATCCGACCCAGTTCCCGCTGCTGGGCGCGGTGCAGGAATTCAGCTACCCGCTGTTTGTCCTGTGCTATGTTGCGATCTTTACCTGCTTCTCCCTGATTGTTTGGGGAACTGCCAAGCTGGTCCGCAGGGTTTCTGAAAAGAAACAAAAAGCCAGTAAATAATGAAAAGCTGCCGCTCATGCGGCAGCTTCTTTTATTTCAGTTCGCAGCGCTCTTTGGTTGCGATACGCCCCAGATAATTGGCGTTTTTCTCCGGATAGAAGGTGCAGTAGGAAATACCCTTTTCCCTGCGCAGGCGCCGACAGACCGGCAGATTGCACCAGAGAACAGAGGGAAGCCCCATGATAGGAAGAAACAGCGGCCCCAGGAGCATGGACTGCACAGCGTGACCGTACTCATGCACCCGCACCTGGGGGTCTTTCGAGCCGAGAAACAGGAACATACCCACGCCCAGACTGCTTTTTTTCTTCCAATAGGTAACGATCGTGCCGCGATACCGCTCGTGAGGGCAATCCCGGCAGATCAGGTAAATGACAGCGCCCAGCAGCGTCTGCGGAAGACCCCATGTCCATTGCCAGAGGCGAAACAGAAAGGTTTTCACGGGATATACCTCCCGACAATATCGTTTTTAAGCACTTCAACCAATGTGTCCAGCTCTCTCTGCGTGTTATCTCGGCACAGGGAGATCCGGAAAGAGCCGTCCATAACTTCCGGGGATAGATTCATGGCCGTCAGCGTATGGCTGCGGTGACCTTTCGCGCAGGCGGAGCCGGCAGAAACGCAGATGCCGTGATCCTGCAGGATATTGATGGTATTCTGGGTGGGGACTCCGGGAATGGACATGGACAGAATATGCGGAGCCTTATGTGCGCCGTTGATGACGATGCCCTTCACAGCGGACAATTTCTCCACAAGGTCGTTCAGCAGTGCGTTTTCCATCTGAATATCTTCCCGGAAGCTGGCGGCACAGGCTGCGGCAGCGGCAGCAAAACCAAAAATGGCAGGTGTGCCCTCGGTACCGCTTCGCATACCCCCTTCCTGACCGCCGCCTAAAAGCAGGGCAGGGAAGGATTTAAGCCGGGGGCTGATATACAGCGCGCCTGCGCCCTTGGGGCCGTGGATCTTATGGGAAGAAACGGTGATCAGATCCGCACCCAAGGTTTTCGCGGAGAAGGGGATCTTCAGAAAGCCCTGCACCGCATCTGTATGAAATACCGCATCGGGGCAGAGTTTATGTGTAAGCTTGGCCATTTGCTGGATGGGCATGACAGAGCCAACCTCATTGTTGACCATCATGACGGAAACGAGGATCGTATCCTTGCGCAGAGCGGCTTTCAGGCTGTCTGCAGTAATGTTACCCAAATTGTCCGGCTGCAGGTAAGTCACCTCAAAGCCCTGAGCCTCCAGATCCTTCATGCAGTTTAAGACGGCGTGATGCTCGATAGCTGTGGTTACAATGTGCTTGCCGCGTTTTCCGAACCGCTTAACTGTGCCGAAAATGGCCCAGTTGTCTGCCTCGGTACCACCGGAGGTGAAAAAGATCCGGTCGGGTTCTGCGCCCATAGCAGCTGCTACACTGTGCCTTGCTGCGCGTAGCTGCTTTGCGGCATCAAAGCCGAACCCATACAGTGCGCTGGGGTTTGCCCAGCCTTCGGTTAAAGCTGCTGTCATCGCGTTCACAGCTTCTTGACAGGGCTTGGTGGTAGCGGAATTGTCCAAATAGATCATAGTTATTTTCCTACACAAAATCGTTCAAAAATTCGAGCGGTAATATCTTCTCTAACCGTTGCGCCGGTGACCTCACCCATGGCTTCCATGGCTTCCTCCACATCTGTCAGCGCTGCATCGGGGGTCAGCCCCAGCTTCAGTGCCTTTATGGCCCGAAGCATGGCTTCATGCGCCCTGCGGATGGCATCAAACTGCCGTGCGTTGGTCAGAATCGAACCGTCGCATGGGGTTTCTCCTGCAAATAGATAATCCACCACATCCGCTAATTTGTCAAGGCCGTCACCGGTATTGGCGCAGACCTCAAGGATGTTCATGAAAGGCAGGTCGCTGGGGGCCACCACGCTACCGAGATCGGCTTTGTTGATCAGCGCAACGGCATTCTCGTGATCTGCGCACAGAGCAATGATGGCGCGGTCTTCCTTTGTCAGCGGCTGGGAGCCGTCGCAGACAAAAATAACAAGGTCTGCCTTTTCCACAGCCTGCTTGCTGCGCTCCACGCCCATGGCTTCGATCTGATCGTCGGTATCACGAATGCCGGCAGTATCGATGAGCCGCACCCGGGTAGAACCGATCATGACCGTTTCTTCCACCGTATCCCGGGTGGTGCCTGCAATTTCCGTGACGATGACACGTTCGTAGCCCGCCAGTGCGTTCAAAAGGCTGGATTTTCCCACATTGGGCTTGCCGACGATGGCAGCGGAAACACCTTGCCGCAGGATTTTGCCTTGGCCGTAGGTCTGCAGTAGTGCATGCAAGGTCTTGGCATCGGCTTTCAGCATGCTCTCATAATTGGAAAGGCCGAAATCCTCAATATCCTCATCCGGATAGTCCAGAACCGCGTGAAAGTGGCTGCAAAGGTCGGTCAGATCATTATAAACAGGCTGCAGCTTTTTCTGCAGTACGCCGCTAACCTGACCTGCCGCGTTGGCGGCAGCATCAGCGGTTTCTGCTTCGATCAGATCAATGACGGCTTCCGCCTGGGTCAGATCCAGTTTGCCGTTTAAAAATGCCCGCTTGGTGAATTCACCCCGCTTGGCAGGACGCGCGCCTGCGGCATACAGGGCTTCCAGTCCGGCGGTAAGAACAGCAGGGGAGCCGTGGCAGTGGAATTCCACCGTATCTTCTCCGGTGTAACTGTGGGGTCCGCGACAGTAAATGGCACAGCAGGAATCGATGGCGCGGCCTTCCTTATCATAAAGCGTACCCAGCACCAGCTTCCGGTCGGGCGCTTCGGATAGGGGCGTGTTATTATTTAATGTAAATACCTTCCCGGCAATTTCCGCGCAGCCCTCACCCGTTAAGCGGATGATGCCGATGGCGGAAATGCAGTTGCCGGTGGATATGGCAACAATGGTGTGGGACATGTGATGTCCTCCTTTTACTATGGTAAATTGTTGTTTACGGGTTTAGATTACCACGTCATTGCGAGGAGCCGCCCTAAAGGCGGCGACGCGGCAATCCCCCGGTTAGAGGGGAAATGTATCGAAAAGTGCCCTGTAAATCTACGGGATTGCCACACCAGTGTGAGCACTGGTTCGAAATGACGTGTTTTTTAGTGCGCTAAACAACAATTTACCTTACTATATCACCCAATTTACAAAAAAGCAAACACATATTCCCACCTTTTCCGGGCAAACTACCCTTTGAGGTGAGCATATTGGAAAAACCAACCCCACGTCCCAACCCCATGTATCCCGGCCCTATGACCGATGAAAATATACGCCGCATTTTTGCCGGCGCTGCGGATTTCAACGTCCGCCAGCTCCAATGCGGTGAATTTATATTGTATGCCTACGCCATCGACGGCCTCATTTCCAGCGATTCTGCCTCCGAATACATCATCCAGCCCATTATGGAGCAGCTCTCCGGCGATACCGCGCAGGCCCTCTACGAAAGATCCCTCTACGGCGTGGTGGTCAATGCTGTCGCCAAACCCTGCCGGACCCTTGACGATGTGGCTACCTTCCTGGTCAACGGCTTCTGCGTGGTGCTGTTTCCCGGTGCAGGTGCTATTGCTTTTGAGGTCAAAACCGGCGAAAAGCGCAGTATGTCCGGCCCGGAGTTGGAGCATACCACCAAAGGCCCAAAGGATGCCTTCGTGGAAACTGTCCGCACCAATACCTCCCTGATCCGTCGCCATCTGCGGACCCCGGACCTGCGGCTGTACGAAACCACCGTGGGTCGCCGCAGCCTGACCAATGTGACGGTCGTTTGGATCGACGGCATCACAAATCCCGAATTTGTTGAACGGATGAAAGCCCGATTGGATTCCATTGACATCGACGGCCTCATAAATCCATCCTCCGTGGAGGAATATATCACCGGCTCCCGAAAGACCGCCTTTCCCTTATTACAATATACGGAACGCACCGACCGCTTCTGTAACGGCCTGCTGCGGGGCAGAGTAGGCTTGTTTGTGGATGGCCTGCCATTGGGCTACCTGGCACCGGTGGATTTAGGCTATTTGATGGATTCTCCGGAAGATCTGGCCCGAGATTATGTGTCTGCCTCCTGGGTCCGTCTGCTGCGCTATGGCGCCTTGGTACTGGGGTTGCTCCTTCCGGCACTATATATTGCGTTTGCGATGTATCATCCGCAATGGGTCCCACAAGCGTTGGAAGGGGTGATCGAAAAGAACCGTGTGCCATTTTCTCCTGCATGGGAAGTATTGGGGTTACTGTTGGCCTTTGAACTGTTGCAGGAATCCGGCATCCACTTACCCCAAAGCATTGGCCAATCTGTGTCTATCATTGGTGGGATCGTGGTAGGTACTGCTGGGGTGGAGGCAGGCCTGATCTCTTCAATGGCACTGATCGTAGTCAGTGTGGCTGGCGTCTGCGGATTTGTGCTGCCCAATCGGGACTTGGCATCGGCGATACGTTTTTGGAGATTCTTGCTGGGTGTGGCTGCTGCTGTAGGTGGATTATGGGCAGTGGGTGCAGTGTTGGTGGTTTTGTTGATCCACCTGGCAGGGCAAAAGAGTCTGGGCGTCCCGTATGTGATTCCTTTTGCGCCAACAATATTCAGAAAACGGATGAAAGAAAATAAAGTGCGCGATAAGCGTTTATCGCCGCAGGATGAAAGAAAGCAGAAGTAACGGTTGTGCAATGTGCGCAAAAGATGGGCGAATAACGATTGGGTGAACACAGTATTTTGGGGCAGGGGAGTGCTGACTGGCACAAGGTTTAGAAATGAAAAAAACCTCGTAAAAAAGTGAAAAAGGGTATTGACAAAAGGGGAAAAGTCTGCTAGAATACGCAAGCGCTCGTGAGGGGCGCGGCATATGGACAAAGCGGAAAAGAAATTTGCAAAAACTTGAAAAAAGTTCTTGACAAATGGGAAATGATGTGCTAGAATGCTAAGGTCGCTGCGGCGGCCGGATGTACCTTGTAAATTGAATAACACGAAACCAAATTAACACCTTGGACAATTA
>JAZNGJ010000068.1:0-4702 GCA_045576415.1 Faecousia sp. | reverse complement strand
TCGTTTCGCTTACTAAGAGGAGCAACTCTCAAGGCCCCCTCTGACGAGGGGGCTGTCATGCCAAACGGCATGACTGGGGGAGAGAAACTACCCCTCAGTCACGCTGTTCGCGTGACAGCTCCCCTGACAAGGGGAGCCTTGATGCTACTGTAAACGATAATTAATCTTACCCCAAACAGGCGGTTTCGTCAAGATTCCATCAGCAATGCGGCAAAAAGCACCGTCAGCTCCTGCCGGGAAAAGGGCACACTCCTGCGCCGGTTCAGCTTTCGCTCCAGCTCTGCCATGGAAGAAAGCAGCGCCTGATCCGCCGTCTGCAGCTCCCGGTCCGTCCTAGGACTGCCCGTCAGCAGATAATCCACCGAAACACCGAACACATCCGCCAGCGCCACCAGAAGATCCGCTGCCGGCTCCCGCCGTCCCTGCTCATACATACCAACCGCGCTGGCACTGATCCTGAGTCTTTGGGCCAGCTCCGCCTGACTGAAGCCGGCCTGCCGCCGCAGTGCCGCGATCCGCGCACCCAACATAAACATGTCCCTCTTTTCTGTATTTGGTAGGAGGAGCATACCATACTTTCCATAAAAAAATGGGAGAAATCTGACCCCTACACATTTCGACGGACACCACACAAAGCGTGTAGTATAATATTGTCTGGAAACATCTGGAAATGACGAAAGAAATCTGCTCCTGCTATTCGACATTTCCTGTTTCCCGTTTACGCGAGAGGAGGATGTCCTTGTCCAGACAAATCGAACCTATCTTATACATAGACGAGCAGTCCCTGCCCCCTGCCGGTTTCTGCGCCCGATGCCGCGGCGCACTGTATGCCCCCAGCTTTTTGTGCCTTCGCTGCGGGGAAGACGCGCTATGACACTGCAGCAGATCAGCCGGGATTACGAAGCTTCGGCGGTTCTGCTGCGGCAGCGGCTGCGGCTTTTGCGGCAAAACCTTGCCAATGCGGAGGATCCGGAGGATATCTGGCACCTAAAGCGGCGGATTGCGGAGCTAACACCCATGCTGACCCAGATGAATGAGCTGAAGGAGCTGACCGAGCACTACTACGACAGGGGGTACTACCGCAGTGAGAAATACACTCTTTGACGGCTATGAAGGACCCCGGCTGCCCCGGGAAGTGCAGCTGAAGCGCCTGCGGCGGGTCATCGAAGCAGAGCTGACCCCCTGCCAGAAGCAGACTCTCACCTCCTACTATTTCCGGCAGCTGACCATGGAGCAGATCGCCCGGGAGCAGGGCGTAAACAAAAGCACCGTCTGCCGCACCCTGCACCGGGCCGAAGCAAAGATCCGCCGGTGCTTACGATACTGAACGCTTTGCCGTGACAGCTGGTCACGGCGTTTTTTTGTGAAAATTAAGACGGAATTCTGTCCGGCGGGGGTTTTCCTTTCCCGCCGGATGTGATAAAATGAAAAAAATACGGAAAGAAACCGGGTATCTTTATGACAAAATGCGTTATTTTCTGCGCGGCGGAATTCGACTCGCTGGCACAGCCCCTGGAACAAGAAGATCTGATCATCGCAGCCGACGGCGGACTGCGGCACCTGCAGCGGCTTGGGATCCGTCCGGATGTGATCCTGGGCGATTTTGATTCTCTGGGCTACATCCCGGAGGGTGCCAATGTGTTCCCCGTGGAAAAGGATGATACCGATGCCATGCTGGCCATCCGCCACGGTCTGAAGCTGGGCTGCCGGCAATTTTTGCTCTACGGCGGCATGGGCGGCAGCCGGCCGGACCATACCATCGCCAATCTGCAATCGCTGCAATACCTTGCCGAGCATGGGGCCAGAGGGTATCTGGTGGGGAAAAGCCATCTGATCACCGTGGCAAAGGAAGAAACCGTCGTATTCCCGTCGTCTGCAGAGGGCGTTTTATCTGTTTTCTGCATGGGAAGTGACGCCGAGGGCGTAACCCTGACAGGCCTTAAGTATCCGCTGACCGGCGGAACGCTGACCAGCAGCTTTCCTCTGGGTGCCAGCAACCATTTTACCGGGCAATCTGCCGCGGTCACCGTAAAGAGTGGCTGCCTTCTGCTGCTCTGGGACCGGAAAAACGGCTTTCCCCGGCGCACGCCCCTGTAATCATACTTCCAAGGAGGTCTTGGGTCTTGCTGAAAACAAAGAAAAACACCGCCCCGGTGCGGCAGGATGTGCCTGTTGTAGATCCGGATCCGGCACTGGGCCTTTCCACGGATGATGTGCTGCTGCGGCAGAGCAGCGGGTGGGTCAACGGACTGGCGCAAAGTGCCGCCCGGACAGAACGGGAGATCGTTCTGGAGAAAATCCTGACCTTTTTCAATCTTGTTTTTGTGGTGCTGGCAGCCGTCCTTGCGCTGACCGGCTCTTCCATTAAAAACATGACCTTTTTGATCGTGGTGGTGTGCAACATCGCCATCGGCATTTTTCAGGAGATCCGGGCCAAGCGGGCAGTGGACCGGCTGACGCTGGTGGCTGCCGCCCAGCTGAAGACCGTCCGGGGCGGCAAGGTGGAGCGGATCCGCTCCGATGCACTGGTGCGGGATGATATTGTGGAATTCGGCGCCGGCGACCAGATCTGCGCCGACGGCATCCTGCGCACCGGACAGCTGCAGGTCAACGAAGCGCTGATCACCGGCGAAGAGGACGCGGTTTTGAAGCGTCCCGGCGACACGCTGCGCTCCGGCAGCTTCGTAGTTGCGGGTACCGGGCGGGCGCAGCTGACCCATGTGGGCGCCGATTCCTTTGCCGCACGGCTGGCTGCCGAAGCCAAGAACGGCGCAAAGGCCTTAAAATCCGAAATGATGCGCTCTCTGGATCGGCTGATCCAGATCGTGGGCATCGCGCTGATCCCCGTGGGTCTTTTCCTTTTCTATCAGGAATTTAAGGTTCTGGGCAACACCCTGTCCAACAGCGCGGAAGCCACCGTTGCCGCGCTTGTTGGCATGATCCCCGAGGGACTGTATTTGCTGACCAGTGTTGCCATGGCGGTATCGGCGCTGAAGCTGACCCGGCAAAGGGTGCTGGTGCAGGATATGAACTGCATCGAAGCGCTGGCCCGGGTGGATGTGCTATGCGTAGACAAGACCGGCACCATCACGGAATCCGAAATGGAAGTGGACAATGTACTGCCGCTGACCGATGACCCCCCCGAGCGGCTGGAGAGCATTCTTTCCGCCATCTATTCCGGCTGCGAGCCGGAAAACGACACCGCCCGGGCCATGGCGGAAATGTTCGCCACCGGCTCCGACTGGGTCTGCACAAGCAGGATCCCATTCACCTCCGCCACCAAATGGAACGCCTCCGTTTTCCGGGGGCAGGGTACATTTATCGTAGGCGCGCCGGAATCGGCCATGGGAGCCCGGTACGGCGAGCTGCGGGAAACGGTGGAAGAGTGGTCTGCCCGGGGCTACCGGGTGCTGCTGATCGCCCAATACGCAGGCGAGCCGGATGCTTATCTGGAACCGGGGAAGCTGCGCCCACTGGCGCTGGTGCTGCTGACCAACCGGATCCGCCCGGAAGCTAAAGAAACCTTCGCCTATTTTGCCCGGCAGGGGGTTTGCGTCAAGGTCATCTCCGGCGACAGCCCCATCACCGTATCCGAAGTGGCTCAGCGGGCAGGGATCCCCAACGCCCAGCACTACATCGACGCATCCACGCTGGATACCGACAGTGATTTTCTGCAGGCCGCGAAGGAATACACCGTCTTCGGCCGGGTGACTCCCGACCAGAAAAAGCGGCTGATCCAGGCATACCGGAAGCTGGGGCACACCGTGGCCATGACCGGCGACGGCGTCAACGATGTGCTTGCCATGAAAGAAGCGAATTGCTCCGTGGCCATGGCCAGCGGCGCTCAGGCCGCCAGTCAGGTGGCAAAGCTGGTGCTGCTGGAATCGGATTTTTCCGCTATGCCGGATATCGTCGCCGAGGGACGGCGTGTCATCAACAACATCCAGCGGGCAGCCACGCTGTTTCTGGTAAAGAACATCTTCTCTCTAGGGCTTTCCCTTGTGTCGGTCATCACCGGCTGGGGGTATCCTTTGATCCCCATCCATATGACCATGATCTCCGCGCTGACCATCGGCACGCCCTCCTTCTTCCTGGCGCTGGAGCCCAACTATGAGCGGGTGGAGGGAAAATTCCTGCCCACGGTGCTGCGAAAGGCATTGCCGGGCGGCATCACCAATATCCTTGCCGTACTGATGGCTCAGACCTTTGGCACCGTCCTCGGCCTGCCGGAGGCGGAGGCCGCTACCATCTGCGTTTCCGTTTTGAGTGTAGTCGGTCTTCTGGTTCTGTTTGAAACCTGCAAGCCCTTCGACAAATTCCGCGCTCTGGTCTGGGGTGCCATGGCGGCAGGACTTTTTCTGTGCTTTACCCTGCTGAGAAGTCTTTTCGAGCTGCAGATCGCTGACATCCGTTCCCTGCTTGTAATGGCAGCGCTGATTTTGATGACCCCAACGGTATTCTTTGCCATGCAGCGGCTGTTTGACTGGGGCGACAAATTGGCAGCCCATCTCCGCCAGCGCCGCAGCAACAACAGCAAATGATCGTTTCGCTTAGTAAGCGGCGCACTAAAAAAGAAGTATGTCATTGCGAGGGCAGCTATGCTGCCCGTGGCAATCTCCCGGTACCATCTATAGAAATGCTAAGCAGGATCGGAGATTGTACCAGGAGATTCCCACGGCCCCTTTGGGGCCTCGGAATGACA
>JAZNGJ010000067.1:0-6638 GCA_045576415.1 Faecousia sp. | reverse complement strand
TCCGGCGGTGAAGCACAGAAGATTGCCATTGCCAGAGCTCTGTATAAGGATGCACCATTTATCATTCTGGATGAGCCTACCGCGTCTCTAGACCCCATAGCAGAGGCGGAGATCTACGCCAAGTTTAACGACATCTCCGGCGATAAAACAGCTATCTACATCAGCCACCGCCTGTCCAGCTGCAAATTCTGCGACGAGATCGCTGTGTTCCACGAAGGTGCGGTGATCCAGCAAGGCACCCACGCCGAACTGGTAGCTGACGAAGCCGGTAAATACTATGAACTGTGGAATGCCCAGGCACAGTATTACATGGAGAAAGCAGCCGATACGCTTTAATCATCCTATGTCAGTGGGTAACCACGCCTTTTGATCCGGCCATGTGCTGCCTTTGGTCCTGCCAACTACAACTTTTAGTCCAGATATCTCAAAAGAATATGAAAGGCAAAAAACTTACCTTTTGTATAATCGGAATGGCCTAACGTGACAATAGACTTTTTCTACCAGTTGTAGAGTTTGGTCAATGAAACAGTTATTGCTCATGCACACGGAGTTGCCTATAATACTTTTAGATGCATCGAATAACTGTGATCAGGAGGTAAGTATGGAACTTTTTATTGGACAAAATCTCAAAAACTTTCGTAAGGCACGAAAATTAACCCAAGAAGAGGTTGCAAAGCACCTGGGGATATCGTTTCAGTCCATTAGCAAGTGGGAACGAAATGATGGATACCCCGATATTACAATGCTCCCCGTGCTAGCCCGCTATTATGGCGTCACGATTGATGACCTCATTGGCATGAATGAGATTGAATCCGCTAAAGCGCTTGAGGCGATCAACAGGCAGTGGGAAGAAAATCGCAGTAACAATAACCACGCTGCCAATGTACAGCTGATGCGTGATGCGTTGAAGGATTATCCAAACAATGCCCTCTTATTGGTGCAGCTTTCCGCATCGCTGGAACGCCTTGACGGAACAGAATCCGAAAAGCGGGAGTATCTGCGTCAGTCCATTGAAGTGCAGGAACAAATCATCGCCTACTGTGACGATTCTGAAGTACGTGGAGCCGTTCTGTTTAATATTGCCCACGCCTATTATCGGTACGGTGACTACGGCAAGGCTCTTGCGTATGCTGAGAAGCTTCTCAATGCATATAAGTCGAGGGAAAATGCACTGGTTTTGATTTTGGCAGACGAGGCCAGAAAAAACGCTGTAGCCAAAGCGGCACTGGAGCCTTTGATGTGGTCCTTGGCGCTGCACTTACAAACACTGGCAGAAACAGAGAATAATCCCGCCTACAGCGAAAAGATCACCCAGATTCGCAGCATACTTTTGGGCAGTTGATACGGCCAAAAGCTGATACAATCTATATGAAAAGGGGGCTGTCTCAGTGAGGCAGTCCCCTTGATGATATTATCTGACGTTACTCAGCAATTCCAGTTATATGTGAAACTCCAGGTATCCGCTTGTGAAGGGAAGATGGTCAAATTTCTTCGTTCCTGTATGGATAAAGCCATTTGCCTCATACCAGTTTTTAAGAACTGAACTTTCTTCGATAATACCTATCTTTATGGTTTTACCGCCTAAGCTTTTAACAGTTTCTTTTGCATGATCCAGCAATTCTTTTCCGAAACCGTTATGACGATATTCCGGCAAAACAGCCAGGTTATGAAGTTCATAGGTGGTATCATCTTCTTTTGAAAGGGACATATACCCGATGATTTCACCCTCGTGGTGCAGGCCGAACATATGCCAGCCCCAGTTCATTTGGGTAGTAAGAAAATAAATGGGTATAAAACTTGTGTGCTTTGGGCAGTTTTCCGTTGTTAGGCCAAACTCATCGGCTACTGTCTTAAAGCTTCTGTGGATGACCTCCAAGCATTTCGGCAAATCTTCCTTTTGGGTAATTGGGACAATCATACGCTACATTCCTTTCTTTAATAAATAAAAAGACGGTGCAAACCGAAATAACAATTCGACTTGCACCGTCTATTTCCCCGAATAATTTACTTAAATGAGGGTACGACAACACAAGCACGACGGAAACCCATAGTTTCCATGCCGCACATAGTGGTAGTATTCATGTTAACCGCAAACATGTAGACTGCCATTGCCGAAACCCCTTTCTAAAATTATAAAAACATTCTATCATCGTTTTGTAATTGTGTCAATTGATTTTATGCTATGTGATTGCTTTTGTTATACTGGTATGGTAGTATGCTTTTGAAATCCATTTAAGGAGTATAGAAAATGCATAAAATTCTTTGTTCCACGGGGGCTCTGATAGGGCGGCCAAATAACCGGGATTTTGCTCTTTTAAATCAATATTACGGCAAGCTTGCGTGTGATGGCTATGAATTCTTAATGTACGACACTTGGTACAATTGTCAGGATGAACTCAAAAGATTTGTAAATGCATTTCACGCTCCATTTCCGGTATTCCATATTGAGAAAAGCGTAGGTGATCTAATCAGCCGCAATCAAGACGGAGATACAGAAAAGGCATTATCTCTGTTTGATTGCAACTGTTCTTTGGCAAGCGCATTTGGTTCGGAAAAACTGGTACTCCATCTTTGGGGCGGATTGGATTCTGACAAAGATATTGCACATAATATTGCTTGTTATAAGTCTCTGCGCCAAATTTCAGATATATACGGGTTGTTACTAACAGTTGAAAATGTAGTGTGCAATGCGCAGGATCCTATGAGTCATATGATAAGACTTTTGGAGGTCTATCCAGATATCCAGTTTACATTTGATACAAAAATGGCCGCATTTCACGGACAGCTTGATCTGCTCTACAATCCAAAATACCAAAAGCTGTTTCCACACATCAGCCATATGCACATCAGTGACTACAACGGTGGTTATAAGGATTGGAAAAACTTGAATACGCTGCATATTGGACAGGGCCAGATTGATTTTGATCCTCTGTTTAAGCAACTCCGCATTTCTAATTACTGTGGAGACTTTACTGTAGAAGCAACTTCCTTCGATAAAAACGGAGAAATACATTTTGAAGAACTGAATACCAGCTTGAATACAATACGAAACTACCTTTAGTAAGTGTTATTCTTTATAGGGGTCTTGCTGCGGCTGGTGCGGATGTCTCAGGGTAGAAGTACAGAAGATTGCTAGTGCCCGGGCACTTTACAAAAATGCGCCGTTCATCATTCTGGATGAACCTACAGCGTCCCTAGACCCAATTGCAGAGGCGGAGATCTACGCAAAGTTTAATGATATCTCCGGTGATAAAACGGCCATCTACATCAGCCACCGCCTGTCCAGTTGCAAATTCTGCGACGAGATCGCCGTGTTCCATGAAGGTGCAGTCATCCAGCAAGGCACTCACGCCGAACTGGTAGCCGAGGAAACAGGCAAGTACCACGAACTGTGGAATGCTCAAGCACAGTATTACACAGAGAAAACGCTATAGCATTAAGAACCAGTCCAAGCGTTTTCTTGTCTGGTTATTTAACTACGGCTAAGATGGTCAAAACATAGAATCTTGCAGGAGAGAATATGAGAGGCATAATTGCTTGATTTCAATGCTTAGTCGAAGTATACTTTTTCTAGATAACTTGTTTTCTCTGAAAGGTGGTTGCGGTGAATATTAAGACGATTGTGGTAGATTTGGACAGGACACTGCTACATACAGATAAAACATTGTCTAAGCATACCGTAGAGGTTCTAAAAGCATGCAAGGAAACCGGAATACAAATCATGGTTGCTACGGCAAGACCTCTGCGCACAGCAAAACAGTATTGTGAGATGATCAATGCGGATGCCATGGTAGTTTCCAATGGTGCAAGGGTGATCTGTGGAAACAAGCAAACTGAGTATGGGATCTGCGAAGAAAGTGCTATGCATCTGCTGAACGCCTTGTATCGCCAGCCTTCATTGCTGATTACCCTCGAAACTGGAGATGTGGCTTATTCTAACAAACCGATTGCGGATTACGAAACGGTGATATCCGACGATCTTGTTAGTATAGCCAAAGCAGAAGGCGTATTGAAAATACTGGTGCGGCGTGACAACAAAGAAACATTGGCTATTGTCAAGGCAGCTTTAACGGAAGATTTATATTACACGGTTGCTAACGGACACCTAATTCAAATTATGAGCAAAGCGGCAACCAAGTGGAACGGCATTAGAGCCATGCTGGAAATCAGCAATTGTGCGCCCGAGGAAACGGCCTATTTTGGAGATGACCATGACGATATTGAGCCGATCAAATTGTGCGGCGTTGGGGTTGCTGTTTTCAACGCAATCGAGGAAGTGAAAGCAGCAGCGGATTATGTGGTGCAAAGCAATGATGCAGACGGTGTTGCAAGATTCGTTGAACAAAATATATTGAAGAAACTGTAGAATTCTAATACTATCTGCAGAGTATAATTCACAATTTGTTTATTTGACACCTCAATTGAGATGATCTATAATAACAACATAGGGTGGGTCCTAAAAGGATCGAAAGGTTTTGAGCCGAAAGGCCGTATGTGTGCAAGGATTTAGGGGTAGGGGTAATTATGTCCTTTTCCCCTTAGAAAACACTAAGAGAGCCATTGATGCTTGCATGGATCTATGCTATGCCTTGTTAAAGTTTACTTTGTTTTGCGCAAGCAATCGTAAAGTGTCCGAATGTTTTTGTTTCCAGCCACAACAGGGTTACTATGTTTAGACGACTATATTAACACTGTTATAATTTAATATTATGGATGCAAAGCATCATACCAAAAAGAGTACAGCCATTTTTGACTGTACTCTTTTTGTATCTATATGACAGCTAGAGTGAAGGGCTTTGCGCGTCGGAGGTGGATAGTAAGACTATTCACATTGACGCAATTTCACGAAGGAGGTGGTTGCTTATGGTATTTGACCTAAATTCAAATATCCACCAAGCAGTCCGTAAACAAACCACACGGACCACCTCCGGCCCGCAGGGTCCTATCACGAAATAACGTTCTGAGGGAATCGCTTTGAGTGTCAAGACACCAAAGCAAAGCCCCAACACGAATATTAATTTTGGAGATCTTCTATATCAGTATATGAAACTGAGAAAAAAGACACAAAAAGTCCTCGCCGCAGAAACTGGTTTATCCAGAGCTACAATAGGCCGAATGATTGCCAACACAGACAACCGCGGTGGTAGATATCGTACCACCGAAGAAGCGGTCGTGAAAATATGTATGGCATTGGATCTTGGGCTTGAAAAGTCTAAAGAATTATATGACGCCGCCTTCCCAGAACGAAAGATCTGGTGGAAATGTATTGCCAATAGACAACCGATAGCAGCCGCAGATATGGAACTTGAAGAAGCCGGTTTGCCTACGCTGTTTGATTCTGACGCCAGTTAAAACTTCCGCCATCCCTTATTTGAACAGGGATGGCGGGAAAATTTTTGCAACTTTTTTAAAATGACTCACATGTGAGGCATTCGAGGGTAATCGGCATGTTACCATATGGTCAGTCAAGGAGCTCATGACTACTTAGGCTGCTATCGGCCGATGGCAGTACTTCTATGTTTGGGAGATGATCCTATGTTAAATATCCGTGATCTTCGGATCGACCCTGCCAGCTTGGGTCGTAAAATGCTGCTGGTTGACGTGATGCCCGCCTACGAGTATAAGGACGGCAAACGGACTGAGACCGTTATCGGCTACCGCTATGTGGTGTGCCTGGCAGAACATCGCCTGGAAAAGCTGAGTGTGCGCATCGACGGACCTCAGCAAATGGAACAGCCGGAAGGCTTTGTGGATGTGGAGTTTACTGATCTGGTCGTCACTGGCTATGAGTCTCAGGGCAAGCTCCAGTTCTCCGCGAAAGCCAGCGGCATCTTCCCCGTGGAGTAATCCACCTGTTCGTCTGAGGGCGATCCCGCGGGGCGGCTGGGGGTAAATATTTTTCCCTAAAGAAAAATATCCCCCGCCGTAACGCGGGAGAAGTCCTCGCTCGCATAGGTTAGTATTACCTATGCGAGCGAAGTAGAAGTAGCAAAAAGGAGAATTTTGTCTATGTACGCAAGCAATACCCAGTCACGCAAGTGGCAGTTGACCATTAATAACCCCCAAGACCACGGTATGACCCATGATGTGATCATCGACCGCGCGCAGAAGTTTAATCCTGACTACTTCTGCATGGCCGACGAGATCGGTGCATGCGGTACATATCACACCCATGTTTACCTTTATTCAACCTCGCCTATGCGGTTCGGCACGCTCAAAAAGCGCTTTCCGACGGCCCACATTGAAAAGGCCATTGGAACATCCCAAGAAAACCGGGATTATATGCGCAAGGAGGGCAAATGGGCAGAAACCGCCAAAGCTGAGACCCGTGTTGAGGGCACATTCAAGGAGTTCGGTGTGCTGCCTAATGAGGCTTCTGAGAAGAGTCCCAAAATGGCGCAGCTGATCCAGTATATCAAGGATGGCTTGACCAATTTGGAGATCATTGAGATTGACCCCAGTTATGGCTTCAAGACTCGGGAGATCGATCTGCTCCGTCAGCAGCTGATGGAAGAAAAGTATACCAGAGAGAACCGGGATGTAATCGTTCACTATATCTACGGAGACAGCGGTACCGGCAAGACCCGTAGCATCTTCGATAAGCATCCTGCCACTGACATCTGCCGGATCACCAATTA
>JAZNGJ010000066.1:0-15803 GCA_045576415.1 Faecousia sp. | reverse complement strand
TTGAAAAGTCTCCGAATTTGCGAACCTGAAATATAGATAGATATTGATTTTTTTCAGGGGAACGAGGGGAACGGGCAATCTGATAGATCTATTGCTTGATTATTTGGTTAGACGGTAGGGGAGACGGTGTGGATCGGGGACTTCCGGAGCTGCGCAGCTGCGTGCCGGCGTGGTGGTGGGGGTGGGGTTCTTCAGATGAGGGGAAACCTAAGGTTTCCCCTGTGACCCTTTCCTAGAAAAAACGATAACCTTCTGGTTCACCATGATGACCAAAACGAGCAACACCAGAAGCCAAAAAAATTAGTGTAGAATCGCATCTAACATAAAGATTGCAAAGAGGCCATTTGTGTAAATTATCAGAATCCGTGAAAATGTCTAAATCAAGAGCACCATGATAATTAGCAAAAGATATAAGAGAAGTCATAAAACCATACTTACTTGGAATGCCCAAATTATGAGATTCAACAATCACATCATAATGAATAGATTTATCAGCGTTAAAATACCTAATTATAAAATCAACCACGATCAAACCTCCGAGCAATATTGAGATAAATGGAAAGGGCAGTGGCGCCGATCCGCGCGACTAACTTTGTTACGAATCCCTTAAACGCAACAAAATAGGTTTTTTTATTGCGTTACGCCATTTCCAGCATACGCTTGAATACTCTTGTATCGTAACTGGAACGGTTGATATACAGCAAAAGCATAGGCTTAATTTCGCCGTAAGTAGTGCGGTATCTCTGTTTTTCCATACCAAGGTTAAGTCTACGATCTGCATTCATTCGAACTTTGGGGGGACGGTAAGGCGGTACTCTATCAACGGCACTTTCATACTTTTCATAGATAGTCACCTTTTGGATAACGAGCTTACCAAACAGCACAATGCATCGATTGCACATGATATAGATGTCGGATTGCTCTCTTATCTTATCCCATACTCTGTTAAGATTCTGAACATTAAAATGAAAATTACACTCACCTAAATGCCGAGACAAAGCCATAAAGGTCGATAAGAAACCATAACGCTTATTCAATTCTTTACAATACTGAGCAGGGAAGTAAACACCAGCATCCGAAACATAAATGTCAGTACCATCCTCATGTGGATAGACATATGGTTTTAAATCACCATTGATAAATTCCTCAAAAGTATTACCACCACATGTATAATTCAGTGGGTCAAATTCAATATGATCACCACCATAATCTACATTAGAAACATAAGGCATATCACGCCGAACAACAACATTCGACATAAGCATATCCTTACCACGCCCACGCAGACCACATACACATACATTGCCGGCACGGAATAATTTAAGTATTTTTTTCATATTCATATGGATAACCCCTTTTGAATATTAATTTTCAATTAGTAATGCCCCCCGCAGGCGGACACTGTCACGCATGCGGGGGGCTGCGCATTACGCGCCCCAGATAAAGGAACGGATTGCCTTAATGCCCAGCATAAGAGCAGAAACGGCAACGCCGACAGCCAGCAGGGGGAGCAGGTCTTTCAGCTCACCCGCTTCACCAGTCAGTGCGGTAACAACAGTACCCACCCAACCAATGACAGTAGTCAATGCAGAGGTTACAGCTTCCAGCATAATGTAAACACCTTATTCCTTTCATAAATTTATATTAGCCCCGGAAGAAACCGGAGAAAATATCCTTAATAAAATCAACAATCAAAACAACCAACAGACAAATCAACGCACCAGCAATATAATAAATATACTGCTGTTCACCGCCGTAATTAGATTCCCATGTATGACCGATAATGTTAGAAATAATATCGTACATGAAAACTACCTCCTAAACAAAGAATGAACGAAACAGCCGACAAAGGCAATGAAAGCCAGACAGAATACCTCAATAAGATATTCATTCCAAATCGGCAACCAGCTTTCTACTAAGGGAATAATATACTCAATCATGTAAGTTTACCCAACCTCCAATAGATCAGCGCAGCCATTGCCATCATATAAAAGTAGTAGATATATTGCATAAAATCACTCCTTGAATATTAATTATCAAAGACCACGCTTGCCAGAACCACCAGCATAATATCTTGAATGCGCACCACGGCGTACAGTTCTAGAAGTAGGATTACTGGAAAGGTACTTGCCCTTATAACCGGGCTTAGAAACAGTACGCTTACCATTCCAATATTTACCTTTATACATTTCAGACGATGCAAAATCGCCGATAGCACCGCCCAAAGCGACATAGCCGCCACCACGCAAAGGCATAAGCAAAAGCGAGGTTACAAAAACGATAATCAATGCGGCTACGACAAAGCCTTGACCACCCACTACAGAAAATAGCGAATCTGTCCAGCTAACACAAGCGGCTATCACAGTAGCCATAAGTTCAACAGCCCATTGCGTCATTTAATCACCCATTCCCAATAGCCTTAATACAATAGCTACACCAATACAGGTATACAAAGCCCCACCAACAGTAGGCGGTAACCAAGTGAAGAAAGCTGGAATAGCGGGAGCAAGATCTGTAAGAGTTTGCGCAAGCCAAACCAAATCTTGCACCATGTCCACAACAAAGTTAACTATAGCTGTAAAGGCTTGCCCAATTCCATGAAGCAAATCAAATATAGCGCTCATAAATTACCCCTTTTCTCCAAAAAGGATATAAGAAACAAGGATCAGCCCACCAAGAATAATAGTTACAGAAGATAGTGTTTCGCTTTTCCAAAATTCCTGTATGGTAGTTACATACGAAAGGTAAGCAGAGCCATTAAGGACATCACTTGGTACGAGGTCATCCACAACAATAGTAGGTTTTGGAACACCGCTTATAGCACTACCAGCACCAACTAAAGCACCGGATACAGACCCAATTTCATCCTTAAATTGTCCAGCTTGATTCTGCTGATCAGAAGAACCGCTTATGATATCCTCAAGCTTCTGACCGTTAGATTCTAACTGCTTCTGCACCTCGGCAAGAATAGTATTGGTTTTTCCAGTTTCCTGTTGTAAACGATATAGGGAAGATATAGACATAACCAACACTGTATCATTGACAGTAAAATTATAACTACCATCATCAAACACCGCAAAACCAACACTATCCTCAAATTCAAGAACTGTAGCATTACTCGGCGGATTTACAACGAAATCAAAATCATGAGAACCAGGGGTATAGGTATAGTCAACATAAGAATGCTCAACCACAATCTGATTTTCGTTGCGATAAGTAAAATATGCAGTTGCCGAGTGTTGTTCTGTATCGCCACCAACATCTACATTGCTAGAGAAAGAAACAGTACCGCTAGTTCCATCTGGAATATTGGAAATATCCAAGCCACCATCAGCGCCCCAAGGATAACCAAAAGGCCACATCTGAAAAGCATAAGAGTGTCCAGTTAAAGCTTCGAAAGTATGGGAAGCTCCATATCCTGTGTATATATCACTCCTAGAAGTATAGTCATAAACACGAACAAAGCAAAGCTCCGCAGGAATCGTAACAGTTACCAAATCATTACTTCCGTCAACTTCGACCCGGGAAATATAGTCATTGTAGTCGATGCCTGTGGCACTAACAGGTGCAACAGACACAATTACAATAAGAAGCGCAGAAACAAAAGGGATGACAACCCTTGCAAACTTTTGAATATTAATTTTCAAGGATTATCACCCCTTTTATTTATAGTTCTCCGCTTGGAATATCCATTTTTTGACGGTGCAGACGCTCAATCATTTCGTCAAAGGGCATGTCCTTAACAGCCCTAAGAAACGAATAAAAATCGTCTTGCCGTTTACTGTCTGCAAACTGTTTTTCAATTTCCGAACGGACTTTTACATTATGTTCATCAATAAGCCGTGTTGCAAGGTTTCCCATACGCCGAAAAGAAGCATACAAGCCATTGTCTGCAACAAGGTTAAGAAAAAACGAGTAGCTGATAAAACCGTCTATATCGTCAAGAAGCTTGGTAATTTCCTTAACGGATTGTACCTCAGAAAGTTCGTTACCCTTACTACAAGCACCCACAGCCTTTTCCGCAATAGTTCCGTAAATACCATCCGTGCTATATTGGAACTTCTCCGGGTTGTCTCTATGACAGAGATACCGAAGCGCTTTCTTTTGTCTATCCCAAGCACGCAGCCAACGCTTATCAATACCGAGATCAGCGGCAATATCAGCGTTTTTGCGTCCGTCCTTAAAAATCACGACGACATGATGATGTACCTTAATGTCATCGTCCTTATCATGGATACGCCCGGCGTAATTCCAATCAAGGTCAGCTAGCTTTCCGTCCAAAACCGCTTTATGCGTCGGGTCATCCTCGTAAAGAAGAATCATCCAAGTTCGAGAACGACCGTCCTTGCACTCTTGACCGTCGACATCATCATGCCCAAGGTCAACAGGCTTTTTAATATCTTCCATGCACAAAAACACAAAAATCGCTTTATCGTAGTAAGCGATTTGTGCTTACCTCCTTACAAATTATTTTTGCAAGTAGGGGAGGGGGCTTATCCTCCATGCGTTACCTCTTGCGCACTTCACGCCGTAGATCACCCAAAAGCTGTAAAGCTTCCGAGTTAATTTTACGCAAAGCCTCCAGCTCACGGCGTAGCTGGAGAATCATCTTTTCCTGTTCCTCCATCCTAGCTGGTAGCCCCTGCAGGGCTACCAGTTCGGACAAGGGGATTTGTATAGACCAATCGTGCGCCATTCCGAAAGGAGCTTAAAGAATAGCGTCGATATAAGTCTTAAAATTGGCTTGGTGGAAAACCAAGTCCAGAGTATCACCGGGACCAATTACACGGTCACCAATAACAGCCGCATCGAAAGCGACGGTTTCACACTTCTCACCCACGAATCCGTCCGCAGGATAGGAGATAGAAATCTCCGTAAAATCATACTTCTGACCGGACTTCTTAGACAGTCCCGCCTTACGCTGACCCACGCCAACAACAGTACACATCTTTCTCATCTTACTTTACCTCCGTAATAGTCATAATATATTTAATTTCCGGGCTAGCTTTCTGCAACATATCCAATTGCTGAACAGTTACAAAAAAGTTCTTGTGCGTAAAAACGGTAGTATTGCCATCCATAATGGCATAGACAACCTTACCCTGTGCAACAGCTTTTGCACGCTTGGGAGAAAATACCATTACTTTTTCCTCCGTTTCTTAGGTGGGAACATAAGTTCCATAGTTTTCCAAAAACGGACAAGGAAGAAGCCGAAAGCAAATGCAGACAAACAGACGACAAAGCCGAAAATGCATTCCGGCGTAGGTTCGTAGCCTGCTTTCATATAAGGTTCGAATTCCTCGGCGTTCAGGCTGTTCGAAAGTGCGGTAAACACAAAGAACAGTGCAAAGGTTAGGAAAATGGAAATGATAAGTTTCCAGTTCCATGTTTTCATTTTTTCTAACATACAAATCCTCCTTAAAATTAACTACACTAGATTAAGTGTTGCAAAATTAGTTTAACAACTATTCTAGTGTTTGTCAATACATAAATTAAGTTGTAAAATAGATTTGTTGTAAATTACCAAAACCAACAGGGGGATTTTATATGGATTACACAAACAGAATAATAGAAGCACGAAAAAAAAGTGGGCTATCCCAAACGCAAGTTGCCAATGCGTTAATGATACCCCAACAACAATATTCAAGATATGAAAAAGGAGACAATGAACTACCAATTCGTTATTTAATTCAATTATGCGAATTATATCGAGTATCGGCAGATTGGGTACTAGGCATATCTGGCAATGATAAACTAACCCAAGACAACCTTAAAAAGTACGAGATACGCAACACAATTACTGGTGAATGCGCAACAGTTTATTTTGCAGAAAACATTACAATTTCTGACAAATAAAATTACAAGGAGGAAATAACATGAACGCCAACCAAAAAGCCCTTAATGCCCTAAATTCCATTCGTGAAATGGAATTTACATCTTACAATGATTTTCTACGCAAAGCAATCGAAAGTGGAAAACTTCTTAGCATAAAAAACGCCTTAGGCGAAATTCATATGTATAGAGTTGTATGCGAGATGTGCGGAGAAGAAGTAGACGAATCTTTCGCAGAAACGCTTTCCATCTAATTGTCGTACGACGGCGCTGGTTGACTTGTCAGCGGTTTTTCGTTACCACCCCTTACCCCTCCTAAAGGAGGGGTTTTGCCTTTTGTGGGGCGGGGGAGAGCGCACCGCCGAAAGCGCTCTAAAACCTGCAGCGCCCTCCGGGGGGCGAGGGCTGTTGTCATACGGCGTTCCGTCGCAAAGCGAATGAAAGCATCCTAATATTACAGGTTGCGCCGGGGGCGTTCTTTGACAAGATGGGATTGTTGGTCAGGTAAGGGGTGCAGGGGTCGTACCCCTTAATCCGTGCCACACGTCAGCTTGTTAGTCAGGCAAGGTGATACTGTGGCACTAGCTGGGCAGGACCGGCGGGAGAAAGTCTCTGCATCTTAACTACTGCGTACCGCCGCCTTCCATGCCTGCGGGCATAGGATACCAAAGGGAAAGCCAGTTGCAACCAAAGCACATTTTTATAAAAAAAAGTGTGTTTTGTGCTTAAAAGTTACATTTTGTAATCGACATTACAACACTTCTAGTGTATAATAGTTAATGTAAGGAGGGGGTAAACCTCTTGCAGAAAGGGGAGGTGAACATGGACGAAATGACCACCGCTGAACTCAACGCTTATTTGGATAGCATTGCCGAGATCGTCGAACTCAAGGCAAAGACACCGGAAGAAGCCGCCGAGATCATCCGTAGCAAAAAGGTCAAGGCATAAAAAAATCGGCGTGTAGCCAAGCCGCCAAGCACACTACACGCCAACCATCAAAGAGGTGGCCGGACACCTTACATCCGGTCACCTTGATTGTACCACACAGAACACACAAAATCAAGGAGGAATTTACATGAAACCAACTAAGAAAGCACGAGTCATTTACAATGAGGAATTCGACAGTTTCGATGTTGAAATCCTAACAGAAACTGGATGGGGTCTGGATCAGCGGTACAAATGCCAAGCAAGACTTGACGGCAACCCAATGCAAACAAATTTCATACATTTCGGAATCCTTAGGAAATTAGCAGACCTTGATTACCAGGGCTACAAGGTGGAAATACTGGAATGAAAAAAGCAGTTTTTAATATCTCATTCCGCTGTCATTACCCCAACGGAGAATTTACCAGCCATCGGCAAGACTTGAAACTAGCAGACATTCCGAAGTGGATTGAAAGCTACAAGTTCACACATCCGGAATGCGTCAGCGTCAGCTTTAAGATTTGGTTTACCGATATGGAAGCCTAAAAGATACCCCCATCCGTAACAGGGTGGGGGTGTACTCATGCACACTTTGGTTTTGTGGAATTGTGCACGAACGCAACAAAATAGGCTTTTTTTGTTTCATTGTGCGCGCGGCGCGCCGATTTCTACGCCTACGGCTAACGGCCTACGGCCTGAAATCGGCATCCCGCGCTTTTTTTGCCGGATTCGCCCCCGGCGACTCCGGATGCCGCCAGCGTCTGCGCTACGCTTCGCCTACAGCCCCCGGCACCCCAACCAAATCACCAGTGTGCGCACTGGTTCTTAAAAAGCGCTCATATGCTTCCATCGAGATCTGATAGAAGTCATCCGAGCACGGATCATCCTCAGGGATCTGCTCCGCTGCATAATACCGGTTATAGAACTCCTCCAGATCCAGGGGCTGCATCTGATCCACAGCCTCATCAATGATATCCTGAAGGGGATCATCACCGGGCTCACGCTGGATCTGCACAAAGCCGGAGCTGCAGAAAGGATAGTGATACTGCAGCATACCATCAAGCACGGAATTCCGGCCGTAAACATCACCATACAGAGAGGATCTATTGAGCCCTTGAGAGCAGTAATACAGATTGAGGCCGACACGCCGGGCATCACCCTGAAATGACTTTGTTATGTACTTCGTCGTGTAATGCGCACAGGCAATGCGATCGCGGATCTTGCCAAAGCTGCAAAAACCGAATCGTTCCTGATACTTGGGAAGATTGTAGTATCCTTTCCGAACAAGCTTATATGGCACATCTGCGCCGGCTTTCCAGAGATCCCGGAAAGGAACCAGGAGAGGATCCACGGCATCCGTAAAGAAACCATGCATATGCCAGCTGCCATCACCATGCTGCTCCGGTACCAACAAATACGGAATACTAACACCGAGCTTGCTGGATTGATACTTAAGCCATTCCTTGAATCGCTTATAGTATCCATCCAGATTTTTTCTGTCAAAATTGTTCTGTGCAATGGTGAATGTACAGAACCACTTCCAATCATTGCACAGAGCAAGCTCCAGACAGACCCTGCGAGCCCGGGACAGCGCTGCAGGCAGCTTATCCTCATGCTTGAAGCCTACTTCCGTAGACCGGACAGGAGGGCCCATGCGGGACGCTGTGGACACGAACCGCACGATCTTGAAATAGTCATGCCGGTAGCGGTATATGTTGTAATCCGGGCCGCAGAGCTCCGGCCGGAGCTGCGCCATAGCCTCCAGATAGCCGGCCATAAAATTCCCCCAAAATCGTTAACGGGTCAAGTGGCCGGAAGGTGGCAGCTGCCACCGAAAATTCCGGCTTATGAACCTATGTTTGAAGGGGTAAATCTCACGACCAGCCCTATTACTTGCGCTTCTTGCCTAAAGAGTCCAGATACTCATAGAAAGTCCTATGAAGCCCTTCCAGCCGGCTTTCCAGCCGTTGGATCTCCGCACGGTGAAGATCTTCAATAGCCTTCATCTCCGCTCTGAGGCGCTCAGCCTCGGGATGGGAGAAGATCTCGACCACAACACGCTTCTCCTCACTCATACAGATCCGGCTCCAGACTCTTGGCAGCGGCCTCGAAAGTCGCCTCGATCGCAGAAACACGACGATTCAGCTTCCGGGCCACGATGATCAGAACGATATATCCACCCAGCAGAAAAGCATTCAGGATGTACATATCAGCTGACCTCTACACTGCAAATGTTGCCGAAGCGGTTGAACATGAAGGTGATCGTTTTACCGATCTCAGGCTTGATGTTATGCTTCGACACTGCCTGGTTGCTGATGAACTGGTTACGCACCTGCCGGCCGGTAATGCCGGCACCGGGCTCCGGATCTCCGGCAAGATGCAGCCGAATGCCGGGCACGATCGCGCCATCATCCCCCTTGAATTTTGCATTGAACTCAATACCAACGATTTCCCATACTTCCATAAAAGCACCTCCTAATTTGTGTAATAAGCCTTTCGGCAATATGCTCCATCAGATGGCTGCCGTTTCCGACAGCGCATCCTGATTGGAGATTTCAACCGGTGGATCTACCGGAAGAAAACTTATTAAGGGATCTTAACACCGAGACAGACAGAGACCAGGTTCAGCTCGTTTTGCGTCAGCGGAAACAGATCCTGCTCGCCGATCGGCGGCGTAGGCCGCAGCGAGAACAGGACAACCGGCCCATGGATCATATCCCCATACGGTGCACCGGCATAGAGCTTGCTGGCAAGGGGATTGAGGGGCTGCATCGGATCCTTGATCTTGCCGGACTCATCGACCATGAAAACAACACCACGGATCCGAGAACAGACCATCTCAACACAGCTGCAGCCAATGACCGGATACAGATCACGAACATCAAGTGATTCAGCTCCGAGATAGAACTTATTATGCCGGGCACAACGCTCCAGCTCGATCCAGGAGAGCTCACCGGAGGGATCGATTTTCAAATACTTCTCAAGCATCGCCGGACACCTCAATCAAAAAGCTGAATCAGAGGGCTGGCATTATAGCTAACCAAGACCCGGGCAAGAACCGTTCCATCACCCTGAGGACATTGTTCAATGATACGATGATCAGTTCGATTCGCCTTAAGATCCTCGACGTAGGCATCAAAAGTAACCTTGGAACGAAAACGGTAGTCTTTTAGGATGCCGGCTGCCAAAACTTCTTTTTGTTTTTTCATATTTAATTCCTCCAATCAATTTGCATCCATATGAATGCCTAAATACAAAATAGCATTCATTTGAATGCATGTCAAGAGCATTCGTTCAAATGCATGATAAATTACCACCAGAAGGGGGCATAATCATGGAATTCTATGAACGAATCCGCAATGCAAGGGAAGACAGAGACGAAAAACAAGAAACAATTGCTAAATATCTTGGAATAACAAGACAGCAATACGGACTATACGAAACCGGACAGAGAGAATTCAAAATCAAACACATTATCAAGCTCTGTATGTATTTCGATCTTTCATCTGACTTCATTCTCGGATTACCAGAAGGAATGCCCCACGGCCACAGCAAAACAAAAAGAGAAAGAGGTCAAAAGAATGAGCGATAATTATCAAGAAAACAGAGGGTGCTTAGCAGCCTTATTCGAACTATTACTTGGATCATCCCCGAAAAAAGAAAAACAGGCTGAAGAAAAGATTCAAAAAACAAAGAAAAATTCAAACGAAATCAACTACAGCAAGTCCTACCAGCGGAAATATCTTCTCACAAAAAACGAATACGGTCAGTACAAGAAGCTGAAGGAATACGCTGATCAAGCCGGCCTGCTGATCTGCCCCAAAGTACGATTGCTGGATGTGATCGAGCCCAGAAAAGGGGAGAAGAACTATAAAACACTCTTTTACAAAGTTCAGGCTAAGCATATTGATTTTCTGATCTGCGACAAGGAACTGCATGTATTGGGTGCGGTGGAGCTAGACGACAGCAGCCATGATCAGAAAGACCGTCAGGAGCGTGATACCTTCGTCGATCAGATCCTGCAGTCCGTCGGATACAAGGTGATCCACACACGCTACATCACAGAAAAGACGCTGCAGCCTTTTATGAGCGAAACATCTAACACATAAGAACACCCCTGTAAATAGCTTTCGCGGCATAAAAACCAGTGTGCGCACTGGTATTTATTCCACGGTCTATTGACAGGGGCATTCTTATGCGCTACAAGATGGCCAAGCAAAGCGACGGCGCGCTTTGCCGTTGCAAACTTTACATTTTGGAGGAATTAATGTGGCACAAAAATCCAACATCCGGAGCATCCGATTTACTGACGAGCTGTACGAGCTGATAGACCGCCAGACCGGCGACACATTCACCCAAAAGTTGGAGAACCTAGTCACACGGTGCGTATGGGAATTGCCGGCAAAGGAGAAGGAGCTAAAGCAAATACAAGAGCAGATTAGCAGAGAGCGTAAAAACCTGCAAACCGTACTGCGGGCGAAAGAGACATTTGCGCGTAATCTAAACACACTGGATTACACCATGAAGAACCTTGCCAGAGAAGCTGAACGGTCATACAAGGCACTGGAAGAAATCAAGGCACTGGAAGAAATCGAAGTGTAACACAAGAGAAAAGAGCTGCAGCCAAGATCCAAGCCGGCTGCAACTGTGCTTTGTGTTACATGATGCAAAAAACACATCGTCAAGATCTTGACAGCATTTTATTATCAAGCGTGTTACAAACGATTGTAACACGAAAGAAAATCCGGACGCCGGCGATCGATCGGGAAATTGTGTTACGACATATCATGTAACACACGCTGAAGATCCTGGCGCCGGCAGCTGAGATCTAACTGTGTTACAAAGCACCATGTAACACAAGCTGAAGATTCTGGAGCACAGAACTGCAGAAACTTTGTCATACAATAATCCCAGGGAGGTAGATCCCTGGGATTCTTATTTTTTAGCATGATGATAATTCTCACAAGTCCAATTTCCACAGCGAGCTGTTTCACAATGCTGACGACACTTCGAAGAAATATACCGCTTGGGAACGATCATACACATTGCAAGACAACGGATACCAAAGCGATGAAATCGGACTGTTTTAGAAAAAATCAAGCCAAGGACAAAGTAAAGAAAATTAGGGAAGAAGAACGCAAAAAGTAAGCCACAAAGGCCGTATAATACATCAGACATATAAACACCTCATCAAGCCAGAAGGACAGGCAGATCGCAGGACTCACTGGGGAGAGGGGAGTCCGGTAATTCGGGCTCCGGAGCCGGTGCATTGAGCTGAGCCCAGGCGGCTTCCAGCTGCGCTTTGGATCCGTCCCAGGATACAGCTCGGGCAAGCTTCCGGTTACCGTATGCGTGGATCAGAGGAGCGAAGATATCACGGACAGGGGGATTTTTGGTAGAGTAGAACTTGCCAAAGTATTCCGGGATAGCATAGAGCACCATAGAAGGATCAAACAAGCGCTCCAGGACGGTGGGGAAGCGGTAACCTTCCTGAGGCTGTCCATCGATCTCCGAGATCGTCACATCCCGGATCATGAGGGAAGCCCGGCACCAGAGACCCATATCCTCGACGAAGTATGTTTTATTCGCCAGGGACTGCCGGATCTTGATATCACATTCTTCGAAGCCCTGATTCGAAAAGACAATAGGGAGATCCATTTGCCGATGCTTCTTAAAAGTCTCCAGCATACCAGGCAATTTAAAGTTCGTCTTGAAATCCCGGTTATCGAAACCATTCAATGACGCCTCATCGAAGAAGAGGGCCGAATGAGGGAAGGAGTACTTTGCCATATCAGACCGGCCGTAAACAAAATCCTTCAGCTTAAGATGCTCATATTCTTCATTGACACCAATGTACCAGGATTCATGATTATCCTTTGCTGTCTTGGTGAGAAAAAGAGTCTTGCCGGAGCCCGGCAGACCCCAGAATAGAACCAGATCGCTCGCCTGGAGGCGCAGTTTTCCGCAGAAATATCTGCGGAAAAACAGCGCCCCCAAGACGGCGATCACGGCGACATAGGTCCAGTTTTCACGCAGCATGTACGCCAGGACCACGAAGATCACCAGTGCCACGACCAGGAAGAAATTCGCCGGCACGCCCTTTTTGAAAACAACTCGTTTTTTGAACATCACATCCACCTCTTAACACGCAGCATGTGCAGCACAAGCAGAATGGCTGCCATGCCGATGCCGGCGATCCAAAGGCCGTCCAGGTACTCATGCATGACGAAGCCAAAAAACAGCTGCATATATGGCAGCAGATCCATTACTTGCACCTCCCGATGATCCATTTAAGAACCTCAGTCAGCAGATACACCGCCAGGATCCCGAAGATCATGACCAGGAACACACAGCCGCACATGATCACCAGCTCAACCTGGGCATTGCTGAGAGCCGTGCCGGTGTAGCCGATCTGCTCACTTATGAAATCAAACACGCACATTCCTCCATTTCATCAAAAGCAAGAACTCGATGGCAAAGCACCCCATTGAGATCATTACATGGAACAGCTCCAGCACATCCGCCCGATCGCCAGGCGCGGGATCTTCCGTGAAGATCTCAACATTCTGGGTCTGCACATTCCGGATATTGAGATCCTGAGTGTCATATCCGGATGTCCGGTAGGTGAACCCGGAGAACCGGCTAGCCGTGAATGTGTAATCCGGATATGCCGGGCAGTAAAGATAGATCGTGGACGCTGTCAGGTTGATCAGGTTACCGGAGCTGTCATAGGTCAGCGAGCCGGCTGCATAAGTAGTGGGAATGAAGAATTCCACGCCGGATCCAAGCGCGCAATCACAGGTGAACCGGTAACCGGCCTGCAGCTCCGCCGCACTTGCCGGCGCAATTATGCTGCAGCACACCATGACCAGGACGAATAAAACAAGCACCTTCCGCACGGTATCACCCCCAAATCAGCTTTACGACCAGCCACAGGATAAAGCCGATCAGGATCAGGGCGCCAAGATTCAGCCCACCGATATTCCAGGATAAGATCTCATTGAGCGTCTTGGCGATCATATCCACAAACCCATCAACGAAAAGAACAAAACCATTCATAGGCCACCTCACAGAAAGTCACGCAGCAGCTCAATCACGATGAAGGCGATCAAAAGCGCCAATGCTGCATAGATGATCGCTTGGATCGGGCTCGGCAAAATGGCGATCACCGACGCTGCAGCCTCAAAAAAGCTCAAAATCATGTTTCGCATCTCGATGAAGGTTTCGATCGTGGAAACTATGAAATTGAAGACATTGGTAAACACCTCACCGATGCTATTGAAAAAATCCAGCATTTACTCACCACCTCCGGAGCTGCTTTCACCCCACTTGCGGAATATGAACTTCAATCCCAAGGGCAGCAGGACAGCTATGGAAAGAACCGTAACCAGGATCATAAACGGATTGCCTTGAATGCCGCAAATCTCGATCTCATGACCTTCAAAAACAACATTTATGAGAGCACTCAGGGTAGTCAGCGTAGTAGCGAATGCTGCACTATCTACCATAGTTCCGAGGGATGCCATACCGTCACCCATGGCGCTGCCCATCTGATCACCTGCGCCGGCGAGCTCGTCCGACTGGGAGCCGAAGTCAGATCCGGAAGAATCGAAACCGTTGTTACCGTTGATGATCTGATCCAGCTTCTGGCCATTGGCCTCCAGTTGCTTATTGACTTCATCAAGCAGCTTATTTGTTTTACCGGAAATCTGTTGCTGCCGAAGCAGGGAAGAAATAGACATAGTCAAAACTGTATCATGGATAATAAAAGCACCGGACTCATCAAAAGGTACTTGGAAGAAAACGACGTTTTCATACTGGACAATTGCTGCGGAAGACGTACTATCCGAAATAGTTCCGGAAAATGTAGTAGCTCCGCTAAACTCGTAATCAACATAACTGCTGTTTACAGATGAACCTCCGCTATCCCGGTAAATCGTATAGAATGTAGCATTCATAGGCAACTGATCGGTAACACCTACAATCATATCAAAATCAATTGTTGCAAGAGTTCCGTCAGGAATCAGATCCAAATCCAATCCACCGTCAACGCTCCAAGGATAACCAAGCGGAAACAGCTGAAAACCATACTCATGTTCAGCAGTAAGTTCAATAGAATGGTTAGCACCGTAACCCTCATATATTTCGGCTTTATCCGTATAGTCATAAATTCGCATATATGCCAAGGAAGCCGGGATAGTCACTGTAACCAAGTCATTGTCGCCATCCACAACGACATCCGTTACATAATCGTTATAGTCAAGACCGGCAGCGCTGGCAGGAATCACGAGAACACCAGCAACAAAAACCAGGCATACAAAAAGAGGAATAATGCGTTTCACAAAATTCACCTCCAAAAGAAATAGGGGACAGGGGAGAGCCCTGTCCCCTTTGCATAAGGGATTAACCTCTGCGCTTCTTGATCAGCCTGCGAACAAAGGCGATTGCACCCATTGCCAGAGGAATGGCAAACAGGAAGACCATCAGCAACTCATGCTGCAGAAACGCATCAGCTGCGTCACCGAGCATACCGATGAAACCGGTGGTAAAATCGCCAGCCTGACCCATGATACCGGAGATAGCACTAGTAGAAGTAGTCCTGATACACGCTCCTTTCTAAAAAATTTATGGATGCGGGAAGAGGATTCGAACCAATATCTCCGGAAGACTAAACCGGTATCCTGACCACTAGACGATCCCGCATTATAACAAACGCAACAAAATAGGCTTTTTTTGTTTCATTGTGCGCGCGGCGCGCCGATTTCTACGGCTACGGCTAACGGCCTACGGCCTGAAATCGGCACCCCGCGCTTTTTTTGCCGGATTCGCCCCCGGCGACTCCGGATGCCGCCAGCGTCTGCGCTACGCTTCGCCTACAGCCCCCGGCACCCCAACCAAATCACCAGTTGAAAAGTCTCCGAATTTGCGAACCTGAAATATAGATAGATATTGATTTTTTTCAGGGGAACGAGGGGAACGGGCAATCTGATAGATCTATTGCTTGATTATTTGGTTAGACGGTAGGGGAGACGGTGTGGATCGGGGAC
>JAZNGJ010000065.1:0-26678 GCA_045576415.1 Faecousia sp. | reverse complement strand
ATTCAGGACGCGCTGGAGGGCATTACCCACTCTCTGTGCTCTCTTGAATTCGAGAACCACAGACCCCTTTACAACTGGGTGGTGGAAAACGTTTCCGTTCCCCATACGCCCCGCCAGATCGAGTTTGCAAGACTCGGCATCGACCACACGGTTCTTTCCAAGCGCAAGCTGAGAGCTTTGGTGGAAAACGGCTATGTTTCCGGCTGGGATGATCCCAGAATGCCCACACTCTGCGGCCTGCGCCGCCGTGGCTATACACCTGCTTCCATCCGCAACTTCTGCGACCGCGTTGGTGTTGCCAAGTCCCCCAATACCATTGAATTTGCCTTCTTGGAGCACTGCCTGCGGGAAGATTTGAACGAGACCGCACAGCGTGTTATGGCGGTTCTGAAACCCATCAAGCTGACCATTACCAACTATCCTGAAGGCCAGTCCGATACGATGGTGGTTGAGAATAACCCCAACCGCCCCGAAGACGGCACACGTGATGTCACCTTCTCCCGGAATCTGTGGATCGAAGCAGACGACTTTATGGCAGAGCCCATCCCGAAGTACAAGCGCCTTACCCCCAACGGCCCCGAATGCCGTCTGAAGGGTGCCTACCTTATTCAGTGCACCGGCTGTGTCACAGATGAAAATGGCAATGTTGTGGAAGTTCTGGCGACCTATGACCCCGAATCCCGCGGCGGCGATCCTGCTGACGGCCGCAAGGTCAAGGGCGCTACCATCCACTGGGTGGATGCCGAGACCGCTGTTGATGCAGAGGTACGCCAGTATGAGAATCTCTTCAACGATCCCGATCCCGACGCTGCCGGGAAGGATTATCTGAGCTGTCTGAATCCCCATTCTCTGGAAGTACTCACCGGCTGCAAAGTTGAAAAGAGTCTGGCTTCCGTCAAGGCTCCTGCCTCCTTCCAGTTCATGCGTCTGGGTTACTTCTGCCCCGACAGCAAGGATTCCTCTGCAGAGCATCTGGTATTCAACCGCAGCGTCAGCCTGAAAGATAGCTTTAAGCCCGGAAAATAATGACAAAAGCGGCTGTGCCATCGCACAGCCGCTTAACTTATTTCTTGTCCTTCATCTGCGCCTGCAAATGCATGCTTAGAACTGCCAGAGAGGTCGCCATATTCTCGTTCTGGACCAGTATATTTGCCGGAACATCCAAATGAATGGGTGCAAAATTCCAGATCGCTTTGATTCCGCAGGCAATAAGCTGGTCACAAACCTCCTGAGCATGAGCTGCAGGCACTGTAATGATGCCCATCAGCACTTTGTTGCTGCGGCAAAAGCTCTGCAGCTGTGAGATGTGGAAAATGGGCTTCCCTTCATCCGTATGGCTCTTGGAAGGCGCCGCGTCAAACGCTGCAAGAATATTGAGTCCGTAGGCATCAAAGCCGCTGTAGCCGCACAAAGCCTGACCCAACTTGCCGGCACCGATCAAAACGGCATCCGTCGTATTGTCGTAGCCCAGAAACTGCTCAATATCATCGATCAGTGCAAGTCTTTGATAGCCGATCTTGGGGCGGCCGCCATCGGATACCATAGCGAGATCCTTGCGGACCTGAACTTCACCCATACCAAGAGCATTGGCAAGGGCAGTCGCGGAAATATAAGGCGAAGCATCGTCCGAAAGAGTCTTCAGATATGCCAGATAGCCGGGCAAGCGCTTCAAAACGGATTTTGAAATTTCTTTGCGTTCCATTGCTTTCCTCCGTTTTATCGATCCAAAAACATATCGATATAAATTTGTATCGATTATAACACAGGATTTTCCAACTTGCAAGTATCAATATTTACACACAGGTCGTTTGCCGGATCAGCTCCTTTTTCAGCCGGAGCATGATTCTTTTTTCCAGTCTTGAGATATAGGATTGCGAAATACCCAGCTTCTGTGCCACCTCTTTTTGCGTCAGCTCCTTGTAGCCGTTAAGTCCATACCGCATCCAAACGATCTCCCGTTCCCTTTCCGGAAGTTCAGACAGCGCTTTCCGCAATACCCGCAGGTCAACATCGTCCTCAAGCGGTCTGAGGATCATGTCCTCGTCCGTTCCCAAAATATCCGAAAGCAGCAGCTCGTTGCCGTCATAGTCCATGTTGATCGGCTCGTCAAGGGATACCTCCGCTTTTTGCCCCGCGATTTTACGGATATGCATCAAAATTTCATTTTCGATACAGCGGGAAGCATAGGTCGCCAGCTTGATATTCTTTTCCCGGCGGTATGTTCCGATGGCTTTGATCAAGCCGATCGTTCCGATCGATATCAAATCCTCAAGATTAACACCCGTGTTTTCAAATCTTCTTGCGATATACACGACCAATCTTAGATTCCGTTCGATCAGAAGATGCTTTGCTGACTCCTCCCCCCGCTCCAAGGCTTCCAGAGCGTTCAGCTCGTCCTGCCCCTTCAGCGGAGGCGGAAGAACATCACTGCCACCTATGTAAAAAATCTCTTTTTCGTATGAAAAACCGATCCTCTCCAGTAGTTTTCGCAAAGCCTGAATCATATTTCCCCTCCCGTTAATGCCTGATATGCGGAGCCGGAACCAAAGCTGTTGGGCGAAAATGCCACCAGCCGCCCACCTTCTGCCCCTGCTATTTTCACTGAGTCAAATCTTATCGCCAATAGCATTCCGCAGGACTGTCCTACGGCTCGATACGGTATCAGCCGCAGCCCCGGAATCAATCCCTGGGCCATCGTCTGCACCGGATCTGCCAATTGCCCCGGCGTTAAGCCAAGGACATCCCATGCGATCTCAGGCCCGGCCACAAGGATCTGCTGCCCTGTCAGCGGATCCTTCAGTGTGTTTCCGGTATCCTGCAATGCCGTCATCCGATACCGTTTCCCGCCATATATCAATTCCACCGGCACATGCGTCCTTTTTCCTGCACCTCCGTAAAAGCCCATAGTGCACAGCACAAGCATAGCACCGGCAGAAGCAAGAATTCCCCAAAAGCCGCCTTTCCCAATGCAGATTGCAATGCCGCCCAATGCCATACTGAGCAGAATCATCAGAACGCCCCTTCTGACAGCGGAACGATTCCACCCGAAGGCCGTAACAGACATGATGCAAAGGAAGATAAGACGCCAATGCAGATCTACCAAAAAGGAAAAGCTCCGCAGCATACAAGCACCGGCATATGCACCGCCGATTCCAGCAGCAGCTGCTGACCGCAGCAACTGCAGCGGGTAACCGCACAGTCTGTTCACCGCAAGCAGAAGCAAAAAGTCCACTGAAAAATTCAGCAGAACCACAAGATCCAGATAGATATGCATACTGTCACCTCCTGCTGCACTCAGTATATCTTCTTGCTTTAAAAAAGTCGGTCGCTTCCTTGTCCCTAGCCAGCCGCAAAAACTGTGTCCCATCGCAGGAATCCACATTAAAACCATCCCGTATATAAAAAACCGGCAGCTGACGCCATCAGCTGCCGGTTGATTCTGTCGATGAAATATTCTGTCGAATAACAGTGCGGATATTTTTTTCCACCTTGAATCTGGGTGTCATGATCTCATGGCCGCAGCCCAAGCATCTTAAGCGAAAGTCTGCGCCAGTTCGCAGGACAAGCCACCGCTTTTCCCCGCAGGGATGCTCCTTTTTCATAACGAGAATATCCTGAAGCTGAATATCCATTGCTGCCTCCTGTCATATTCGGCGGCGCTGCGCCGTAAACTGATTGATAAAGGGGGAATCATTATGCTGCAGTACCGCCCCGAGGGAATGCATTTTTCGCCGCCGGAAACAGATACTGTTATCCGCGCATTGAGCAGCGGAGAGATCCTACAGGCTTTGTGCGTGAAATGCGACGAAAGCCACAATTTGTATGTAGATTTAGGTGAAATAAAAGGTGTAATACCCAGAGAAGAAACTGCCGCAGGTAAGATCAAGATCCATGCAATCATGAAAAAAGTCGGAAAGCCGATCTGCTTTCAAGTGATTGGCATCGACCAAGCCGGGAATGCGATACTATCGAGAAAAGCAGCACAGGAAACAGCTTGCACATATTTTCATGAGTCCCTGCGTCCCGGTGATGTGATCCCCATTGTGATACAGAATCCAACACAGTTCGGTGTTTTCTGCGACATTGGCTGCGGTGTTACGGCGCTGATGCGGATCGGGCGCTGCTGTGTATCCCGTCTGGAAAGCACAGCGCAGCTTTATGAACCCGGTCAGACAGCGTATGCGGCTGTTCTGCAAACAGAAATGCAAACCGGGAGAATCGAACTGACAGGCCGGGAGCTGCTGGGCACATGGCAAGAAAACGCCGCACTCTTTCGCAGTGGCCAGACTGTGACCGGAACTGTAAGAAGCATACTGCCATACGGTGTTTTTATCGAACTGACTCCAAATCTTTCCGGCCTTGCAGAGCCACAGCCGGGACTTTCCGTAGGTGATCGTGTCAGTATTTACATCCGTTCCATCCAGCCGGAAAAGCACAAGATCAAGCTGTCCATTCTGGAGATACTCAAAAACGAAACACAACGGGAAGCCCTGCCGTATTTTATCTCCGAGGGTCATTTAGATCGCTGGGAATACTATCCCGGAAGCCGCACCGTTACTTATTTTTGATCCCATCCCAGTATTGCTTGGCCGCCTGTTCCAGCTTATTGGAGCCGTAAGTGTAATATTGGGTTCCGACCAGCTCGTCCGGGAGATATTGCTGCCTGACCCAGTGGTTGGGGAAATCATGAGGATACAGATACCCCTGTTCCCGTTCCATGGTATAGGTATCCGCATGGACATTCTGCAGATGCCGGGGGAAATCCCCACCCTTCCCCTTCCGGATATCCGCAAGAGCCATATCCAGCGCGATGTGCCCAGTATTGGATTTTGGACTGGTTGCCATCAGAACCGCAGCATCTCCCAGCGGGATCCGCGCCTCCGGCATACCCAGCATCAACGCCATATCCACACAGGATTTTACGATGGGAATGATCATGGGATACGCAAGACCCACATCTTCGCTGGCGATCACCATGAGCCGGCGGCAGGCAGACTGCATCTGCCCAGCTTCCAGAAGCCTTGCAAGATAATGTACCGCCGCATCGGGGTCTGAGCCGCGGATGGACTTCTGGAGAGCCGACAGCAGGTCATAATAATTATCCCCATCCCTATCCGCACGCAGGGCACTTTTCTGCGTAACCTCTTTGGCATCGGAGAGGGTCAGCGTCAGCTTTCCGTCATTGGGAATCCCCGCGGAAAACAGGACTTCCACTGCATTCATGGCCTTTCGCAGGTCGCCGCCGCAGGCTCCGGCAATATACTCAAGAGCACCCTCCTGCGGCATTGCTGTCAGCGCTGTCCGTTCTTCCATAAAGGCAACAGCTCTGCGGATGGCCTGTAAGGAGGCCTGAGCCGAGATCTGTTTAAATTCAAAGACCGTGGATCGGCTGAGGATGGCATTAAAAACGTAAAAATACGGATTTTCCGTTGTGGATGCGATCAAGGTGATCTTACCGTTTTCGATATGCTCCAGCAAAGATTGCTGCTGTTTCTTGTTAAAAGATTGGATCTCATCAAGGTACAGCAGAACCCCGTTGGGCGCCATAAATGTATCCAGCTGGCTGACGATCTCCTTGATATCGGCAGTGGATGCCGTGGTGGCGTTCAGCTTATAGAGGGTGCGGTTGGTTTGCTTTGCGATAATATTGGCTACCGTTGTCTTACCGGTGCCGCTGGGGCCGTAAAAGATCATGTTGGGAATATTTCCGGAATCGATCAGGCGGCGAAGCACCGCTCCCTGTCCCAAAATATGCTCCTGCCCGAAAACCTCGTCAAGAGTCGTCGGCCGCAGAAGGTCTGCCAATGGCTGATACATAGAATCACCTCACTCCATTTGTTCCAGTATATCACACATCTTTTAAAATTGCACTACAAATTTCAACATTTTCGAAATTTTGTTTGAATCAAAACATGCAGAATGCGCACTGCCAATTGGCGGTGCGCATTCCTTATCAGAAAGCAGTAACTTCTTCCTCCGCAGGTTCCGCGGATTCAACACGCAAAGCAGTCAAAACAGGACCAAGCTCGCCTTGATAAAGCGGGTGCTTCTGCGTGGAAACCGTCGCCGTCACCATGACCCAGGAACGGGGTTCCAATGCGTTTGCACCCACAAACTTACAGGGAATGCCGCAAAACTGGATATCATCGACACAGCAGGTCATAACAAAGCGCCCCGGCGCGAACATTCCGTTCTTCTCCCGACGGAGCATAGCAACCTGTCCTTTAAACCGAACCGTCTTACCCTCGTACTTTGCGGGTTCTTCCGTAACATCCCGATACCACAGGGCATAATCCGGATCCTTGATCTCGACGACATCCGCATTGATATCAAAAGGCAGCGGATCCTCCACATCGTCAAAGGCGGTAGTACCGTCGGTATAATCATACAGAATATCGATCCTGCGGCTGGCCGCACGGGCAAGCTTGTGAAATGGCATGGTGTCCTGCCCCGGTTCAAGGCGGTTGAATACCACCATCTGGGCGCCCATCAGCTTGTCCATCACCAGATTGCGCATATTGGCATTGTAGGCCATAAAGGTCGTCGCATCAGCAAACATCACTTCCTGCGCTACCACCCAATTATCCGGAAAGCGCATATACAGGTCACCCACCAGCTGCATGCCGTTCAGCTCCGCAACGACCCGCTGGGCCTTGTATTTTTTGGCAAGTGCCTGCAGCTCTTTCGTGGTCACAGTCTGCTGGTCCAGCACCTCCAGATAAACATTCTGGTGGGGATATGTGGAAATATCAAATTCCTCCTCCCCTTCTTCAAATACCAGAACCAGCGTACGCTCACCGGCATTAAAGCGGGGATCCTCCAGAGTTTCCTGAATGAATTTGGTCTTACCGGAATCCAAAAAGCCGGTAAACGCATATACAGGGATCTGCTGCATACACTACCTCTTATACACCGAACAGGCCGGCGACACCGGCTTCGTTCAGTTCAGAACCGATCACGCAAAGCTTACCAATAACAGCGGCGCTACCGAAGCGAACATTCTCTTCACCGGGAACATAATCAAAATGGATCCACTCACCGGAAACAGCGGGTACAATACCCTTGGCGCGCAGAATGATGCCATATTTACCGGAATCCAGCTCGTGCAGCGCATTGTGAATATCCTCAGCGGTGAACTTGCGCGCAGTTTCAACGCCCCATGCAGTAAACACTTCGTCCGCGTGATGATCATGATGATGGTCATGACCGTGGCAGCCGCAATGCTCACCGTGCTCATGATGGTGATGATGCTCACCGTCATGATGATGGCCATGGCAGCAGTGGTGCTCGTGCTCTTCTTCCTCATGATGATGACCGTGGCAGCAGTGGTGCTCGTGCTCCTCTTGCTCATGATGATGACCGTGGCAGCAGTGGTGCTCGTGCTCCTCTTGCTCATGATGATGGCCATGGCAGCAGTGATGCTCATGCTCTTCTTCCTCATGGTGATGACCATGGCAGCAGTGATGCTCATGCTCCTCTTGCTCATGATGATGGCCATGGCAGCAGTGATGCTCATGCTCCTCTTCCTCATGATGATGACCATGGCAGCAATGGTGCTCGTGCTCCATCTGTGCCAAGGTATCAGCAAGAGAATTCTCGCCTTCCATAGCTTCCAGCAGCTGCGCGCCGGTGAGCTGATCCCAAGGCGTTGTAACCAGAGTGGCCTGCGCATTGTGCTCACGCAGCAGTGCAACAGCCGCATCCAGCTTGGCCTGCGCAATATTGTCCGTACGGGAAAGGATGATGGTGCTTGCGGTTTCGATCTGATTGTTATAGAATTCACCAAAATTCTTCATGTAGATCTTAACCTTGGACGCATCCGCGACCGCAACCATATACCCCAAAGTCACCTGGTCATTTGTAACCTTGCGGACAGCGGCAACCACATCCGAAAGCTTGCCAACTCCGGAGGGCTCGATGACGATCCGGTCGGGCTGGTACTCCGCAATCACCTGATTCAGTGCCTTGCCGAAATCACCGACCAGAGAACAGCAAATACAGCCGGAGTTCATTTCCGTAATGTTGATGCCTGCATCCTGCAGGAAACCGCCGTCAATGCCGATCTCACCAAACTCATTCTCGATGAGAACAAGCTTTTCGCCCTGATAGGCTTCCGAGATCATTTTTTTGATCAGCGTGGTTTTACCCGCACCCAAGAAGCCGGAATAAATATCGATTTTCATATAAAACACCTTCTGTTGAAATTTTACCCAAATATTATAGCACCATATGTCAATATTAACAAGGCAAAATTCCATGAAGATTCGACAGTAATTACTTGATTCCGCCATTAAGGTTTCTATAAACTAATCATAGGCGGGCAACCCCAGCTGCGACAAGCCCACCGCCGCCGTCCCGGCTCTCCCCCGGGACGGCGGTTTCTATTCAGATGACCGGGATCAGCAGCATTCGATCCCCCAGAGGTTCCTGCTGCAATTGATTTGCCGCGCATATTGCTTCCACTGTGGAACCGCAGGTTTTTGCAAGCTCCCACAGCGTGCAGTCATTGCATCTGCGAACAATCAAAGAAGGACGCATCGGATCCGGTTCTGCCACTTCTCCCAATTCAAGGGATGTGATCATAGGGATCCCCTGCTGAGAAAAGACCGCAGTCTCCATTGACAGTGTCATGCTGATCTGGGCACCTTCCGGCCCAAAGCCAGACTTTGGATTACCGGGAACCAGTTTCATAAAGATCTGGTTTTCCGGGTCAGAGTCCATGGACCAATTTTCCTTCTTTTGCGAAGATGCATTCTGCATCGTGCCGCTTTCGCTCATAAGGAGGGTTTGGAACTGTCCGTTCATTTCCGCTTCTGCTGTACTTCCGGACTGCCGCAGCACCGGGCAATCCCAGAACGCAGCAATGTCCACTATCTTTTGACCCTCAGTGTTTATATTCTGATTTACGGAAATCTCATCCCTGCGGATATCCAGCCGAACAGGCAGCCGCAGCAATTCCTGATGCTGTTTTACGGATCTGATATTGCTGTAAGCATCCTCAACAACATCGATCATGCACCGGTCGCAGACAACATATTGGGCAGACACGCCGCATTTGAGCAGCACTTTCCCCTCCGCATCCCGATCCTGCTCGAATCCCGTAACAACAGCATCGATCTCTGCCGATGCATTGGGGCCGTAATCCCGATCCAGATCCGCAAACTGAGAAAAGGGCATCTCAAAGTCCCAGGTATGGAATTCACCGTCATCCGAAGCATACAGCAGATGCATCCCACAGGCTCCGCGGAATACCAGCTTTCCGGCCATGACCTTATGCTCCGAAATTCTTGGCTGGATCTCACAGCGAACCAGCTTCTGCATCTGTGGAAGATTTCCGGGAAGAACCAATTCCTCTTCCAGAAGAAACGGCTTTTCACCGGCTTCCTGCGGCAGATCCATTGGATATGTCTGCTTCAAAAGCTGCACATCCTCCGGAACACTATCCGGATGCCAAATGTCCACATCCACCGGCTCCAATGCTTCTCCCATCATGCTGACGCCGGACCGGATCATCATTTTCCGGGCAGATAAACTGCGGCAATCCATTGCCTTCAGGTAGGGACAGATGCGGATGAAACCATCTCTCTGTGTTTCCGGGAATTCCCATTTCATTTGAAACGGGATCCACGCATCCAGGCTCTGTGGCTGAGAACCGTCCTCCGGAGCGTAAAGCACCCACACCATAACACCGCCGCTGACTGTCATTCCTCCGGTGCGCCATTCCTTTCCGCGAATGAGGATCTGACCCCAGCAGCCAAGGATCCTGCCGATATCCGGCATGGTATCCGGCAGCCGCAGCTCCTGCGTCAGTTCCTGTGACTGAGGCTTACTGATCACCTTCTGAAGGCATGGGCAGACTGTTTTATTGAATTGCAATTCCATGCAGATCACTCCTTATCCCACTGTGCTACTAAACTATATTCACCATGGGACAAGTTTATGCCCTTTATTTTTTCCCCATGCACCAAAACCCCAGCACTATGATCCCGACACCAATGCTGAATGAAAGGAATCCGGATTCAAAGCAGGAGCCAACCAGCAGGCCAAAACCAAAAGCGATCAGGGCGCAGCCGCACAAATAGCTTCTTCGGCACATATAATAACACCCCCTGCAACAGTGTATGCAGAGGGTGTTTGATATTTAACCATCGATCATCTGCTTGCAGACTTCCAAAACCGGCGCAAGGATCGGCACGCAAACCTGTCTGCCGTATCCGCCGTCTTCCACAGCGACGATAAATGCAAGGGGATACCGTTCGTCAGCAACAAATCCGGTGAACATGGCATTGGGCTTTCGACCACCGCCGACCTCCGCGGTTCCGGACTTGGCGCAGACCGTCAGTCCCGGAAAGCTCTCATCACCGTAATAATTTTGCACATTGTTTCGCAGCATTTCCTGCAGGACGGTTGCCGTTTGGGTGGACATAATCCGGTCCCCGGAAACGGCCTTCGCCCGGTAAGCGGTTTTTCCACCCACATGGATCTGGGACACCAGATGGGGCTCAACCCCCATGCCATCGGCAGCGATCGCACCCAGAAATGTCATATACCGACAGGGATTGATCAGATCCTTATGCTGACCGATGGCACTCCATGCCACCAGCACATCCGCTGCCCCGGCTGCTTCCATTTTACCGGCAGCAGTGGTCACGCCGTCAAAGGATACACCGTCCAGCACCCCAAACTGCTTGGCATACCGGGTAAGGATCTCGCCGCCCAGCTGACCTGCTATATTGGCAAAAGCGCAGTTGCAGGACCGGGCGAAAGCCTCCCGGAAGGTCATAGTTCCATGGCTCTGCTCGCAGGTCACCTTATCGATTCCATATTCAACGATCCCGGTGCAGGTAAATGTCTGCTGCTGGATATCCGGAATATGCTCCAGTGCCGCAGCGGCGGTCACAATTTTAAAGATAGAACCGGGCGTATAGGTAGACTGAGTAAAGCGGTTCAGGTAAATGCCGTTATAAGCACCTGTTTCATCACCAGAAATATCCGGCACATTATCCGGATCGTAAGTCGGCGTTGTTACCGCGCAGAGAAGCTGGCCGGTTTTATAATTATAAACGGCAATAGTGCCCTTATGCTCTCCCATAGCTTCCAGCGCTGCCATCTGTACCTTGGCTGAAAGCGTCAGAGAAACCTGCCCGCCGGTGCCGCCATAGGAAAACACACCGTTCACAGGGTCAAAACCTGTTATCTCCTCGGCGTAATGGGGAAGCGCAGGCGCACTGATATTTCCCTGCCGGTCTCCCAGCCAGTGGAGAACGGATTTGCGCAGCTGCGTGTTCTGCGCATAGACCCGGCCGCCGGTCAGATCCATCAGAAGGACGCCATCCCGGTCTGTCACCACACCGCAGCCCAGATTTCCCGCGTTATACACATGTGGGGAGCCGGCGAACATGACCCAATCCTCTGCGCTGACAAAATACTCGCCCACAAAGAAGCTGATGCCCAGTGCCAAAATCACGATCAGCACCAGCAGGATCTTCGTGCGGCCCATGATCCTATTCATCAGCCACACTCCCCTCTTTCGTCTGCCGAACGGCAAAGCTGGCGTTCTGGCGGGTGTCCGAAGCCTTCATAAATGCCAGCAGTCCCCAGGCGCCGATCATGCTGGAGCCGCCGTTGGAGACAAACGGAAAGGTCACACCAGTCAGCGGCAGCACATCCACCGTTCCCATGGCATTAAAGATCGCCTGCACGATCAAAATACCCGCAGCGGTGCAGGCACCAATGGTATAGAAGCTGCTGCGTGCCATTGCTGCAGTCCGCAGTGTGAATAAGCCCATTGCGATAATACAGAAGATCAGCAGCACCGCGATCAGCAGGCCCCATTCTTCCGACAGTGTGGCGAAAACCATATCCGAATCCGCCGCGAATACATGCTTCATCCATCCGTTTCCGGCACCCAGCCCAAAGAGGCCGCCGGATGCAAGGCACATCAGCGCTCTCGTTTGCTGATGGCCTGCGCCAAGGGGATCTTCCCAGATATGCCGCCAGGATGCGAAGCGGCGCAAGGCGTGGGGGGCAATTTTCAGCACAAGAACACCGGCAAAGCCCAAGGATGTGCAGGCCAAAGCGATGGTGCCGACACTGCCGGAGCGAAGATACGCGATCAGCAGGAAGGCCACGAAGAAGATCAGAGCCGTGCCGAAATCGTTCATCACGGCCAGGCAGCCGCAAATTATGACCGTGTAACCGATAAATAAAATGATGTTGCGTTTATTCATGATCCGGTCCATCGTGGACGCGCCAACAAACACAAAGCAGACCTTACTCAATTCCGATGGCTGTATGGAAAGAGAACCGATCACGAGCCAGTTTTTCGCGCCGTGATATTCCTTGCCAAAAACCAGCGTGACGATCAGCAGGAGGATGCCAAGCACGCCGGCAAGATAACGCATGCTCTTGGCACGCTCCAGATCCCGAACCGCCCAGCCGATGCTCAAGTATGCACAAAGTCCCAACACCATAGCGAGCAGCTGCTTTGTCATTTCCGCAGGCTTTGTGGCTGCAATGGCAGCCATCCCCATGGTGCACAGAAAAAAAGCAATGGTCTCCAGCTCAAAGGACGGCTTGCGGATCACAAGATAAAACGCAAGCAGCGTCCACTGGCACAGCGTGATGCCGCCAAAGCCGATCAGCATATCCCCGGAACGCTCCGGCGCGCCGGTAAGCAGATACGACAGCAGGATCAGCGCCTGCATCAAAGTAAGAAGAAGCACATTGACAACACTGCGCATAGGACTTGCCGCCTTGGTGCGAAGCTGGGTCTGCAGTACCTCCTGCTTACGGGAAATGGGCTGCAGCTTCATATTCACGCCCGAGATCGTGATCACATCATCTTCGTCAATGGCACAGATATCAATTTTTTCCCCATTGACTGTTACACCGCTTTTGGAACCGGCATCCGATATAGACCAGCTGCCGTCATCGTAACGGATCAAAACCGCATGATTCCGAGAAATGGTAGGAAGATCGATGACAACATCACTGCGCTTACTTCTGCCGATCACACTTTCCCAATGGGTAATGGGAAGCTTTTTCCCATTATCCAGGCAGAGCCACGCCCAGATCTCCGGCTCCCGGCGGAATGTCAAAAGAGGCTTGACAGCACGCAAAAGCAGCACTGCCGCCAGAATGGGCATACTATACCGTAGTATTGTCTGATATACATAAACATAGGTGTCATCCACCTGTGAAAAGGCAAACAGCCAACTTTCCATGCAGCCGCCTCCTTTTATGCTTAAAATTCAGGATCACGCTTCCATTGATCGGAGCAGCGCGATCTCCTGCTGATAGCCCGGCAGCTCATTAGGTGTTTCCAGGATCATAGGGAGTTTGGAAAGAGCAGGATGATTGATGATGCGGCGGAAGGTTTCCACCCCCAAATACCCCTCTCCGATGCAGGCATGCCGGTCTTTATGGCTGCCAAACGGATTCTTGGAATCATTCAAATGCAGCGCGCAGAGCTTGTCCAGTCCCACCACACGGTCAAACTCCGCAAGCACCCCTTCCAGATCATTCACGATATCATAACCGGCATCCCACACATGGCAGGTATCCATGCATACGCCAAGATGTTCGCTCCCGACGGCAGTTATGATATCCCGCAGCTGTTCAAATCGTCCGCCGACCTCGCTGCCCTTACCTGCCATGGTTTCCAGCAGGACCGTAACAGGAAAATCTGGCTTCAGCGCCCGTTTCAGCGCATCCGCGATCTGTTCAATGCCGGTATCCATTCCCTGTCCCACATGGGAACCGGGATGAAAATTATAATAATTTCCGGGAAGTGAAGCCATGCGGCGCAGATCATCCCAGAGAATATCCGCCGCAAACTGCCGCGCGTCCGGGTCAGCAGTGCAAAGATTCATGGTATAGCTGCCATGGGCAACGAGCCGCCCGAATCCGCCTGCCTTCAAAGCATCCATCGCAGCTGCTGTATCGCAAGGATCCTCCGCTCTTGCTTTGGAACCTCGGGGATTTCGGGTAAAGAAAGCAAAGGTATTGGCCCCGATGGCTTCTGCCGTTTTGACCATCGCCAAATTACCGCCGGAAGCGGACAAATGGCATCCAAAATAACCCATAAGGCATCCTCCTTTTGCTATACAATACCACAGTCGCAGAAAAAAATCAAATTAACATTCCTTTACGGCAAGGAATGTGCTATACTGTATCTATAACCAAAAGCAACGAGGTGATACCTGTGCCGAAATCCGATAATCAGAAACTGAAGATCCTGTACATACTCGATTACCTGCAAAAAAACTCCCACGAGAAAAATCCCGTGAGAGCAGCAGATCTGATCGCCATGCTGGAAAGGCAGTATAATATTCACTGTGACCGCAAGACAGTTTACTCCGATATCGCCGCCCTGATGGACTATGGCATTGATATCATCGTAAAGCCCGGAAAAAACGGCGGTTACTATATCGCATCCCGTAATTTTGAGCTGCCGGAATTGAAGCTTCTGATTGATGCCGTCCAATCCAGCCGGTATCTGACGGAGAAGAAATCCCGGGAGTTAATCGAAAAGCTCTGCAACCAGTGTAATGAATTCGACGCCAAGCTCATGAAACGGAATGTGCTGGTTTCCGGCCGGGTCAAGAGCATGAACGAAACCATTTATTACAGTGTCGATACCATACAGGAAGCCATCGCCGAAAATTCCCAGATCTCCTTCCGCTACTTCGACTGGGCACTGGACGGCAGCCGGCACTACCGGGAAAAGGACTACTCTGTCAGCCCCTACGGCCTATGTCAGGACAATGAGAACTGCTATCTACTGGCCCATTCCCCCCGCTACGGTGTGACCTCCTACCGGGTGGACCGGATGAGCGATATCCGTCTGACCGGAGAAAAGCGAACTGCCTGCCCGGAACTGACAGGAACTTCTTTGATCGCCTACGCAAATCAGCTGTTTCAGATGTTTTCCGGTGACGCGGTGGATGTGAAAATGCGCTTTCACCGGGAGCTTATCAATGTTGTGATCGACCGTTTCGGGCGTGACACCATGCTGATCCCGGACGGCGAGGAGCATTTTGTCTTCACTGCCAGAGTTGCAGTATCCCCTATTTTCTTAAGCTGGGTCATCGGTTTCGGAAAAAAGGCGCGGATCCTTTATCCCCAAAGCGTGGTTGACCGCTGCCGGCAGATGTGCCTTGACGCTCTGGATCAGGACTGAACTTTTACCGAAGAGAAGAGCTCCTGCCAGCTTTCCTGCAGGCTTCCGGCTTCCTCTGCCGGCGCCAATACGCTCAGGCTGTAATGGAATTGACCATCATCGATGATCACAGTCCGGCCGATATGATCCCCAGCCTCCCCTGCCGAGATCCATGCGCATTCGTACCGGGTCATATCTCCCGTTTCCGTTTCCATTACTGTCAGCGCATCCGCGTCATACCCTGTCAGCGACCGCAGCGTGCGGCTCAGATCACCGGCAGGAAGGGTTTGGATCATGATCTCGTACCCGTCACAGAAATAAAGCGCACCATCTTCTCCATGCATGACCGCTGACGCTGCATCCGCCGGTGCTGCAAAGGTCAGTTTCCCCGGTGACATGACTTGCACAGCGTCATAAGCATCCCCAATTGTTTCAAATGTTTCTTCTGCGCTGCAGCCGGAAAGCACCAGCGCCAGCAGAATCAGGATCCATACTTTTTTCACTTTACTCCCCCCAGAAAGGAACTTTAAATATGCTGATCGGTTACCTGTTACTAATCAATGCTGTGGCTTTCGTTCTTATGCTTGCAGATAAGCAGAAAGCCAGAAAAAAGAAATGGCGCATTCCGGAAAGCACCCTCATCGCCTCCGCGGTCATCGGCGGAAGCCTTGGCGCCCTTGCCGGTATGTACATTTTTCGCCACAAGACGAAACACCCAAAATTCACGATCGGCATACCGGTGATCCTTGTTATTCAGATCATCATTGCCATCCTGTTGCTTACATAGAAAGAGCCTGCAGTCTTCACTGCAGGCTCCATTTATATCTGCGCGAAAATCATCATAAGAACACTCAAAAAAATATTCAGTCCCATAACACCTGTCAGCACCAGGATACCCGGTGAAGTGAAGAAGCTCTTAAGGCATAGCGGATGGATCTTCGGCCCGGTGAAATAAGTCAGCACCGGCTTCCGCTTCACGATCAGAATTATGACCGCAGCCAAAAGACTGCCCCAAACAATTACCGCGAAGCTCAATTCCCCGACCCACGGAGGCAGCAGCTGCATAAGGCGTGTCAGCAGATCTCCAAGTATCAGATTATTGATCAAGTGCAGCACCATAGCCCAGACGATGGAGTATTCCAGCGTCACATATCCAAGGATAAGCCCCACAGCAAAGGCAAAGGGTGTTTGCAGGATATTACCATGGAAGATACCGAACAGAAATGCAGATCCCAGTATGGCAAATTTCCTGCCATACGGCTCCAGCGTTCTGAGCACAAGTCCCCGGAACAGGATCTCCTCAAAGATCGGTGCGGCAAGTCCCATATAAAGGAACATACTCAGGCTGTCACCCGACGGATTCATCGATTCCAAAGAGTCCATTATAGACATATCGAACAGGTTAAAAAGCCATTCCATCGCCGTGGTCATTAACTGAACGGTCGCCTGTGCGCTTAAGAAAATGCACAGCAGCATGAAGAAGCTTCCGCCCGTCAAAGGCTTGTGCCGCTGCCAGATCTCATGGAAGCAAAACTGCTTATTCTTCCACAGAAGCAGGACCACCGCGCCGATCAGTGTTGCCAGAAGATAGCCCCAGCCGTTATTGACCACCGAATTGAGAACCGAATCCATCACCGCATCAGAAAGGATCGCATCCGGGTCGGTCAGCAGAAACGGCAGCAAAGATACCACTGCCTGCACAACGCTTATGAGCATTACCGCGGCATTCATAATTCCATAGTATACCAGAAGTGCCAGACCAACCGCGCCGAATTTCGGGCGCAGCTGCGCACAGATCAGCTGATCATTCATGCCCTTTCCCCTCCAATTCGGCGATCACCGCCTCGGCACACAATATTCCATCCACAGCCGCAGACATGATACCACCGGCATAACCGGCACCCTCGCCGGAAGGATACAATCCTTTTATCGCAGATTGTCTGTTTTCATCCCGCAGAATGCGAACCGGGGATGAACTTCTTGTTTCCGGCGCAGTCAGCACAGCATCCGGATGGGCAAAACCGGCAAGGCTTCTATCCAGCTGCGGCAAAGCATTCTTTAATGCGTTCGTAATCTTGGCAGGAAGCACATCCTTCAGATCGCACCAAACCACGCCGGGACGGTATGTGGGCGAAACGCTTCCGCAGCCGGTGCTTGTCTGCCCATTTAAAAAGTCACCGACCTTCTGGGCAGGCGCACGGTAGCTGCCGGAAACGGTATAGGCTCGCGATTCCAATTCCTGCTGCCACTGAATGCCGCCCAAAGGACCTTCATAAGGAAATTCCGCAGGATTGACCGTAACCAGCAACGCCGCATTGGCATTTTTCCCGTCCCGGTCCGCATAGCTCATGCCGTTGGTAACGACCCGCTCCTCTTCTGAAGCTGCTGCAACAACATAACCGCCGGGGCACATACAGAAAGTATAGACCGTACCGTCTTCTAAATGCTTTACAAGCTTATAATCAGCAGGCGGCAAGGGCAGAGCATCCGTTCCGTACTGGGCAAGATCGATCATGGATTGCTTGTGTTCAATGCGCACACCCATGGCAAAGGGCTTCGGTTCCATAGGCACCTGCAGCTGATGCAGCATGGAAAAAGTGTCCCGGGCACTGTGACCAATGGCAAGGATCACATGATCGCAGAGGATCTTCTCTCCGCTTTTCAGTGCTACACCCTTAACACAGCCACGGTCAAGCAGCAGTCCGGTCACCTGGGCGCCAAAACGAACCTCTCCGCCTAGAGAAAGAATGCGCTTGCGCAAATTCTGGACCACCTCAAGCAGCACATCCGTTCCCACATGAGGCTTCGCGTCATATAGGATATTCTCTCTCGCGCCTGCATTGACAAACTGCTGCAGGATCCAACCGATCCGGACATTATTGACGCCCGTATTCAGCTTACCATCCGAAAAGGTTCCGGCACCGCCCTCACCGAACTGCACATTGCTGTTAGGATCCAACTCTCCCGTTTCAAAGAAATGCTGCACCTTTTTGTGCCGGGTCAGAGCATCCTCACCACGCTCCAGCACCAGCGGCTTCAATCCGGCCATGGCCAATATCAGCGCAGCAAACATACCGGCTGGGCCAAAACCCACAACGATCGGTCGTTTTTCCGGGATCGCACCGGCTTTCGGCACCCGATAGTATTCAGTCTTTGCCAAAGCAGCCCGTTTGCAGCCGCTTGCACGGAGGATCTTCTGTTCACTGCCGGCAACTTCCACATCCACCGTATAAATGATCCGCACGTCCGGCTTTTTTCTGGCATCCACGGAGCGCCGGACAATGGTAAGACTGCGAACCTTTGATGCAGAAATGCGCAAAAGCTGCGCAGCTTCGAAGACGAGCTGATCCACATTGTGGCTGGGCGCCATGGATATATCACGAATCCGTATCATGCATTCACCTCTCCTGCGCTTCTGCCCGCAGCCATGCCGGAGCTCCAGGCCCACTGAAGGTTAAACCCGCCGCAGTCTCCATCCACATCCAGCACCTCGCCGCAAGCGTACAGCCCCGGCACCAACCGGCTTTCCATCGTCTTGGAATCAAATTCAGAAGTCACCGCTCCGCCGGCAGTCACCTGGGCGCTGTCCATGCCCATCGGTTCCGTCAGCGCAACATCCAGCTCCTTGACAACCGCACATACGCTCTGCAGCTCCTCATCCGTAAGTGCAGCGGTTGTTTGCTGCCCGCGAACACCTGCCGCGGCAGTCAAAATACGGCCGAGGCGGTTATGAAGGATCCCCGTAAGCAGTTCCTCCACCGGAAGGGCCTTCTGCCTGCGAAGGCAGAGCGCGTCAAACAATTCCGATTCATCCATATCGGGTACAAAGTCCAGCCGGCAGTGCCAGTCACCTGCGCCGTGGCAGGCATCCCGGGAAACTTCAAAGATCACCGGGCCGGAAAGACCGTACTCCGTAAACTGCAGCTCCCCCATACTCTGACTATGCAGCCGGCTGCCGCAGTAAATAGAAGCACGGCAATTTGCGCGAACACCCCTAAGGGAAACGCAGCCGTTCCAACTGCTTTTCAGCTGCACCAGCGCCGGACGCAGCTTCGTCATTCTGTGACCAAAGCCGCGCAGCAGCTTATAGCCAGCCATGGAGCCGCCAAGCTTCGTACCGGCAAGACCGCCGCAGGCAACGATCAGCTTGTGGCAGTGATAAACATCGCTGCCTGCTTCAACGGAAAAGCCGTTTTCCGTTTTGCGCACCTTCGTTACTTCCACTCCGGTAAGCAGCTCAACATTTGGCTGCATCAATGCAAAACGCAGAATATCCACCACGGAATTTGCCTGATCAGAATATGGGTATACTCTTCCTGAGGTCTCCGCAACCGTATACAGGCCCAGCGAACGGAACCAATCAAGCGTATTTTCTACAGAGAATGATGTAAGCGCATCCGCAGCAAATTCCGGCAGATCACCGTGATAAGTAGCGCCATCGGCCTTTAGATTGGACAGATTGCAGCGTCCGTTTCCGGTTGCCTGCAGCTTTCTGCCAACCCTTGCCTGCCGCTCAAACAGCAAAATTTGATTGTCTGACTTCTGGGCCGCAGCCAATGCCGCCGTCATGCCCGATGCACCGGCACCGATAATACCAATAACCATCATACTCACCAACCTTTTTGCTTATTATACGACAGAACCGACCCAAGTACAAGAAAAACTTCCTTGCATTCAACAAAACCTATGGTATAATACACTCGGTGATAATATGGATCGCTCAAAAATCGACAAAATCGCCCAGACGCAGGAGGATAGAATGCTGCTCTCCATGGTCTGGGACAAGATCAATGCAGGTATACAGCGCAGCATCCCGGCGCATACCCCTTTTCTGACGCCACGGGAGCTGGAGATGACACGGTATCTATTTGGAGAGCCGGAAGGTCTCTGCGCTTTCGGCGGTTATGATGAAGCAGAACGAAAAATGCTTGTTTACCTGCCGGAGTATTTGGACGAAACGTGGCTGACCTGCGAAGATTCCCCGGTCACCTGTCTGCGGTGCACTTTCTATGAAGGTGACACACCGTCCCACCGGGATTTTCTGGGCGCGCTGATGGGCAGTGGTATTGCCCGCAGCTCCGTTGGTGATATCTGTGTGGATAAAGGCAGCTGTGACTTTTTTGCATCTTCGGAGATCACACCCTATCTGCTGCAGAATTTCACCTCCGCAGGCAGGACAAAGCTGCGCATAGCGCAAATTCCCATTACGGAAGCCAAGATCCCCCAGCCGGAGATCAAAATAATCCGGGATACGCTGGCATCCTTACGGCTGGACAGTGTGATCAGCTCCGGGTTCCGTATGGGCAGATCTCTCGCTGCGCAGCATATTACTGCAGGCAAGGTAACCGTCAATGGACTTGCCTGCGAAAAGCCGGATAAATTGGTTACAGAAGGTTCTAAAATTGCCCTTCGCGGCAGCGGGAAGATATTTCTGGCTGAAGTGAACGGACAAACGAAAAAGGGGCGGATCAGCATTTTGATCCACCGGTATTTGTGAGGTAATATATGAATATGGATGATGTCATCGCCAGGATCAATGAGCTGGCAAAAAAAGCAAAATCAGAGGGTTTGACCGAAGAAGAGATCGCCGAACGGGACAAGCTGCGCAGGATCTATATCGATTCCGTCAAGGCAAGTCTCATTGGCCATCTGGAAAACACTTATATTGTACAGCCCGACGGAACCAAGAAGAAGGTCGGCCCAAAACAATAATAAAATCATATAAGGAGAACGATCATGGATTACAAAAAGCTTCAGAACGGCAGTGACATCCGAGGTGTGGCACTGGAAGGTATCGAAGGCCAGCACATCAATCTGACAGAGGAAGTCTGCCGCAATATCGGCCGCGGCTTCGCCCTCTGGCTGATCAAAAAGAGCGGCAAAACCGACAATATTCGTGTGGCGGTTGGCCGCGATTCCCGGCTTTCCGGTGAGACTCTGTGCCGCTGGATCTGTGAAGCCATGGTGCAGCAGGGTCTGCATGTAACCGATTTCGGCATGGCGAGCACCCCTGCCATGTTCATGTCCACGGTTACCGAAGGTTACCAGTTTGACGGCAGTGTTATGATCACAGCCAGCCATCTTCCCTTTAACCGCAACGGTTTTAAGTTCTTTACCAAAGACGGCGGTCTGGAAAAGGGTGATATCAAGGAGATCCTGACCTACGCTGAGGGTGAAAGCGTTACCGGTCTGAAGCCCGGCAGCCTTGTTTGCGGCCAGTTTATGGATACATACGCCAAGATCCTCGCTGACAAGATCCGTGCTGCAACAAGAGAAGACAAGCCTTTGGCAGGCTTCCGGATCGTTGTGGATGCCGGTAACGGAGCCGGCGGCTTCTATGCCGATAAGGTCTTGAAGCCCTTGGGTGCAAACACTGAAGGCAGCCGCTATCTGGAGCCAGATGGCAGCTTCCCCAATCACATTCCCAACCCCGAAAATAAAGAAGCCATGGAATCCATTACCGAGGCCGTTCGGGAAAGCAATGCAGATCTGGGCATCATTTTTGATACCGATGTTGACCGTGCCGGCGCTGTCCTTTCAGACGGCAGCCAGCTGAACCGCAACCGCATCATTGCCATGCTGGCAGCGATCCTGCTGCGGGAGCATCCGGGAACCACTATTGTTACCGACTCCATCACCTCCACAGGTCTTGCAAATTTCATTGAAAGCAAGGGCGGCATCCATCACCGCTTCAAGCGGGGCTACCGCAATGTTATCAATGAATCTATCCGTCTGAACGGTCTTGGTCAGGACAGCCAGCTGGCCATCGAAACCTCCGGTCACGGCGCATTTAAGGAAAATTACTTCCTGGATGACGGTGCGTACATCGTGACTAAGCTTTTGATCGAGCTTGCCCGGGGCAAAAAGAACGGTTACACATTGGAATCGCTGATCGCAGAACTGGAAGAGCCTGCGGAAAGTGTGGAATTCCGAATGAACATTCTGCTTGAGGATTTCAAGCCCTACGGTCAGCAGGTCATCGACGATCTGACTGCCTACGCACTGAATCAACCCGGCTGGTCACTGGCACCCAGCAACTATGAAGGTGTTCGCGTCAATCTGGATGAAGCTCATGGCAACGGCTGGTTCCTGCTGCGTCTTTCCCTCCATGATCCCCTGCTGCCGCTGAACATCGAAAGCAATACCGTTGGCGGCTGCAAGCAGATCGCTGGCGAACTGGCAGGCTTCCTTGCAAAGTACAGCAATCTGGATGCTTCCTCCTTGCTGAAGTTTACAAATTGATCATATAGATGTAAAAGAAACACGCCATTTGGCGTGTTTCTTTTGTGTCAATGGATTTGCTCCTTTTACCCCTCGCAAGCAACACTTCACTGGAGCGCCGCATTTAATAGTCCGAATTTCCCCTCTTCTTTCCGCCAATCAGAAAAGCCACCCGGTGGGTGGCTTTTCTGATTGGCGGAGAGTGTGAGATTCGAACTCACGGTGGGTCGCCCCATCACTAGTTTTCAAGACTAGCTCCTTAAACCGCTCGGACAACTCTCCATGTGAACTAAATGATATCATCTGACCGATCAATTGTCAAGGAACATTCTCGCCGGAATGTCAACTTTACCCTTGACAAACATCTGGGGGTATGCTAGAATACTTTGGCAATCATTTGAATATGATACTTTTTGATTCGGAGTGATACCCAAGAGGCCGAAGGGGCTCCCCTGCTAAGGGAGTAGGCGTCTAAAAAGCGCGCGAGGGTTCAAATCCCTCTCACTCCGCCAGTCAAATCCGGTTAGGAAGTTAGTCCTGACCGGATTTTTCTTTGTTTTACGCCACTTTTGGTCTTGAAAAGTTCAGTGCACATAGACTAAATTTCGGTTTTTCCCTTACTTTTTCCCTTATAGATTGAGAATGTCGTTGATATAAGCCTGCATTCGGCCTGCGCTGGCTTCCTGCATTTGATAAGTTACGTGTCCATAGACATCCAAAGTAAAGGCTGCTGTGCCATGGCCAAGGTTGCCCTGAACGGTCTTGATATCATCTCCGGAACGCAGAGATGCAACCGCATAACTGTGTCGGAGATCGTGAAATCTTGCGTCCGGCCTGCCAATGGCTGCTACGATTTCTTTGAAATTTCTTACCACAGTCTGGGGAATCAGATTTCCACCCAACTCATTTGTAAAAACCAAATTCAGAGGATTGGACCAAGCGGCTCCCGCTTTCTCCTTATGTTCATACTGCTGGAGTTTCCGGTTTCGCAACAACTGCATAACCCAAGGGGCGGGCTGAATACGACGCGGTTTATCATTCTTCAGAGAAACCAAACGGAATTGTCCACCCGCTTTCTTTTCCTTCTGCAGTTGCTTGCTGATCAGTATGGTGCCGCGCATGAAATCCACGCGGTCCCAAGTCAGACCGAGAGCTTCGCCTTCACGCAAACCTGTAAACAGTGTGATCGTGTATAGGAGTTCAAGCAGATGGCCTTTGACCGCATCCAGAAACAGTTTTGTTTCTGCTTCATCCAACGGCTGCAGTTCCTTCTTCTCGATGCGTGGCAGGATGCAGGAGTTTGTGGGATTGAACCGGATGTAACCATTGGCAACTGCCTGCTGTAAGGCCTTATGGAGGATTCCGTGGACATTTTTCACCGTCTTGGGTGAAACTGCAGCACGATCCTTCGTCGGCTCTCTCAGACCGTTGTAAAAGCTTTGGACTAAGTGGGTATCCAGAGCATCCAATCGAATTGCTCCCAGACCGGGTTTGATGTGAGTACGGATAGTCGCATTGTAGGCGGCAACAGTAGATTCCTTAACGCCTCCTAAATACTGACTTGCCCATACATCCAACCATTCAGCAACTGTCATTTTACAAGGTGCAATATAGGTTCCGGAATCAAGGGCTGCCAAAGCAGCTTTCAATTTCTGAGAAACTTCCTTTTGCGTCTTGCCGGTTATACTGCGCTGAATCTGTTTACCTGTTCCAGGATCGAAACCAGCGGTATAACGAGCCTCGTAATAGGTATAGGTTTTTCCGTTGATCTCTCTTGTGATCTTACGGATGGACCCCATACCGGAAGTTGATTTTTTGCTTTGCGGCATAAATATTACTCCTTTCGTTGCCGCATAGCAGGTACACCTATATTATACCATAAATGCGGTCTATCCGCAACGAGATTAGTGCTTGCTCAGGTAGTCGATCACCGCTTCCAGGGGGATGCGATAGTTGCGTCCAACACGGACACTATGAATCGTTCCGGAACGGACTAACTCATACGCGGTGTTATGACTGACCACCAATATTTCAGCCACCTGCCTCACACAGAGGACAGGCGGATATTTATTTTGCAGGTTAGATGATGTCATAGTATCAACCTCCTCTGTCATCGAACCAATAGGCTTGGAAAAGAGTACCGTCGTGGAGCAGGAAACGGCCACGGGCATCCTTTGGGATTTGTTCCGCTGCAGCGGTACTGTCCAGGATAATTTGTGACAGGATGGTGTCAGCACGGCCACAGATCCGGCAGTTCACGTTGTTCTTAATCTGACCGGAAAGGATGTTGGCATCCGGACGCTGAGTAGCAAGGATCAGATGGATGCCAAAGGCACGGCCTTGTCGGGCAATCATAGAAAGCTTGCTTTCAATTTTGCGGACGACTTCTTTTTGATCTATACTAAGTCCGGTCTTGTCCAACACCTCCGCAATCTCGTCACAGGCGAAAATATAACGTGGCAGGTCTTCTCCTGTGGCTTCGTTGTAACGGTCAATGTTGGGCTGCCCGGAGGCTGCCAGCAAAGCTTTCCTGTGCTGCAGCTCGTCCACAAGCTCTGTGAGCAAGGAAAGTGTGGATTCCTCCTCGATGCACATCCTGCATTGCTTGTGCCAGATAGGTGGGAAATCCACACCACCCTTAAAATCGGCAATGCAGACTATTGCACCTTTCTTTAATGCCTGCATGAGGAGCAGCTTTAACAGAACGCTTTTGCCGCTACCGGTAGATCCGCCCAAGAGAATGTGGGGTACTTTCATAAGGTCCACTGTAACAGGCCCGACAAAGCTCTCACCCAAAGCCAGTATGAAGGGCTTGTGGGAAAGGTGTTTATCATTCCAGTCTATCACTTCCGGCAAATCTGTTCTGGCTGACACGGTGTAGAGAAGAACGCGGCTCTTCCCAGACCCATATTTCATCTTGACGATGGTGACGTCCAGAATCGTTTCAATGGCTGCCTGCTTATCCTCCCAGGTCTTCAGAGGTATTCCTTGGCTGCTGAACTCCCAGACTGAAATACGGGGATTCTGTTTATCCCTGCACTTCCGTTTCAGAGCAGGAACCATATCGGTATGGTTCACAAGACCGATGCTTCGCAACTGATCCTGCGCAGCCTTCTTACCAAGGGGAACCAGAATGAGTATGGTGAGGAACACTCCGCCAACCAGCAGGTATACAGCAAAGATGTGCTGCATTACCAAACTGGCTATAGGTGAAAGCAGCGCAGTGGTCTCAGCGATCAGTGCAATCTCATCCTGCTTGCTCCATATCAGGATTGCTCCCAAAATATAGAGTAAAACAAGAATCAGTTTCACCGGCGCGTCGGAGGTAGAGCTGGATCTGGGGAGATACTCCCGGAGACTGGAACGGAGTTGCAGCCGTTCCTTTTCAAACCGTCTCATGTGGCACCTCCCGTGGGGGTAGACCCCGACGGAACTCCGTCACCGTATGGATGCGTCGCCGAAATGCGTGCCAGGTTTCCAACTCCTTACGCTGAATCTCTTGGTATTGCTGTTCCAGCGGAATGTTAGAGGTGATGTAAACCGTGTCAAAGCAAGCAACGCGGTCACGGTATCGGGCAGGAAGTCTCAGAGGGTAAATGTCCAGAAAGTTCAGCATCGCTGAAATGGGCACCTGGGAATGGAATTCCTCAAACACGATCACAGGCTCTCCGTGGTAGTCATCAAAACGAGCACCGGATTGTCCACTGTAATCGGTGATACGGTAAACATCCTCCGGAGAGTGCTTTTCATAGATACTCCGGGTCTTACCGGTACCACTGTCACCGAAGAGGTAATTCACCTTCACAGGGCTGTTTTCTTTTCGGAATCTTTCAAAGAGCAGCTTTTCTCGCAGAGCATCAATGTCATTGATCTTAAAAGCAAAGCTGGGATCGTTTTCGATGATCTCCGTGGTGGAATAGCCGTCTTTCACATCCTGCATCAGCTGCGCCATTTTGGGACTCTTCTCAGAAGCCTCATTAGGCAGCACACCGAACTCCTTGAATGTGCCCTCAACACGGGTCTCAGCTTTGGCGGATTCTGCCCATTTTCCTTGCTTGCAGACATAATCCCGAATCTCCTTCGATGTTCCGGTGGCCTTGTCAATGTGGGCGGTAGGAAACCGCTTCTTAACAGTGCCGAACCGCATAGGCGAGGTTGAATAAAGGTAAACATGTGTGTGATATGTACCGCATGCACCGATCTCGTCGGCCATGCAGAAGTAGTCAGGATTAAACTTCTGCGCGCGGTCGATGATCACATCATGGGTCATACCGTGGTCTTGGGGGTTATTAAT
>JAZNGJ010000064.1:0-35815 GCA_045576415.1 Faecousia sp. | reverse complement strand
GATGCTCGTCACATATTTCATTCCCTCAAAGGCGGAGCTGTCCATATCCGCCACAGTTATACCGAAGACTTCCGTAAGCACCTCATTCATCTTGCTGACCGGCAGTTTCACCAGCGTATAGACATAGTGGTAATCCGGCATAGTCATAAGCTCCCGCATTTCTTCTTCCGTCTGTTCCAGACCTTCTCCATAATCCGTGCCGTTATTAAAGAAAGAACGCAGCTCCAGTTCCTTTGGCGAATTGAACTGCTCTATCGTTGCCCGTCTGTACCAGCTATCCCTATCGCTGAGCAGAGCCTTGACCCGTTCCGCAGGATCCTCCGTAGGTGCCGTCGGATCCGTCGGCACCGTTGTGTCGCTGGGATCTGTGGTGTCTGACGGATCGGTATTCACAGAAGGGCTTGTCGGATCCGTAGGATGGGGACGGTAGGGGATCATACCCGCATTGTGCAGGTAGATCGCCGCGCCGATGACCAGACAGAAGCAGGCTGCCGTGATGATCATGCCCCACGGGGTGTGGCTTTTTCTGCGGACGCCGTAGGCGCTCTCTTCTATGTATCTGTCGTCGATGTTTTCAATTGCTTCCATCAGCTGCTCTGTTTTCATACCATGACCCCCTTTTCCTGCAGCTGCTCTTTCAGCTGCTGCCGCATTCTGGACAGCCGGGTACGCACAGCGCCCTCATTCAGTCCGGTAGCGGATGCCAGACCCTTGATCGAATCCAGATACCAGTACCGCCTTACAAACAGCAGCCGGTTGGTGCGGCTGAGACTGTCCAGAAAATCCTCTATGTAGTGGGTAAGCTCTCTTGCGTGATAAACGGTTTCCGGTGTGGTGTGGTCGGCAATGCACTCGCTCAGTTCTTCATAGCACTCCTGATAATTGCCTGCGCGCTTGGCAGCACGGTTGTACTGCACCCGCCGGATGGAGATATTGCGGACGATCCGCAGCACATAGGTACTCAGCGGCTCCGGATCCTGCGGCGGGATGCTGTTCCACACGCCGAGGTAGGCATCATTGACGCATTCTTCCGCATCCTGTGGGTTACCGAGGATATTGCTTGCCGTGCGATGGCAGGCAGCACCGTATTTTTTGTCCAATTCCGGGATCGCCCTATCCGACCGGGAAAAGAACAAGGCAATAATACCACTGTCCAGCATATGCATCTCCCCTTTCACCTATATACTCCGATTATCACGCAGCTTGTTACATGGTTTTTTGAAAAAATCCGCCTTTTCGGCGGATTTTTCAGGTATTCAATTCCTTCAGCTTTGCCCGGATGGACAGAAGATCGGCAAAGGTTTCCGGACGCTTACTTACATCCCGCAGCAAAGCGGAAGGATGGTAGATCGCCGTCATCCAGATGCCGTTCTTCTGAACCCACTGGCCATGCTCCCGGGTGATCCGGAAATCCTCGCGGATCAGCTTCGTAGCCGCGATCCTGCCGAGGCAGACAATGATCTTGGGCCTCAACAGCGCCACCTGATTGCGCAGATATCCAATGCAGGCATCCTGCTCCTCCGGTGCGGGATCCCGGTTCTGGGGCGGGCGGCACTTGACGATGTTTGCAATATAGCAGTTCTTGCTTCTGTCCAGATCGATGATGCACAGCATCTCGTCCAAAAGCTTTCCTGCAGGCCCTACGAAAGGCTCACCCTGCAGATCCTCCTGCTCACCGGGGCCTTCTCCCACGAACAGAATATCCGCTTCCCGGCTGCCTGCGCCAAAGACCACCTGGTTTCTTGTACCGCACAGGCCGCATTTGGTGCAGCCCAGGCATTCTTTTTCCAAACTGTCCCAATCCAGCATATCAACGACTCCTTCTGCGGTTGATCCTTCTTCTGCGCCGGCGCAGATTCACCGCCATGCGTCGGACGCCCTTGCGGATCCAGACCGCAAGCGCCACCAGCAAGGCGATGCCCAGAACAGCTGCACCGATCACGGCTACCAGCTTCCAGCCGTTGTTGTCATCCTGTTGGGACGGGTCATCCGGCTCAATGGGCGGCTGCCAAATTGCCACACTGTTGACCGCCACCAGATCTGTCTGGGCAAGGCATTTGGAGCCATACCACACCTGCAAAGCGGAAATCGTCTGCCCGGCCTGTACCGGTGCCGTAATGGTGCCGACAGAATCGCCGTAGATCCATGTCAGTTTGCTGCCATCCACATCCTTTGGCAGCACCGTGGAAGCAGAGCTTGCCGGCCGGGTGACCACAGCATTGGCGCCGTTTTCCACCGGGTACTGGGAAACGGTCTGATCCCCCGAAAACACCTGACGGAACTCAAATTTTTCCAGCGCATAGTCCAGAAGCTGGGCTGTTTCCTCAAAGCTGCCAAAAAAGCGTACGGACAGGCCATCCTCTTCATAAACCGGCTCCGCGCCCATGACGATGGTCAGCAGCTCCATGCCGTTGCCCTCGGAAGTTGCGGCAAGGCATCTGCCCGCTTCGTCGGTAGCACCGGTCTTGCCGCCGGTGACACGCTCATCATAATACTTTTTAACCGACTCCCGGCTCATCATGTAATTTGATGTAAAAACCTTCCGCTCTTCATTTTTATTGGTAGCGGGCACCGTATAGGATTCGGCGCAAAACAGTGTCTTAAATTCCGGAATGTCCAGCGCCACATCCAGGATCCGGCAAATATCCCGGGCGGTAGTATAGTTATTTTCATCGTGCAGGCCGTGGGCATTGGTATAATTGGTGCCGGTACAGCCCAGCTCCGCCGCCTTCTGATTCATCATCTTAACAAAGGTTTCCTGTGTACCGCCGATATACTCGGCAATGACCGTTGCCGCATCGTTGGCGGAAGCCGCCATCATGCAGTACAGCAGATCCTCAAGGGCCAGCTCCTCGCCGGCCTCCAGTCCCGCACTGACAGAGCCGATCTCCACATAAGAAAGTGCCCGCTTTGTCACGACCACCTTATCCGTCAGTTCCGCATTCTCCAGCGCCACAAGGGCAGTCATCAGCTTGACCATACTGGCCGGATAGATCTGCGTATCCGGATTCCATGTATATATCATGGTATCGCTGTTCAGCTCATAGATAATGACCGCCTTGGATGTCTCCACCAGCTTCCCCTCGTCGCTGAGCTGCATGGAAGCATCCACGCTGTGGCAGCCATTTTGTACAGACTGATCCGCGCTTTTCGCCTGCACCGGCGAAACCAGAGCGGAAAGTGCCAGCAGCAGTCCAAAGCAAAGGCATAAAGTCCTGTTTTTTTTCATATTTCTCCCTCAATATCTCAAAGCCGGACTTGTCCGACAGTAAAAATTCGTGTATAATAATTTGCAGATAATTATATCAGCTTTTCAGAGTTTCGTCAATGCGGGAGGTATGGGCAAATGAAAAATCGGGGGCTTTTCTGCCTGCTGCTTGTTTGCTGTATTTGCCTTGCTTTCACCGGAGGACTCTTCATCGGCCGAAACTTCAACCGCTCCCCCATTCAGCTGGCTGCTGTGCCCGCGCCTTCTGCAGAGGCTCCGGATCCCTCCGACACCACCGCGCCGGCGCAAAAGCTTGATATCAACACCGCTACCCTTATTCAGCTGCTGGAGCTGCCCGGCATTGGACCGGCCCTTGCCCAGCGGATACTGGATTACCGGCAGCAGAACGGTCTGTTTTCCTCTGTGGGTGATCTGATCAATGTTGCGGGGATCGGCGAGGGAAAGCTGGAAGCCATTTTGGATTACATAACGGTAGGAGGATGAATCATGAAAATACTTGTAGTAGATGATGAGGAATTGCTGGTAAAAGGCATACGCTTCAATCTGCAAAACGACGGTTATGAGGTCATAACCGGCTCCAACGGTCTGGATGCCATCAGGATCGTGCAGGATTCCGCCCCGGATCTGATCGTTCTGGATGTCATGATGCCGGAAATGGACGGACTTGCCGCCTGCTCCCGGATCCGGGAATTCTCCGATGTGCCCATCATCCTTCTGACCGCGAAAACCGATGATATGGACAAACTGATGGGCTTCGACTGCGGAGCAGACGACTATCTGACCAAGCCCTTCAACATTCTGGAGCTGAAAGCACGGATCCGTGCCCTTCTGCGAAGGTCCCAGACGAAAGAAAAGGAAGCACCCGAGACTGTCCTTACCATCGGAACCATTTCTCTGGATCTGGACTCCCGCAACGCCTACCGAGGTGGGCAGCCGGTGGAGCTGACTGCCAAAGAATTCGATGTGATCGAATTCTTGATGCGAAATCCCAACCGTGTTTATTCCAGAGAAGCGCTGCTCGACACCATCTGGATGTATGAGTACCGCAGCGACATCCGAACCGTGGATGTTCACATCCGCCGTCTTCGGGAGAAGCTGGAAGAAAATCCCGCGGAACCCAACTATATTATGACGAAGTGGGGCGTTGGCTATTATTTCCGAAAGTAACGAAAAGCAAAGCCGGCAGTACCGCAGCGCACAGTACCGCTATGCTTTGATCTACACCTGCATCACCTTCGCTGTTCTTCTGTTTCTGAATATCTATACATCCGGCACCAGTCAGAAGCTTTTCTATCAGAGCAAGGAAACCTCTATGATTGAAAAATGCCTCCTTGCGTCTTCTGAAATCGCCAATCTGGATGTGCTGAACCCGTCTACCGCCGCAACGGCTGTAAACGCAATGGACAGTCTGCGGGTGTCCCGCCTGATCATTACAAACCAGTCCGGTGTGGCAGTCTATGACTCTCTGCCCGAAAACTCCTGCGTGGGTTCTTATGTTCTGCTGCCGGAGGTCATCCGGGCTATGGATGGCTACAATGTTTTTTCGTGGCACTATCACGACGGCGCTATGCAGTCCCGGGCAGCAACGCCTGTGCTGTATTACGGCACATTGGTAGGCTGCGTTTATATGATGGAGTATGACACGGAGCAGGGTGCGCTGATCCAGTCCCTGCAGTCCAACATCCTCAGCATCACACTGGTGCTGGAATTGGTGGTCATTATCTTCTCCATTGCCTTTTCCAACGCTTTTTCCCGCCGTCTCAAACAGTTTCTTACCTCTATGCGGATCATCCGGGAGGGCGACTATTCCCACAAGGTGGATATGGGCGGCCGGGATGAGCTGGCTCTGCTGGGTGATGAATTCAACAAGCTGACAGAAAAGCTCCGGATCTCGGAAAACAAGCGGCGGCAGTTCGTCTCCGACGCCTCCCACGAGCTGAAGACCCCGCTTGCATCCATCAAGCTTTTATCCGATTCCATTTTGCAGAATGATATGGACATGGAAACAGTCCGGGAGTTTGTCAGTGACATCGGCAGCGAATCCGAGCGGCTCAACCGCATGAGCCAGAAGCTGCTTTCCCTTTCCCGGATCGAAGGCCAGCTGGACAGCGACTGCGAAATTATCTATATGGCACCTACCGTTCAGCAGGTGATCCGAATGCTTTCCGGCATTGCCGAAAAGAACCAAGTCACCATTGCGGCAGAGCTGGAAAACGACAGTCCCATCCTGATTTTGGAAGATGATCTGTATCAGATCGCCTTCAATCTGGTGGAAAACGGAATCAAATACAATGTCCCCGGCGGAAAGCTCACTGTCACTTTGAGCCGGGAGGACGATAATGCGGTTCTGCGTTTCGCAGATACCGGCGTAGGCATCCCCAAGGATGCGATCGGTCATGTTTTTGAGCGGTTCTACCGGGTAGACAAGGCAAGATCCCGCAAATCCGGCGGCAGCGGTCTGGGTCTTGCCATCGTCCGCAGCATGGTTCGGCGCAATGGGGGCGATATTTATGTGGAAAGCACCGTCGGCAAGGGCACTGTCTTCACCGTTACTTTCCCCTATTTCGACACACCGGAGGATGAATCATGAAAAAACTGCTGTGCGTGATCCTTCCCCTTATTCTGCTGCTGTCCCTTGCCGCCTGCAGCACTTCCGAAGGCAACGTCAAGGATCCTGTACATTTTTATTACTGTCAGCTGGAAATGAGCTACGGCACAGAGCCGGGCGTCATTGACAAAGAAGTACGGGACGCGCAGGGCCTGAGGCAGGATTACGCTTATCTGCTGTCTTTGTATCTAAAAGGGCCGAAAAGCTACTCCCTGTACAGCCCGTTTCCCACAAATACTTCATTGAAATACCTTTCCCTGGACAATGGTACCGCATCCATTCAGCTGGGTTCTTCCTTCGCCGTACTGACAGGGCTGGATCTGACACTCGCCTGCGCGTGCATAACCATGACCGTCTGTGAAATGACCGGTGCGCAGCAGGTTACCATCAGCGCCGCTGACGCTTTACTGGACGGCAATTCCAGCATCACCATGTCGCCGGAAGATATTCTGCTGCTGGATTCCAGCAGCATCGTGATCGACCCGGATTAAGCCCCCAAAAGGAGAAACGCGCATGAAATTTGTTTCCTGGAATGTCAATGGGCTTCGTGCCTGCATCCAGAAAGGTTTTCTGGATTTCTTCAACCGAATCAACGCCGATTTCTTCTGCCTGCAGGAAACCAAACTGCAGGAGGGACAGGTCACGCTGGACCTGCCCGGCTACGAGCAGTACTGGTGCTATGCTGAGAAAAAAGGCTACTCCGGCACCGCCATCTTTACCAAGCATACGCCCATGTCCGTGCGTTACGGTCTGGGCACACCGGATTTAGACACCGAAGGCCGGCTGATCACACTGGAATATCCGGAATTTTTCCTCGTTACCTGCTATACCCCCAACGCCCAGCGGGAGCTGGCACGGATCGACCACCGGCTGAAATGGGAAGAAGCCTTCCGGAATTATCTGACCGGGCTGGACAGCTTAAAGCCTGTGATCCTATGCGGCGACCTGAATGTTGCCCATCAGGAGATCGATCTGAAAAACCCCGCTTCCAATCGAGGCAGCGCCGGTTTTTCCGATCAGGAGCGTGCCGCGTTCACCCGGCTTCTGGAAAGCGGCTTTACCGATACTTTCCGGCACTTGAATCCGGATGCCACCGGCTGCTACACCTGGTGGAGCTATATGTTCAACGCCCGCAAGAATAATGCCGGCTGGCGCATCGATTACTTTTTGGTGTCTGACCGGCTGAAGGACGCGATCTATGGCGCGCCCATCCACAGCGATATCCTCGGCTCTGACCACTGTCCCGTAGAATTGGAGTTGGGGATCTCCTGCAACGGCAGCATCTGGCTGTCCGATGCAGAAGGGACAGCCACGCAGATCAAAAGTGATGGGCTCCCTTTAAGCAGTCAAGCGAAAAAGGTCCTGCTTTCCGGCACCGCCTGCCTGCTGCTGGCACTGGGTTTTACAGCAGGTTTTTTCACCAACCGGCTGATCTCCCGGAAGGATACCGATGCGAATCTGTCGAACACCGACGATCTTCCGTTGTATCTTTCCAGCTCCAGCTACCCATACACCGTCATTAGCCCCGCCGGCAGTGCTATCCAGCAAATCAGTGCTGAACAGGCAAAGCGAATGACAACAGATCGTCTGATCAGCTATGCCGTTCAAATACCGGAACTGATAAATTACTATTCATTCAGTGCAACCAGTATCTATAGCTCCGTCGTCACACCGATCAAGCTGGACCCGCAGGATTTTAAGACCTTCAAGAGAATATATCCGGTTCTTGCGGAGCTGGAGACCCGGGAGGATGCCGGCAGTAAAATGCGGCGTCAGCTGTATGCCGTTTCCGGTACAACATACCACACCAAAGTTCTGTCCCTGCTGCTGTCGCTGGATGTTTTCCAATCCCAGTATGACGGGCTGGATCCTCGGTATGTTAATTCTATTACAACCGACGATGTTGTCATCATCCCCGTTGCCCCCACCGGAGAGCAATAACATTTTGCCCCTTGCCCAAAACCGGCAAGGGGCTTACTTATTGCTTGTTCGGCAAATGATCGTTTATGCGATTTCTTTCCGGTAGCTCTGTAGGGCGGGGGCTTGCTCCCGCCGTTGATACGCGCCAGATTCTTTTGGCGGGACCAAGGCCCCGCCCTATATTCTCTATCGTACTGCTGCCGTAAACGATCATTTACAGTATGGATCCCGAATGAGAATGCCGGGCTGTCCGTTTCGCTTCTCAAAAACTGCCTTTTCCAGCTGCCGCAAATAAGCAAAAGGCGTATCCGGCGAAATGGGGATGAATTTACCACCCAGCCCGCCGTGCTTCGGCACTGCCCGAACGGTTATTTCCCCCTGTCCCAGCCGGCTCACAGGGATCCGGGCTGTCAGCTTAAACTCCCCGTTTTCCGGCACCGGAACCCCCAGGTTTTCGCACCTGTCTGCGCAGTTCGCCGTCAGCCGATAGATCACCTCGCCGCTAAGATCACACCGGCAGGAAAAAAAATAATACAATCCCTTCTTTTCGACCAATGCCTGTCCGATGGCTTCCCCGCCCCGCAGAATTGGATAAGTACCCATAAAAATCCCCCTTTGCCACAATCCTATGCGGCAAAGGGGGCAATATTCATATTGCGCCGCCATTCAAACCAAAGCTGACTGCAATCGCATCATCCACCAGCGCCATATGGCCGGCATCCAAATGCCCCATATGCTCCCGCAGGCGGCGCTTATCGATGGTGCGGATCTGCTCCAGAAGGATCACGGAATCCTTGCTTAAGCCTACACTTCCGCCGGCTATGTTTATGTGGGTGGGGAGTCTGGCTTTTCCAGTCTGGCTGGTGATGGCTGCTGCAATGACCGTGGGAGAATGGCGGTTTCCCGTATCGTTCTGCACGATCAGTACCGGCCGTGTCCCTCCCTGCTCGCTTCCCACCACAGGAGAAAGGTCTGCATAAAAGATATCCCCCCGCTTTACCGTGGTATCCATTTGCTTCACACTCCGAAGAAATCATTACCTGCGCTACCGGAAATTTTCCATATGTAACGCGGCTGATTCTATTGTCCCACGCACAATGGAAATTTATACGGCAGCGCTGCCGAAATATCCTATGCGCGGTTTCCCTTCGAAGTTACACAAAGCGGAAGTTTTTGACTTCCATCGACAGTATTCTTCTGCCCTGCCACAGGATCTCCCCCCGGATGGGCAGATCCTCTTCATCCAGCCAGATATCCAGGTGGAGCGCGTCATCGTTGTAGCTGTCGTCGATGGCCATGCGGATATTGTCTCCATCATAGCCGCAGGAGGTCAGATAGCCGCTGCGCAGCGTCTTGATCAGCACCCACGGTGCGGAAACCGGCGTGATCTGGTTATCCGCCAGCAGCGGGAACGACAGCGCTTTGCCGTCAAATGTCAGCTTTCCGCCGGATGCGGACACACTGCCGGTGATGCCGGAAATGGTTTCGGGTCTCGTTACGGTAAAGGTCAGATTGCCGCCGCTGTCCACGCTGCACTGGGCGGAAAAGGTGTAGGTTTTGTCGCCGTAATCCGCCGTGATGTCCGCTTCAAATTGGATCGCCTGCGCCAGGATCTTCGCCCGCAGCGCCATAGCCCGATCCATGGCGTTATCCGACCCCACACAGCCGGTCAGTATCACCAGTAAACACAGCACCGCAACAATTCGTTTCATGGAATACCACCCTATTTCAGTAGTCGCGGAAGCACCTCCAGCATATCACTGGGCAGCATGCCGTATTGCCCGATCTCCTCTGCACAGATATCCCCTGCAGCACCATGGAGCCATGCCCCGCAGGCTGCGGCTTTCAGCGGTTCCAAGCCCTGACCGATCAGACCGGCGATCATACCTGCCAGCACATCGCCGCTGCCGCCGACTGCCATTCCCGGATTTCCTGTATGGTTTACATAACATTCAGTCCCATCCGTAATGACAGTTTCATGGCCTTTAAGCAGCAGAATGCAGTCCCATTCCCGGGTAAAGGCAGCTGCGCAGGATATCCTGTCCGGTTTGATTTCTCCGTAAATCCGGGCAAACTCACCGGCATGGGGTGTCAGGATCGTGGGATAGTGCCTTTCGCGCAGTATATCCATATGTCCTGCCAGAACATTTATGCCATCGGCATCCAACACCACAGGACAAACCACACTTTGAAGCACCGCTTTTGTTACAAAAAAGGTATCTTCGGACTGCCCCAAGCCGGGGCCGATCAGTACCGCATCCATCTGCGGCAGCCGCTCCAGGATCTGCGGAATTGCTTCTGCGCTGAGTTTTCCATCCTTTTCCGGCAGCGGAAAAACGATGGCTTCCGTCAGCTTCACCGCCTCAATGGCATAAATGCTTTCGGGTACCCCTAAGAACACCAGCCCTGCACCGCTGCGCAGTGCGCCCATGGCAGCAAGGGCCGCCGCACCGGTGTAGCCCACGCTGCCGCACAGCAGCAGGATCCTACCGTAATCCCCTTTGTGGGAGTCCGGCTTTCGGTCCGGCAGGATCGATAAAACATCCGTATGTGTCAACACTTGAGCCTGCATACACGCCCCTCCTTTTATCTGCATACTACCATAAATCTGCCATACCCGTCAAGATTCGGCACGCCTGTTTTGTACATTATTTCAATTGACAACATCCCTCCCCTATGATATAATATCGGGCGATAAATTGAATTTCTTCCACCCAAAGGAAAGGAGAACACTATGGCAATGCAGAAGGAAAACACCAATATTCTCACAGCTTCCTGTGCTCCGAATGTTCGTGTTTCTATTGCTGACCGTCTTTCATCCGTTGACCTGTGTGCTTTCAATTCTCCCGAATATGTAGTTATTCCCGGCTTTTGTGATGTGCATGTGCATTTCAGAGAGCCGGGTTTTTCTTATAAGGAGACGATCCTCTCCGGATCTCTGGCAGCAGCCCGGGGCGGCTACACCGCTGTGTGCACCATGCCCAATCTGGATCCGGTGCCCGACAGCAAGCAGAATTTGAAGCAGCAGCTGGATCTGATCCGGCAGGACGGCTTGATCCGCATCTACCCCTACGGCTCTATTACCGTAGGTCAAAAGGGCGAGCAGCTTTCTGACCTGAAAGGCATGGCACCTCAGGTCATCGCCTTTTCCGATGACGGCAAGGGCATCCAGAATGCCGACATGATGCGCTCTGCTATGCGTAAAGCAAAGCAGCTGAAGAAAATGATCGTTGCCCACTGCGAGGACAATTCGCTTCTCAACGGCGGCTATATCCACGATGGCGAATACGCAAGAGAGAACCACCACCGGGGCATCTGCTCCGAAAGCGAATGGGGCCAGATCGCAAGGGATCTGGAGCTGGTAAAAGAAACAGGCTGCGCCTACCATGTATGCCACATTTCCACCAGGGAAAGCGTGGAGCTGATCCGCAAGGCGAAAAATGAGGGCGTAAATGTGACCTGCGAGACCGGGCCCCACTACCTCATTATGGACGATAGCTTCCTGCAGGAGGATGGCCGGTTTAAAATGAATCCCCCCCTGCGCAGCGCCGAGGATCGGGCCGCACTGATCGAAGGCATTCAGGACGGCACCATCGACATGATCGCAACCGACCATGCCCCCCACTCGGTCGAAGAAAAGAGCAAGGGTCTGGACGGCAGTGCCTTCGGCATCGTGGGTCTGGAGACCGCATTCCCCCTGCTGTACACCTATCTGGTCATGGAAAACATCATTACCATGGACCGGCTTCTGGAGCTGCTGGTGACCAATCCCCGCAAGCGCTTCGGCATTCCCATGGGCTGCGACTTCTCCGTTTGGGATCTGCGGCAGAGCAGCTACATTGATCCCGCGGATTTCCAGTCCCAGGGCAAAAACACTCCCTTCACCGGCTGGAAGGTCTGGGGCAAGTGCATGGCTACCGTCTGCGACGGAAAGCTGGTATGGATGGAAAAAGTACGGAAATAATTTAGATTGAGATAGATTTTGGAGGATCATTATGGCAAAGCGTACAGATTTAAAGAAGATTATGATCATCGGCTCCGGTCCCATCGTGATCGGACAGGCCGCGGAATTTGACTACGCAGGCACTCAGGCCTGCCTTGCACTGAAGGAAGAGGGTTACGAGGTCGTTCTCCTAAAGTCCAATCCCGCCACCATCATGACGGACACCACCATTGCGGACAAGGTCTACATGGAGCCGCTGACACTGGAATATGTGGCAAAGATCATCCGCTATGAACGTCCCGACGCCATCGTTCCCGGTATCGGCGGCCAGACCGGACTGAACCTTGCCATGCAGCTGGAAAAGAAGGGCATTCTGAAGGAATGCCGGGTGGAGCTGCTGGGTACTTCCAGCGCATCCATTGAGCGGGCAGAGGACCGGGAACTCTTTAAGGAGCTGTGCCAGTCCATCGGCGAGCCGGTCATTCCTTCCGAGATCACCTACGATCTGGAGCAGGCCAAGGAAGCCGCAGCCCGGATCGGTTACCCCGTTGTTCTGCGTCCTGCCTTTACCCTCGGCGGTACCGGCGGCGGCTTCGCCTACAGCGAAGAAGAGCTTGTTGAGATCGGCATCAACGCCTTTAACCTCTCCCCCGTGCATCAGGTTCTGATCGAGAAGTCCGTCAAGGGCTACAAGGAGATCGAATTTGAAGTCATGCGGGACTCTGCCGACCATGCCATCACCATCTGCGGCATGGAAAACATCGATCCTGTGGGCGTTCACACCGGCGACTCCCTGGTTGTCGCTCCCATTATGACACTGAACGACCACGATCTGAAAATGCTGAACGATTCCGCTCTGAAGCTCATTAAGGAGCTGAAGATTGAGGGCGGCTGCAATGTACAGTTCGCGCTGAATCCCCACTCCTCCGAATATTATCTCATCGAGGTCAATCCCCGCGTGTCCCGCTCCTCCGCCCTGGCTTCCAAGGCTTCCGGCTACCCCATCGCCAGAGTCACCGCCAAAATCGCCGTAGGTATGGAACTGGACGAGATTAAGATCGCCAACACCACTGCAGCCTTTGAGCCCCAGCTGGACTATATGATCGCCAAGCTGCCCCGCTTCCCCTTCGACAAGTTCACCTCCGCCACCAATGTGCTGGGCACCCAGATGAAGGCCACCGGCGAGGTCATGGGCATCGGCTCCACACTGGAAGAGTGCCTGCTGAAGGGCATCCGCTCTCTGGAGATCGGCGCAAATCACATTTACCACCCCAAGTTCGACACCATGTCTGTTGACGAGCTTCTGGAATATATCAGCATTTTCCGTTCTGACAATATTTTTGCTATTGCAGAGCTGGTCTACCATGGCGTTTCCATCGAAAAGATCCACGAGATCACCCAGATCACCCCCTTCTTCCTGGAAGCTATCAAGCGGATCGTGGATATGGAAGAGCTGCTGAAGGTCAAGGTGCGTGACCTTGAGACCCTGACTGCTGCCAAGAAGATGGGCTTCAGTGACAAATATGTCGCCAGAATGTGGAAGTGCACCGAGCTGGATGTGTATAACTTCCGCAAAGAGCACAACCTGTTCCCCGTGTTCCGCATGGTGGATACCTGCCACACCGGTGCCTATATCCCCTACTTCTACTCCTCCTACACCGGCGAGAATGCATCCGTTCTGACGGACAAGAAGAAGATCGTGGTTCTGGGCGCAGGCCCCATCCGTATCGGTCAGGGCGTGGAATTCGACTACTCCACCGTCCATGCGGTCATGACCATCAAAAAGGCCGGTTACGAGGCCATCATCATCAACAACAACCCCGAAACCGTTTCCACCGACTACACCACCGCTGACAAGCTGTACTTCGAGCCGCTGACTCCCGAGGATGTGATGAACATCATCGAGTTTGAAAAGCCCGAGGGTGTTGTGGCATCTCTTGGCGGCCAGACCGCCATCAACCTTGCCCAGCCGCTGACGGACCGGGGTGTCAAGATCATCGGCACCGACTGCGCCGCTATTGACCGGGCTGAGGACCGCAACGCATTTGAAAACCTGCTGAACGAGCTGAACATTCCCCGTGCCAAGGGACAGGCCGTCACCAAGATCGAGGACGGCATCGCTGCCGCTGCTGAGATCGGCTATCCTGTTCTGGTGCGTCCCAGCTTCGTTCTGTGTGGCCGCGCTATGCAGATCGTCGCCAACGAGGATCAGCTGCGCCACTATCTGAAGACCGCCGTTGAGATCGACGAGGACAAACCCGTTCTGGTGGACAAGTATATCGAAGGCCGCGAGGTGGAGATCGACGCCATCTGCGACGGTATCAATGTATTCGTCCCCGGCATCATGGAACTGGTCGAGCGTACCGGTGTCCACTCCGGCGACTCCATCTCCGTCTACCCCTCTTTCTCCATTTCCAACAAGGTCAAGGGCATTATCCTGCAGTATGCCAAGAAGCTGGGTCTGGGTATTGGCATCGTGGGTCTTTTCAACATTCAGTTCATCGTGGATAAGGACGACAATGTATTCATCATTGAGGTCAACCCCCGTTCTTCCCGTACCGTCCCCTTCCTCAGCAAGGCCACCGGTTACTCCCTTGCAGACATCGCCACCGAAGTTATTCTGGGCAAGAGCCTGAAGGAGCTGGGTCTGTTTGATATCTATCCCGACGAGAAGGAGCGCTTCTATGTCAAGGCGCCTGTGTTCTCCTTCAATAAGATCCGTGGTCTGGATGCTTACCTCTCTCCCGAAATGAAGTCCACCGGCGAAGCCATCGGCTACGACAAAACCCTGAACCGCGCCCTCTTCAAGGCACTGCAGGCATCCGGTATGCATCTGCAGAACTACGGCACTGTGCTGGCAACCATCGCCGATAAGGACAAGGAAGAGGCACTGCCTCTGATCCGCCGGTTCTACAAGCTGGGCTTCAACATTGAGGCAACCGAAGGTACCGCCCAGTTCCTGAAAGCAAACGGAATCCGTACCCACAAGCTTACCAAGATCAGCGATGGCAGCGACGAGATCCCCAATGCCCTGCGGCAGGGGCACATCGCCTATGTGATCAACACCCGGGATCCCGGTGGCGATCAGGCAGACGGCTTCCAGATCCGTCAGATCGCTACGGAGTACAATGTGACCATGTTCACCGCACTGGATACCGTGGAGGTCCTGCTGGATGTTTTGGAAGTGCCCACGCTGACCATCTCTACGATTGATGCTTAATATACGCCGTAGGGCGGGGGCTTGCTCCCGCCGCTGCAAAGGAGAAAATCATGAAGCAAAGTATTTTCACCATCGTCAGCAACGAAGCGCTGACGGACAGCGTTTATAAAATGGTGCTTGGCGGAGATACCTCCGCCATCACTGCACCCGGCCAGTTTGTCAATATTCAGCTTTCCGGAAAGTTCCTCCGCCGCCCCATTTCCGTCTGTGATTATGACGAAAAGACGCTGACCATTGTCTACAAAGTGGTCGGCAAGGGTACGGAACAGATGGCGGCCATGGTGACAGGTGAAAAGCTGGATATTCTCACCGGTCTCGGCAACGGCTACGATCTTTCCTTAAGCGGTGACCGCCCCGTTCTGCTGGGCGGCGGTGTGGGCGTCCCCCCCATGTATAACCTTGCTAAGAAGCTGATCGCAGAGGGTAAAAAAGTTTCCGTAATTCTCGGTTTTAACACAAAATCCGAGATCTTCTACGAAGAAGAATTCAAAAATCTGGGCTGCGAGGTTTGCGTCACCACCGTAGACGGCAGCTACGGCATCAAGGGTTTCGTCACCACCGCGCTGGAGGGCATGGACTATAGCTACTTCTACACCTGCGGTCCGGAGCCTATGCTGAAGGCCGTTTATCAGGCATCCAAGACCTCCGGCCAGATGAGCTTTGAGGAGCGGATGGGCTGCGGCTTTGGCGCCTGCATGGGCTGCAGCTGCAAGACCCTCACCGGCTACAAGCGGATCTGCAAGGAAGGCCCCGTGATGAAGAAGGAGGAGATCTTATGGGAAAATTGAGTGTAAACTTATGCGGCATTGAGCTAAGCAATCCCGTGATCCCCGCCTCCGGCACCTTTGGTTACGGCTATGAATTTGCAGAGCTCTATGACATCAACGAACTGGGCACCTTCTCATTCAAGGGCACTACAAAAGATCCCCGTTTCGGCAACCCCACACCCCGAATCGCCGAGTGTACATCCGGTATGATCAATGCCGTGGGTCTGCAAAACCCCGGTGTGGAAAAGGTCATTTCTGAAGAGCTTCCCAAATTGAAACAGTGCTTCCACAAGCCGGTTATGGCCAATGTTTCCGGTTTTTCCGTAGAAGACTATGCCTACACCTGCGAAAGGCTGGACAAAGAAGATCAGGTTGGCTGGCTGGAAGTGAATGTCAGCTGCCCCAATGTTCACGGCGGTGGCATGAGCTTCGGCACCCAGCCGGAAGCTGCCGCGGAAGTTACCAAAGCCGTCAAGGCCGTCACCAAAAAGCCGGTCATCATCAAGCTTTCTCCCAATGTCACCGACATCGTTTCCATCGCCAGGGCCTGCGAGGATGCCGGCGCTGACGGCATCAGCCTGATCAACACCCTTCTCGGTATGCGCATCGACCTGCGTACCCGCAAGCCCGTTATCGCCAACAAAATGGGCGGTTTCTCCGGCTCTGCCATTTTTCCGGTAGCAGTGCGGATGGTCTATCAGGTAGCAAATGCCGTCAAGATTCCCGTAGTGGGCATGGGCGGTGTATCCAGTGCCGAGGATGTAGTGGAAATGATGCTGGCAGGCGCCACCGCAGTGGAAGTGGGCGCTGCCAACCTTGTAAATCCGTATATCTGCCGTGATATCGTCCGGGATCTGCCGGAGGTCATGGAAAAGTATAGAATTGAGAATCTAAGTGATATCATAGGAGGCGTAAAGTAATGGGTAAGGACGTAATCGTAGCATGTGATTTTTCCTCCGCGGAGGCAACCTTTGCATTTCTGGACAAATTTACCGGACGCAAGCCCTTTGTGAAGATCGGCATGGAGCTGTACTACGCAGAAGGCCCCAGCATTGTTCGCGAGATCAAGGCACGGGGCCACAAGATCTTTCTGGATCTGAAGCTGCACGACATTCCCAACACCGTCAAGAAGGCCATGGCGGTCCTTTCCAATCTGGATGTGGACATCACCAACCTCCACGCCGCCGGAACCAAGAACATGATGAAAGCCGCGCTGGAAGGTCTGACCCGCCCCGACGGCAGCCGTCCCCTGCTGATCGCCGTGACCCAGCTGACCTCCACCGATCAGCAGAGCATGGAAAATGATCTGATGATCCACGCGCCCATTGACGAGGTGGTCATGCATTATGCCAAGTGCGCCGAGGAATCCGGCCTGGACGGCATCGTCTGCTCCCCGCTGGAAGCCGGCAAGGTCCACGACCTGTGCGGCAAGGATTTCCTGACCATTACCCCCGGTGTCCGCTTCGCTGACGGCAATGTGGGCGACCAGAAGCGGGTCATGACTCCCGCCGCTGCTAAGGCCATCGGCTCTGACTATATTGTGGTGGGCCGTCCCATCACCGCTGCCGCTGATCCCGTTGCCGCTTACGAGCGCTGCGTGGCTGAATTTGTTGGGTAATCACGATGAAGAAGGTCGTACTTCTGGGTGATTCCATCCGGATGGGCTATGGCTCACGTGTCGCAGAAATGCTTGGTGAAGGGTTTGAAGTCTGGCAGCCCAATGACAATTGCCGCTATGCTCAGTATACCTATCAGCATTTGAGTGATGATGACTGGGACGGATGGTCTTCCCAAATTAAAGATAGTGACATTATTCACTGGAATAATGGTCTTTGGGATGTGAATCACTGGTTTCAGGATGGACCCATGACTCCTCTGGAATTCTACATTGACACAATGGTTCGTATTGCCAAACATCTGCTTGAGTGCTCTAAGATCGTGATTTTTGCCACTACAACCCCTGTACGAAATACGAATCCAACCATAACCAATTCTGAGATTATTGCCTATAATCAAGCCCTCGTTCCTGAGCTAAAAAAACTAGGAGTTGTGATCAATGATCTTCACTCCCAGATTGTCACAGACATTCCGCGCTATATTTTAGCAAGCGATCATATTCATCTGACTTCGGATGGTGCCTCTGTCTGCGCTGCTCAGGTAGAAAGAATCATCCGTCAACAAGCCGCAAAGCTATAACTGAACCATTAAAGGAGAAAGATATGGAAGCTTACAAAAGAGAGTTTATTGAATTCCTGCAGGGTGCAGGTGTTCTGAAATTCGGCGATTTCACCGCCAAGTCCGGCCGCAAGATCCCCTATTTTGTGAATGCCGGCATGATCAAGACCGGCGACCAGATCACCAAAATGGGCGAATTCTACGCAAGAGCCTACGAGGAAAAGCTTGGCAATGAAAAGTCCGTCCTCTACGGACCTGCCTACAAGGGCATTTCCCTGTCCATCTCCGCAGCCGTCGCCCTGAGCAAAAAGGGTCTGGATCTTCCCTTCTTCTTTAACCGCAAGGAAGTCAAGGATCACGGCGAAGGCGGAGTGTTTGTCGGTTATGTACCCCAGCCAGGTGAAGAGATCGTCATCATTGAAGATGTGATCACCGCCGGTACCGCCATCCGGGAGAGCATGGAGATCCTGAAGCATCTGGAAGGCTCCAAGGTCATCGCCACCTTCATCATGGTGGACCGGAAAGAAAAGGGTCAGGGCGAAAAGGGTGCCATGCAGGAGATCGAGGAGCAGTTCGGCTTCCCCGTTTACTCCGTTATCGATGTTTACGACATCATCGAGTATCTGGAAGAAGACCCCGCCAACGAAGAAAATGTGACCCGGATCAAGAATTATCTTGCCGTGAACGGAGCGAAGTGATATGAGAAGTCTGATCAGCATTCTGGATTTCAGCGTAGAAGAGCTGGATCAGCTCATCTCCACCGCGAAAGACATTATTGCCCATCCCGAAAACTACCGGGAGGCCTGCCGCTACAAAAAACTGGCAACCCTTTTCTACGAACCCTCCACTCGCACCCGGCTCAGCTTTGAAGCTGCCATGCTGGGACTGGGTGGCACCGTCCTCGGCTTCAGCGAAGCCTCCTCTTCCTCCGCCGCCAAGGGCGAAAGCGTGGCTGACACCGCCAAAATGATCAGCTGCTATGCGGACATCGCCGCCATGCGCCACCCCAGAGAGGGCGCGCCCTTCGTTGCTTCTCAGGCTGCAACGATCCCCTTCATCAATGCCGGCGACGGCGGTCACAACCACCCCACCCAGACTCTGGCTGACCTTCTGACCATTTCCCGGGAAATGGGGCGGTTGAACAACCTGACCATCGGTCTGTGCGGCGATCTGAAGTACGGTCGGACTGTCCATTCTCTCATCGAGGCCATGAGCCGTTATGAGGGCATCAAATTCGTGCTTATCTCCCCCAACGAGCTGAAGATCCCCGGCTTTGTCCGCTATAATGTACTGGAACGGCACAACATCCCCTACTCCGAAGTCACCTCTCTGGAAGAAGCCATGCCTCAGCTGGATGTGCTGTACATGACCCGGATCCAGCGGGAGCGCTTCGACGATCCCTGGGATTACGAGCGCTTGAAGGACAGCTACATTCTTACCGCAGAAAAAATGGCCCTTGCCAAGAAAATAATGTGCGTGCTGCATCCCCTGCCCCGGGTCAATGAGATCAGTGTCAAGGTTGACGACGATCCCAGAGCTGCCTATTTCCGGCAGGCACTGAACGGCAAGTTCATGCGCATGGCGCTGATCCTCAAGCTTCTGAAGGAAGCCGAGGACGGACAGAAAGAAGCCATCGATACCACAGATCTGGTTTACGACCGCACCTGCATCAACCCCAAGTGTATCACCGCTGTGGAGCAGGAGCTGCCCCAGATCGCTAAAATCACCGACAAAGCAGCCGGCATCCACCGTTGCATCTACTGCGAGCAAAAGGTTTAAGGAGAATGCCATGTTTGGATACTTTGAACAGCGAAATGACGCCCGCAGCTTCAAGGAAGCATATGTTGCCGGCATCAAAGAGTTCATTGCGGAGGGCTACAAGCAGCAGGAACAGGCCCGGACAGCATACATTTCCGGTATCGCTCAAGATCCCAAAAAATACCGTGGGGATTTCAGGAATATGCTTGGCTTCCCCCTAAACTGCCAGCGCTGCATGGACAGCAAAGCTTCCCTTTCCAAAATTCTCCTCTTTGAGGATGAAAAAAAGGTCATTTACCGCGCCACCGTTACCGTGCTGGACACCGTTCCTTTTACCGGCCTGCTGTTCCTGCACAAGGACGAAAAGGTTCACCCCTTCCTCATTGCCCAGCATGGCGGCTCCGGCTCCCCCGAGGTCTGCAGCGGCTTCTTTGAAGGCAACACTGCCAACTACAATGACATGACCGAGCGGATCTTCAACCATGGCGCCAATGTTTTTGCACCCCAGCTTCTGCTGTGGTCCGACGATTACGAAACCGACGGTTTTAAGCGGAATGACCGGAATCCCATTGACGCGCAGCTGAAGCAGCTGGGCGGTTCCATCACCGCGCTGGAAATCTACTGCATCATCAAGTCTCTGGACACCTTCTGTGAAGCAGGGATCGCCGACGAAAACCATCTGGGCATGATCGGCCTGTCCTATGGCGGCTTCTACACACTGTTCACCGCTGCGGCAGAGCCCCGGATCAAAGCAGCGCTTTCCTGCTCTTTCTACAATAAGCGGGATCAGTACGCTTGGATCGACTGGACATGGATGGGCAGTGCCGCGAAATTCCTTGATGCGGAAGCTGCTATGCTGATCTATCCCCGCTGTCTGCGCATCGCGGTCGGCGACCAGGACGGAATGTTCGATGTTAAATATGCGGAAGCCGAATTTGACCGTCTGCGTCAGCTTTCGCAGCAGATCTACGGCCGTATCGACTGGTTCGACACCTGCGTATTTCCCGGTACCCACGAATTTATCCAGACAGACGACTTCATTGAGCAGGTCATCGAAGCAGTTGCAAAATAAATGTATCAAAGGGTGCGTTGCAAAACGCACCCTTGCTTATTTTGATATAATCTAGTCGGAAAACGATTGACAGAAATCTTGACTCAGATTAACTTATTATGCTATAATGTCATTCCATTTTTTCTTTTGGAGGTGTGCAATGAAAGATATCAACAATCAAAGTCGTTGCCTGTGGGATGAGCTAGCCGCAGATTGGGACAAGCGAATGGGTAACGAGAGTAACAGTTTCCACCGTGAAATCATCCGTCCATCGACATTAAAATTGTTGAATCCTCAAAAAGACGAACATATTTTAGATGTTGCATGCGGAAACGGCAATTTCTCCCGTTACTTAGCTGAGCTTGGGGTACAAGTAACCGCATTTGATTACAGTGCAGAACTGATAAAGTATGCTAAAGAAAGAAGTAAGGACAGCACATATTTTATTAACTATCAAGTTGCAGACGCAACGAAATACGACGAATTGATAAAACTCCAAAGCGATAAGCCCTTTGATAAAGCTGTGTCCAATATGGCAGTAATGGATATATCCGATATCCGCCCCTTATTGCAGGCAGTTTATGATATGTTACCCGACGGTGGTATCTTTGTCTTCTCAGGAATACATCCTTGCTTTCAAACGCCAAATATGCGGAAAATCACAGTGGTAAACGATTATAGTGGTGAAAGAGAGCTTCTTACAGGAATTCAAACTTATGAATACATTGAGCCAAAGTTACATGAAACCTATGTTCTTGCAAACAACAATAAAAAAGCGTATCATTTCCACCGTCCGCTGAGCATGATATTAAATGACTGTTTTGCGGTAGGCTTCGTTCTTGATAGGATTGAGGAACCTGTATTTCAGAAGCCAAATAATATTCGTGAGTTCGACTGGTATGATATTCCTCCTGCTATTGTATTAAGGATGAGAAAAGTATAAGTCAAACTGCAATGATACTAGCAAGGGCGCGTGCTGCCGCACGCGCCCTTGCATTATTTTTGGAGCAACTTTAGCTTTTCTTCCCGGGGCAGCGCCTTGATGGCAAGCTCCCGCTTGAGGGCAGTCCCTTTATCTGGACATTGTTCCGTATACACCAGTTCCAGAGGTCCTCTTCCCCGGGTATATTTGGCACCCTTGCCGCTGCGATGGGTGGCAAGTCTTGCCTGCACATCCACCGCAATGCCGGTATACAGACTTCCGTCACCGCAGCGGAGCATATAGACCTTCCATGTTTTTTCCATTGCAGCCTACTTTCCGAACCGAAAGCGCATCCCAAGCAGCCGGTCCAGCAAAAAGAAAGTGATATTTCCCAAAAGCAAGGTAACAATGGTCATAACCGTTCCCAGCTCCGCAAATTCCTCCGCGATCTGCACCATGCCGAGTAGGTGCATCAGCAGCCAGTACATTGCAAGGATCGCCGCGTTGAAATACAGCAGCTTCCACAGCCATTTTGCCTTCAGCACATCCATTTTCGGCTTGATGATAGGATAGTATCCTAAAAACGCAAACACCGCAGCCGCTTCCTTATCCGGTGCAAGCAATGCGCCGAGGATCGCCACAGCGCAGTACCACGCCCAGCCGATCCGGTTTCCGCAACGCTTCAGAACCACATTCAGAAGCACCATACACAGCACCGGACAAACAAATGTGGCAACAGGAATCAGCGTGCCCATGCTGAGGATCACCACTGCAAGCGCTGCCAGAATTCCCCCAAGCGCAATGGAAGAGGCAGAATTACGCCTTACCATTGTTCTTCAGCAGGTTGTACTTGATATCCCACAGCTTCTGGCTCAAGTCCACGTAGTAGGTATGGGGATTGTCAAAACGCTTGACTTCGTCCCAAAGCGTGTCCACCTGCTCCATACAGTAGGCGCGGATCTCCTGCAGGCTGGGACATTCGTAAACCAGCTTGCCGTTTTGGAAAATAGGCACCTGCAGTTCCTTGGCGGTGAAATTGTACACCGTCTTGGTCTTCCATGTGGCTTCAGGGTCAAAGATCTCCATATCACAGCTATCATCCACCGTTTCATCGTAAACGCACAGATAGTCCGCGATGGCCTTACCGGTATCGTTGCCGTAAAAACGGTAGAGCTTCTTGAAATGGGGATTTGTGATCTTTCCGATATTCTCGGAAATCTTGATCTTGGGGGTGATGGTTCCGTCGTCATTTTCCACAGCTGCCAGCTTGTACACGCCGCCGAACACAGGCTCGCTTCTGGCAGTGATCAGCCGCTCGCCCACGCCGAACATATCGATCTTGGCACCCTGCCGCAGCAGATCCTGAATGATATACTCATCCAAAGAATTGGAAACCGAGATCTTGCACTCCGTCCAGCCGGCTTCATCCAGCATCTGTCTTGCCTTCTGGGTCAGATAGGCCATATCGCCGGAGTCCAGACGGATACCGCACTTGGTTATACCCTTGGGCTTTAGGACCTCGTTAAATACGCGGATGGCGTTGGGCACACCGGACTTCAGCGTATTGTAGGTATCCACCAGCAGTGTAGCGTTCTCGGGATAGATCTCGCAGTAGGTCTTGAAGGCCTCATACTCCGTATCAAACATCTGCACCCAGGCATGGGCCATGGTCCCGCCGGCATGAACGCCGTAAAGCTGATCGGAAATGGTGCAGGCTGTACCGTGGCAGCCGCCGATGTATGCAGCTCTGGCGCCCAGAATGGCAGCATCCGAACCCTGTGCCCGGCGGGAGCCGAATTCCAGAACGGTTCTGCCCTGAGCCGCCCGAACCACACGGTTGGCCTTGGTGGCGATCAGGCTCTGGTGGTTGATGCACAAAAGCAAAAAGGTTTCGATCAGCTGAGCCTCGATAGCCGGAGCGCGCACCGTGATGATGGGCTCCTTGGGGAAAATGGGCGTTCCTTCCGGCACGGCCCAGATATCACCGGTAAACTTAAAGTTTGCCAGATACTGCAGGAATTCCTCGGAAAACAGCTTTCTGCCCCGCAGGTATTCGATATCCTCAGGGCTGAAGTGCAGATCCTGAATATACTGGATGATCTGCTGCAGACCGGCGGCAATGGCAAAGCCGCCGCCATCGGGACAACGGCGGAAAAACAGATCAAAATAAGTGATCCGATCCTTGTAGCCTTTCTCAAAGTAGCCATAGCCCATGGTCAGCTCGTAGAAATCGCACAGCATTGTCAAATTCAGTTTTTCATTGGCGGCCATATGTGACCCTCCTCTATTTTTTAGTGTCTCTATTATAAATCGGCTGAATAAAAATAGCAACCATTTTGTTGACAGCAGTTCCATTCTGGGATATATTGTGCATTAGAAGGGATGTGATTCATTATGAAAATCGAAATTGGAATGAAAGGCGAAGTATCCACGCTGGCAGAGCGGGAGGATACCGCTCTGGAAGTCGGTTCCGGCAGCCTGCTGGTCTACGCCACGCCCTGCATGGTGGCACTGATGGAGGGTGCTGCCTGTGAAGCCATTGCAGAGGGCTTGGAGGAAAACGAAACCACTGTCGGCATTGAGCTGAATATTCAGCACATTTCCGCCACGCCCGTGGGTATGGAAGTCCGGGCGGAAGCAGAAGTCACTGCCGTGGAAGGCAAGATCATCACCTTTGCCCTGCGGGCCTTTGATGAGGCCGGCGAGATCGGCAAGGGCACTCACAAGCGGGCACTGGTCAATTCCCAGCGTTTTCTGGACAAAACCTATTCCAAACTGTAAAATTCGGGCGGCAGTTTTAACTGCCGCCCATTGCTTTAGCGATAAAAGGAATTGCCGCCGATAAACTCCCGCACCAGACTGGTGGGCGGGATCTCGTCATCCACATCCGCTTCCTGAACATAATTGAGGATCTTGACAATGGCACGCACTTCGTCATAGGCTTCATCCTCCGGCTGCACTGCTGTCAGCAGGGGGAAGATATGCTTTTTCAGCACCGCCAGCTCATACAGCGTGGAGCTGTTGAAGATCACATCCGCATTTTCCTGATAGGGGAAGATCCACCGCTTCTCACCCCGCCGGACAGAATCCCACATGGCGATGGTACGCTGAACGGAGGTTCCCCGGCTTTCATAATCCCGCACGATCCGCCGCAGCAGCCGCAAATAGCTGGTGGGGATCCGGTTGTGGTCATCCAGATTCAGCGGAAGCAGGGGGCTGACATACAGCCGGAATACTTTTCCGGGGTCCATGTCCTTCGGCAGCAGCACCGGATTCAGCGCGTGCAGTCCCTCCACGATGATCACCGAATCTTTCTGCAGCTGCAGAAAATGGCGGTTCCACTCCCGCTTTCCGGTCTTGAAGTTGAAAGTCGGGATCTCTACCCGCTCCCCTTCCAGTATATCCCGCAGGTTCCGGGCAAACAGCTCTGTATCAATGGTATTGATATGCTCCAAATCCAGTTTCCCGTCGGGCCCCGGGGGTATTTTATCCCGGTCGATGTAATAATCGTCCAGGCTCATCAGAATGGGTTTCTTGCCATGTACCTGCAGCTGTGTGGCCAGACGGTTTGCCGATGTAGTCTTGCCGGAGGAGCTGGGCCCGGCGAGCATCACCGCCTGTGCGCCTGCGCCGCAGATCATATCCGCCACCTGCGCATACCGCTTTTCGTGCAGCGCTTCATTGACCCGGATCAGCTGACGGATCTGACCGTTTTGCACCAGCTCATTCAGATCCGATACGGTTTCACACTGCATCAGCTGTCCCCACTGCTTTCCCTCAGCAAATACGCCGAAGAAATTGGGCATCTGCTGGTACGCCGCCACTTGATCCGGTTTCTGATCATCGGGAAAAATGAACATAAAGCCCCCCTCTGCCGGTCTGATATCCCACACCCGCAGATACCCTGTGGACGGTGCCAGTTCGCCGTAAAAATAATCCGCAAAGTCTTCGTGGGCATAAATGTCAAAGGTCTCCGAATTTCGCCACCGGAGCAGCCGGGCCTTATCCGGCTGACCCTGCCGGCTATAATAGCCGATGGCTTCCTTTGTGGATATCCTGCGGCGCAACAGGGGTATATCCTGCGCCACGATCCTTTGGATCTGCTGCTTCAGTGCTTCCGCAGAGAAATTTTCTGCCCCGCTGACGGATACATACAGTCCTGCTCCCACCGTCTGGTTCATTTTCGCCGAAGCATTGGGCCACAGCTGGCGCAGTGCCAAAAATATAACAAACTGTGCAGTGCGGACATAGGCGTCCTTTCCGGTGGGATCTGCATAGCGCAGCAGGTGCACCACACCACCGGAGGATGCCATGGCGCGGCGGATCGAGGGCCGCTCAGGATCCGCGTCCTTCTGACGGACCGGAATGTAATTCAGTGTAAAGATCTCTCCGGCTATCTTTGCCGCCAGAGGATCATCGGACAGCGTTCCTGTCACAAATCCCAGCTGCCGGATCAGATCCAGCAGAGTCTGGCCGGGTTTGGCAGATACCATTCTCCCGTCAATTATCAAATCCATAACCGCGCCTCCTTTCCAAGTAACCGCAAATAGAATATGCCTGTGCGAGCAAATATGTTCCGGTTTTATTTTAGCATATTTTCGTTTTTCTTTCAACACCGCAAAACGGCAGACGCTTTTTGTGCCTGCCGTTGATGCATTATCCGTTTCTGTTTTCTCCGCCGATATCCATAATATCATAGGGCGTTGTCTGGTAGACAAAGTAATTGAGCCAATTGGAAAACAGCAGATTGGCATGGCCTCTCCAGCGGACCATAGGCTCTTTGGTATCATCGTCATTGGGGTAATAGTTCTTGGGAACAGAGATCGGCAGCCCCAGATTTTTATCCCGCAGATATTCGGTTTCCAGCGTTTCCGGATCGTACTCGGAATGGCCGGTGACAAAGATCTGCTTTCCCTGATCGGTCATCATGGCATAAACGCCGGCTTCTTCCGACGACGCCAGAATCTTGATCTCCGGTACCGCTTCCACATCTGCCCGCGCAACCGTGGTATGCCGGGAATGGGGCACCCAGAAAATATCGTCAAAGCCCCGCAGCAATATTGCCCGCTTATAATCGGCTTTATGGGGATACACACCGAACATTTTCTCCGGCAGCGGCCGCTTTCCGATGCCGTAATGGTAGTAAAGCCCTGCCTGCGCACCCCAGCAGATATGGAAAGTGGAATGGACATGGGTCTTGCTCCACTCCATAATGGCACACAATTCCTCCCAGTAGTCCACCTGCTCAAATTCCATTTTTTCTACCGGCGCGCCGGTGATGACCATGCCGTCGAATTTTCGGTGCTTCAGCTCATCGAAGCTCTTGTAAAAGGAGAGCATATGCTCTTCGGACACATTTTTCGCTTTGTGGGTGCTGGTATGCATCAGCTCCAGATTCACCTGCAGGGGCGTATTTCCCAAAAGCCTGCTGAGCTGGGTCTCCGTTACGATCTTCGTGGGCATTAGATTCAGCAGCACGATCTCCAGCGGACGGATATCCTGGGTACTGGCCCGGTTTTGGGTCATAACGAATATATTTTCCTGCTGCAGCGCGGCGGTAGCAGGAAGGTCATTGGGAATCCGAATGGGCATAGGATCCCTCCTTATGTCTGTTTTTACGATATTTTACCGCAGCGAATCCACTTTGTCAATTCTTGTTCCCCGATAGTAATAGGCAAGGATACCTTCGTATGTACTGCCGTTTTTTGCCATAGCGTCCGCGCCGTACTGGCTCATCCCGACACGGTGCCCCTTCCCCGAGGTGGTCACGGTGATCCAGTCGCCGTCCGCTTCCATTTGAAACGCTGTTGAATTCAGCGACAGCAGCTCCCGAAGCTCCGTGCCGGTATAGGTCTTTCCCGCAATCACCATGGTGGCGACACCGCCGCCCCGGGTGTAAGTCACCGCCCCCAGCCAATCTGCGCACTTTCCGCTGAGCGTACGCCCCAGACAGGCTGAAAACGATTCAGAGGAAAAGGTAACGGAATTGGCGTAAATATCGGCATGCTCCTCGCCGGGGCTGTCCACCGATTTCAGATACGGCACATCCGCTCCCCAGACGGCCACCGCATCCTCCGTCCTTCCGCCGGAACAGGAAAAATAGGTTGCCTGGATCAATTCCCCCTGATAGGTCAGGATTTCCCCCGTGGTTTCTTCCACCGCACGGCGTACCTTGTCCACATTTTCCGCAGAGCCGCCGTCATTCAGATATGCCGCAGGCTCCATATAGGCCTGGCAGCATTTGGAATCTCCGCAAACCGCGCCTCCCGGATGCTTTACGCCTTCCCGGGTACACTGGAGCGCACAGGTTCGGGCGGCCACCGCCTGGGCTTTCAGCGCCTCCAATTCAAAATTTGCAGGCATTTCTGCCAGCACCACACCCAGAAGGTATTCATCCAGCTCCATCATGCGCAGTGTATGCGCCTCCAGCAGCACCGGGATCACAACAGATGATGGCTTAGTACCTTGGGTCACAAAGGTATCCGAGGGGACGGTCTGGCTTTGCTCCGGCGGCTCCGGACCGGCAACCGCCACAGTCTGTCCGATCCGCATGGCCAGTGCAGGCATCAGCACCCCCATCAAAAAGGCAGCCAGAAGCTGCATTCGGTTCCGTTTCATGCACATCCCTCCTGCCGTTATTTTATCAGCCTGTACGGAAAGAACCTGCCGTATTCCGCCGAAATCATTTCCAAATTTATCCCAGTTCTTGACATCGTTCGACTGTAGAAGTATAATTTGTGTCAGAACCCCTCGAAACGGAGTGCAAATATGAGATCTTCCTTTAAGCGCATTTTACCGATCCTGCTTGTAATCGTTACCCTTTGCAGCATCGTATGGTATCTGTTCGTCTATGATCAGGGCTTTACCAAGGATATGCTGCTGCGGCAGGCCCGCTTTTTTGAACAGCAGGGCCATCACAGCGTTGCCGCATGGTTCTATAATACCGCCTACCGTCAGTCCGGCAACAGTCAGGATGTTGCCATCGAGCTGGCAGAGCAATTTAAGGCAAACAACAATTACTCCAAGGCAGAGTACACCCTGTCCAACGCCATTGCCGCTGATGCCTCCGTGGAGCTGTATATCGCCCTGTGCAATACATATGTGGAGCAGAACAAGCTATATGACGCCGTGACCATGCTGGACCATGTATCCGATCCCGAGCTGAAAGCCCAGCTGGATTCCCTTCGTCCCGCCGCTCCTATCGCCACCCCCGCTCCCGGATTCTACAGTCAGTATATCCATGTTACGATCGAAGGCACCTCCGGAAAGCTCTATGCCTCCAACGACGGTGAATACCCCTCTATTCACGAAGATGCGTACCAAGACGGTGTCCCGCTGTCCGCCGGTGAAAACACCATCTACGCCCTGTCCATCGGAGAGAACGGTCTTGTCAGTCCCCTTTCCGTATTCGGCTATACCGTAGGCGGTGTGATCGAAACGGTGACCCTGTCCGACAGTACGCTGGACGCTCTGGTTCGTCAGAAGCTGGGACTGACCGCGGAGGATCAGATGCTTACCAGCGACCTGTGGACCATTACTTCTCTGACCCTGCCCGCTTCCACCGCAGATCTTGCGGATCTGCAGTATTTCCCCTATCTGACAGAGCTCACCATTGAAAACAGCAGTGCCTCCGGCCTGCAGATCCTGTCCGCACTGACTTCACTGCAGCGTTTGCAGATAAGCTCCACAGCCGTATCCGCTCAGGATCTTTCCGTCATCGCTTCCCTGCCCAATCTGACGGAGCTTACCCTTTCGGACTGTTACCTTTCCAATATTCAGAATCTTGCCGGCGCTCAGAATCTGCAGTACCTGAACCTAAGTGACAATGCCATCCGGGATGTTTCCGCGCTGTCGTTCATGTCCAATCTGCAGACACTGGATCTTTCCCGCAACGCGCTGACCAATCTCAGCTATCTGAGCCCGCTGTCCGGCCTCAAGACGCTGGATGTTTCCTACAATTCCCTGGCCTCCATCGTACCGCTTGCCGGATGCACCGCTTTGGAAAGCTTGAATATATCCAACAATTCCATCGGCAGCCTGTCCGGTCTGGAGGATCTGAAAAACCTCTCCTATCTGAATGCCGGAAAAAACACACTTACAGAAGTTGACTTGCTTGCGCAGATCAGCACGCTGAAGGAGCTGATCTTGTCGAACAACACGATTCTGGATATCTCCACCCTGTCCACGCTGTCGGGTCTGCAGTATCTGGACATCTCTTATAACGAAATCGAAGCCCTGCCGCAGTGGAGCAAGAATTGCGCACTTGTGCATCTCAGCGCAGCCTATAACAAGCTGACGGAAATCGAAGCTTTAGCAGGACTGATAAACCTGAATACGGTGATCGTAGATTACAACAGCATCGAATCCATCGATGCCTTGGCTTCCTGCCACAGTATGATCCGCGTGGATGCCAGCGGCAATCCCATTGCGGATGTTTCCAAGCTCAAGGAGCTGAGCATCATTGTAAACTACACCCCCGTCATTTGAATCCGTCTCCCCTCCTGCAGGAGGGGAGATATTTTTCTTGACATACCTAGATAGTCTATGTATAATAAACCTAGATAATCTAGGTATAAGGAGGTACCTTTATGAACATCGAAAAAAGCTTAATGTCCGGCAGCACCCCCATGCTGGTGCTTTCCCTGCTGAAAGACGGCGACAAGTACGGCTACGAAATGGTGGAAGAGCTGGCAAAGCGCTCGGATGACACCTTCCAGCTGAAGGAAGGCACCCTGTATCCTCTGCTGCATACACTGGAAAAGGAAAAGCTTGTCCTGTCCTACACCCAAACCGCCCCCAACGGCCGGGATCGGAAATACTACCGGCTGACCCCCTCCGGCGGGGAGTATCTTAAGCATAAGGAGCAGGAATGGCAGCTGTTTTCCACCAAGGTCAACGCCGTCCTCGGTTTTGCCGGCGCGTGAGGATGCGCCCATGGAAAAACATCAGCTTTCCCAATGGTGTTACGATGCTACATCAAAGATACGCTATTTTGGTGATCGGAAAGCCGTACGCCAGGAGCTTTTGCAGCATGTAGAGGACAAATACGATGCTTTGGAAAAAGCAGGCATTCCGCAGGAGGAGATCCCGGAGCAAGTCCTGCGCGCAATGGGCAGCGCAGAAGAGATCGCGCCTCAGCTTGCCGCCATTCATCGGCCCTTCTGGGGATATTTTCACTTCTTCTCAACAATCCTGCTTGTCCTTGTTCTTCCCGTTTTCCTGTTTGTGCTGGTCTGGCAGGGATTTCGCTTTGCAACAGATAGTATTTACAAAGAGCCGGATTACAGCAATCACGCATATGATCCCTATTCCGATATCTCCGCTCCCGGTATGCAGCGGTTCTATTACGCAGAACCAGATCTATCCTACCGTGACAGCGGCTATATTATGAAGCTGACGAAGCTTTCCTGCTGGGGTGGTGCGCAGGAAGCCCTCCACTTCCGCCTGGAAGTTACCAGCTACCTTCCCCTGTGTGATCACCCGGATTTTTGCTATTACATAACTTTCCGCGACAATCTGGGAAGAGAATACATCCCCGTCTATACCCTGGATGGGATACTGAGCGGCAGTGCCCTGTATCGGGATGTGGTGCAAACCGGCCACTTTTCCTGGGTCTGCGACACGCGTTTGAACGGTTTTGATTTCAGGGGTGTCGAATGGATCGAGATCTGCTATACCCGCGATGGCCGAAACATGACCATGCGTATTCCGATCCCGGGAGGTGACGCGCCGTGAGAAAAAAGAAACGTTCCATCGTATCCCGCCCCGTAAAGGCCCTTGCGTACTTACTGCTTGCTTTGCTGCTGGTGTTGACTATCTATATCGGCTTGGGAAGTCCTCCACAAACCGTAGAAATGGCATTTCGCAGAGCAGAAAGAGCCCATATGGTCGGCCCCGGTACGATCCTTGGGGAATTCTCAAACGGTCAGCAATACCCACGCAGTGTGATCATCGCCGAAACCGAGGACAGCCATATCCTCTATGTGGATCAACGGCAACCCTTGGGTTACCGGCGCTTCTACACAAATCCCAAAGAGGGCCAGATCGACAATTATACCCTCCGGGCCTACCCCAAAACGGGACTCGCCGCGCTTTATAACGTCTCCATGACCAACGCTTCCCCCCTGCAGCTGGTGCTCTTTGACCGCAATTCCAAGGCTGTCCGGGCAGAAATGGAGACAACAGTGACATTCCGCTATCGGGATGAGCTCTGCACCATGGACATCCGGGCAGAGTCTGTCCGCGAATATGACCGGTTCTTCCTCTTTTCCCTTTCAAAGCCCCAGGGAAGCACCGAGCAATGGTATTATGCCATGGCTCAGCTGATCAGCCGGTACCGGGAACCCGGCGACGGCAAGCCGGAGGTCACCATTCGGCTGTATGACGCACAGGGAAATCAGATCGAGACACATTCCTTCACGCCGGGACAAAACGGCTGCTGGCAAAAGAGGTAACGCTTATGAGACATTGGAAAATTACAAATTGGTGCAACACTGCTACCGTGCGGATCCGTTACATACCGGATCGGCAAGCGGTACGCGAGGAGCTGCGGCAGCATCTGGATGAACGGAGCGACTCCTTTCTTGCCAAAGGTATGACAGAAGAGGAGGCCGTCAAAAAAACGCTGGAGGTCATGGGCGATCCCGACGAGCTATCCTTTATTCTGGGGCAAATTCACCGCCCTTTCTGGGGCTTTGCCTACACCATCGCAAGGGCACTGGCCATTGCCGCACTGCTCCTTCTGGTCGTGATCACCGCCGTCCATCTGGTTGGGCAGGAATACGATGAGCTGCACTATTATACGTATGATCCCTATCAGGACACAGTATGCGAACACGGTAACCGACTGGGTCTTTGGGAGCAATCAGACAGCACTTCCTTCGGCGGCTATTCCTACAAGATGAAAAGATGTGCTCTATGGAATTTTGAAGAAACTAACAAAGACTGTCTGAGCGTTCAGCTCCACATTACCAATTACCTGCCCTGGGCGCAGGAACCCACCTTGGGCAGCCATCTGGTGGCAGTGGATAATCTTGGAAATCACTATATTGACGGAGGCCAAAACTACACATGGCAGCCATTTTACTTGTATAGCAGCAATGCGTGCCACACCGCCCCCTTTGCGTGGGTAATGGATCTTCACATCTATGCGCCTGATTTTGATGGAGTGGAATGGATCGAGATCCGAAGCCAGACCAACGATACTTTTTTGCTGCGGATCGATCTGACAGGAGGTGACGCAGAATGAAAAAGAAAAAGCCTCAGCTTTCCCGCAAAGCAAAGACTGTGATCTATGCACTCATTGCTCTGCTGGCGCTGGCTGCCATCATTCAGGGCAATCTCCCAATTACACCGTGGAGCGCCTTCCGTTTGACGGAAAAGGCCGACCTTGTTGGCCCGTCAACGATCCTTGGCACAGAGTCCGTAAATTCCGTGGGGCAGGATGCCGTTATCATCGCAAAAACCGACGAATTTTGCATGACCTACGCCTATCAGCATTTCTCCTTCCGAGAGCAGAACAAGGATAAAGACCAAGTTCTCTGCAAAAAGAAAACCGGAGATCTGACATTTCTCAGCATACTGGGCCGTGATTTCTATACCACCTTTAGCGAGGAAAACAAGGAACTGCCCATCATTCTCTTCGATGATTACCCCGAAGCTATCAGGGCGACGCTTGTGGCATCTCCCCGCATAGTAATCAACGAGGAGCTTTACCAAACGACCTATACAGTAACCGCAAACCGGAAAGTGGATGGCTATTTTCTGTTTCGGATCAATTGGCAGGAGCAATTGGATACGGATTCTTTTACGGATGAGCAATCTGCTACTGTTTCTCTGACGCACCAATATCACCTTGTTAATGCCATGAAAAACGATATAAACAGCTCCCGGTATCCCCCGATGTGTCGTACTCCGGCTACGGTCTGTCTTTACGACAAATACGGTCAGCTGATTCTGGAACGGGAATTGGATCTTGCAGATCCATAATTACAAAAACGCCGGGTGTTGCCCGGCGTTTTTATTACTTGTGGCACACAACAGCCAGTTTGCTTTCCAGCGACAAAAAAACGCCGGTCATAGGATGCTCAAATTTCAGCCCCTTGGCGCAAAGCTGCTGACTGGTCAATCCGGCCGCAGCAGAAAAGTCTTGGCTTTCCTCGCTGCCGTACTGGGGATCGCCCAGAATCGGGAAGCCCATATAGGCGCAGTGCAGCCTTAACTGGTGGGTCCTGCCCGTGACAGGGCGCAGCTCAAGTTTGCATAACTTTTCATTCTGCTCCAACACCGCATATTCCGTCACAGATGGTTTTCCGTCCGGACGAATCTCCCGCAGCAAACTGGGCAAAGGCTTTCTGGCAATCGCTGCATCGATGATCCCCTGCTCCCCCGCCGGATGCCCGAACACATAGGCATGATAGGTCTTTTGCACAGTGGTTGCCTGCATCAGATTGTGGATATGAGAATTTTTCGCCAGCAGGACAATGCCGAAGGTATCCCTATCCAGCCGGGTAACCGGATGAAACGCACTTTTCTGACCGGTTTTGCGGTAATAGCCTGCAACATAATTGGCAAGCGTGCCGCTGAAGCAGCTGCGGCTGGGATGGATCAGCATCCCAGCAGGCTTATCCACCGCCAGCAGATGATCGTCCTCATAAAGGATGGTCAAATCTCCATCCTCTGCCGGGTATTCCGGTTCCGGTTCTTCCAGTAACACCGTGATCGCGTCCCCCGGCTTCACGGCATAGTCCGTATGCTCCGGCCTTCCGTTGACCAAAATGGCCTCTTTCCACTTCAGCCGGTTCATAAGCCCTGTGGACATTTTCAGTTCTTCCAGCAGAAATGACGACAGCCGCCCCTCCCGCCGGGCAATGTGCTGCAGCTCCATTTTGGTCACCTCCTCAACAATTAGTGATGTTTTAGCGCAGCAACAAAAAAAGTAGAGCAAGGTAAAGAAAGCACTGTCATTGCGAGGGCAGCTGTGCTGCCCGTGGCAATCCCCTGGTACCATCCATAAAAGTGCTGTGCAAGACCGGAGATTGTACCAGGAGATTCCCACGGGCCTTACGGCCCTCGGAATGACATGGTAGTCGGAAGACAGTCGTACCGGTTATTCTGCTGCTGTAAATAACCATTTATCTTTCCATTACACTCTTACAAAAAGGACCCTGCCGAATCCGGCAGGGTCATAGTTGCGAAACTTAGTTCAGAGCAGCCTTAGCCTTCTCAACGATGGCAGCGAAAGCAGCTGCATCATGGATAGCCATCTCAGACAGGCTCTTGCGGTTCAGCTCGATGCCGGGCTTCTTCACACCGTTCATGAACTTGGAGTAGTTCAGACCGTAGGGAGCGACAGCAGCGCTCAGACGAGCGATCCACATGGTACGGTAGGTACGCTTCTTCTGCTTGCGGCCTTCGAAAGCGTAGTTGCCGGACTTCATGACCTGCTGCTTGGCCATCTTAAAGTGCTTGGACTTGGAACCCCAGTAGCCCTTGGCCAGCTTCAGGGTAGCATTTCTTCTCTTGCGCGTCATCATCGCGCCTTTAACTCTTGCCATTTTCTATATCCTCCTGTTCGACTTACTTGTAAGGAATCATTTCCTTGATGGCGCTGACATTGGTCTGGTCAGCGTAAGCGGTGCTGCGCAGATGGCGAGTACGCTTGGTGGTCTTCTTGGTGAGGATGTGGCTCTTGTAAGCGTGTGCTCTCTTAACCTTGCCATTGGCAGTCAGGTTGAATCTCTTCTTAGCACCGCTGTGGGTCTTTACCTTGGGCATAAGTGGTTCTCCTTCCGAATCTTTGGTATTTTACTTATTTGTCTTGGGGGTCAGGAACATAGCCATGAAACGGCCTTCCAGCTTGGGATTCTTTTCCATAGTGGCAGTCTCAGCACAAGCGTCAGCAAAGTCCATCAGCAATTTCTCACCCAAATTGGTGTGTGCCATTTCGCGGCCGCGGAAACGGACGCTGACCTTTACGCGGTTGCCGTCTGCCAGGAACTTCTGGGCAGCCTTCACCTTGGTGTTCAGGTCGTTGGTGTCGATGCTGGGGCTCATGCGGATTTCCTTGATCTCCACAACCTTCTGGTTCTTCTTGGCATCCTTCTCCCGCTTCTTCTGATCGTAGCAGAATTTGGAATAGTCCATGATCTTGCAGACAGGGGGCGTGGCGTTGGGAGAGATCTTCACCAGATCCATGCCCTGCTCTTCTGCCATGGCATTGG
>JAZNGJ010000063.1:0-23513 GCA_045576415.1 Faecousia sp. | reverse complement strand
CCATTTCCTGCCTTAGTCAGCCTTGGCGGCCAGGACCTGACGGCCATTGTAGGTACCGCAAGCCTTGCAAGCTCTGTGGGGCATTACGGGCTCACCGCACTTGGGGCAAACGGACACGCTGGGAGCAACCAGCTTGCTGTTATTGCTGCGACGGGTATCGCGGCGGGCTTTGGACACTTTACACTTAGGGACAGCCATGGATGACACCTCCTTGGTCAAACTGCTTTTTGCAGCATTCTAATGTTTTTACTTCTCGAGAAGCTGCTTCAAAGCAGCAAAACGGGGATCGATCTCTTTCTGGCAGCCGCAGCTTTCCTCGTTCAGGTTCTTGCCGCACCGGCAGCAAAGGCCCTTGCAATCCGGCTTGCACAGCAGCTTGGAATCCAAATTCAGCACAAAAATCGTGCCAACGATCTCATCCAAATCGGCCGCATCTGCCTCCAGAGGGAATACCCCCTCATCTTCGTTATCCTCGTTGGAAAGCTCAGTCACCAGCACCACATCGATCGGAAATTCCACATAGGAATCAAAATCCGAAGCACAGCGATCGCAAACGCCGTGAATGGTGGTGTGCATAGATCCGGTCATCATCAAAACCCCGGCGGTATTGCGTACCGTACCGCTGGCTTCAACCGGCTCGCTGACAGGAAAGCTCTGTCCATACTGAAGATCACTCAGGTCTACACTGGTTGAAAAAGGAACTGATGCGCCGGGACAGTCTATGATCTTGGAAAGACCCAGTCGCATATTTTCCCCTCCTCGCAGTCATGCTTAGATATTATAATGTGTTTTGCCCTGTTTGTCAAACATTATTTTCACGATTTCCGGAAAACTTCTGCAAAATCCCCGGAACTATTTTATTTCCCACAGCTTGATCTGGCTGGCCTTGTCATACAGCCGCAGATAGCTTTCATAGCGGGTCTTTTCGATTTTTCCTGCTGCCAGCGCCGCTGTAACGGCACAGCCGGGCTCTGCCCGGTGTGCGCAATCATGAAACTGGCATTTGCCGATATACTCGCCGAAATCCGGAAATGCATACTGCAGGTTCTCTTTCAGGATCACTTCCATCTGGTCCGTATCGAAGGACGAAAAGCCCGGCGTATCGGCAACATAAGTGTCATCGTCCAGCCGGTAAAGCTCCACATGGCGGGTGGTATGACGTCCCCGGCCCAGCTTTTCCGATACCTCACCGGTAGGCAGCGCCAGTTCCGGGCACAGGCGGGTGAGCATACTGCTCTTTCCCACGCCGGAATTTCCCGTAAAAGCAGTGAGCTTCCCCCGGATCAGCGCTCTGAGCTCCTCCACGCCTTCACCGGTTTCCGCGCTGGCGCAGATCACCGGGAAGCCGGCGTTGGTATAGATCCGGGAAAGATCCGCCGCCGGATCCAGATCGCATTTATTGATGCACAGGACCACAGGCACCTCCTGGTCGCCGGCGATCGCAGCCACCCGGTCAATGAGGAACGGCTCCGTAACAGGGTTAACATTGGCAGCAAAGACGATCAGCGCGTCAATATTCGCCACAGCGGGGCGGACAAAGCTGTTCTTCCGCGGCAGTATCCGCTCGATCATGCCCTTTCCGCGCTCCACAGAGATCTCTGCCATATCGCCGGTCAGAGGGCTGATGCCTTCTTTACGGAGAATTCCCCTGGCCTTACAGGTCACCACGCCTGAAAGGGTCTGCACATCATAAAATCCACTGATAGACCGGAGGATCCGGCCGATTTGTTTCTCACTCATCAAAATCCACTTCTAACGGCCAGCTATTGTCTTCGCTGTCGTTCAGTCTCACTTCAAATACCATAATACCCTTGCCAGTCAAGCTGAACTGGGTACTCACAGTGCCCACCGGGATCTCTCGGGACTGGAGCTTTTCGCCGTTCAGCCAGATGCTTACGGTATAGGGTTCCGAATAATCATCGGGCAGCAAAACGGTAACGATCTTATCCACCAGATCCGGGTCCACCGTAGGTTCGGGAGGCTCTGTGGGACTGGTGGTCTCCTCCGGTCCCAAAGAGATCTTCAGGACGATCAGGGTGGTCACGTCGATCTCCGTCTGAGGAGCTTCAGACTGCTCCACCACCATTCCCTTATCCTGGTTGCTCTCCACATCTTCAAATTCGACATTTTTGAAACCATTGGCATTGAGAAGCTTCAGTGCATTGTCCCTGCTCTGGCCCAGCACATTGGGGACCTTTTCCATCTGCACTTCCTTGCCTGTGCTGATCCAGATCTCCACCTTCTGGCCTTCCTGCAGCTCCTCACCCTTTGTGGGATTGGTACGGGTAACCATACCCTCGGCTTTTACCGCACTGGACTCATAATGGACGGTAATATTCTCTTCCTTGATCCCCAGAACATCCGTCAAAAACTTCTTGGCAGCTGCTTCATCCAGATCATCGGTCACCAGATCTTCCATGACCTTCTTTTCCGGAGCCTTGCCGAGGCTCACGTAGATCGTCACATTGCCGCCCTTGGATATCTTGGTTCCCGCCTTGGGGTTCTGGTCATATATCTGGCCCTCAGCGTAAACATCACTGTAATCCTTATCTCCAACGCGGATGGTAAGTTCAATATCCTGCAGTTCTCCTTGCGTTTTGCCAATCAGGTATGGCACTTCCATCAATTCATCCTGCGTACCCAGACCGCCATTCATCATGGCATACACAAATACACCGATGGCTACCAGCGCTACCAATGCGCAAAGGATGATCGCCACCGTTGCTACCTTTCCGGAACGGTCATCTTCCTCCACGATTTCCTCTTCCCTGCGCCTTCTTTTGGGATTGGCAGGCTTTTGGGGCGTCTGATTGTTTCTGGGTCGCGCAGGCTCTGCCTTGGCTGCCGCTTTCTGCGCAGCCGTTTTGGGCAGAACCATGGTTTCCTCTTCCTTGCGGGAGCTGCCGGTAAATCTGGTGGCAGCGTCCATATCCGTATTGGGATTATTATAGTCAAAGAGAATCGCCGGATTCTTGCGGAATTCGTCCATGTCATAAAGCATGGCGGCCTCCGTGGCATAGCGCATAGAGGGATTTTGGGCCATAGCCTTCATGATGATCTGCTCCAGGCCGCCGGGAATATTGGGATTCAGCGTAGAGGGCATAGCAGCGTTTCCGTTGATATGCTGAATGGCAACTGCCACCGGGGATTCCCCGTCAAAGGGCGGCCTGCCGGTCATCATTTCATACATCACCACACCCAGAGAATAAATATCGCTCCGGCTGTCCACCCGGCCACCCTTGGCCTGCTCGGGGGAGATGTAATGAACGGAACCCAATGCTTCCTTGGTCAATGTATTGCTCTTGGACATGACCCGGGCGATTCCAAAGTCAGCAACCTTAACAGAGCCGTTCTTCAGCACCATTACATTATGGGGCTTAATGTCCCTGTGGACGATGCCCCGGCTGTGGGCATGATCCAGAGCTTTGCCGATCTGAATGGCGAAGTGCAGAGTCTCCTTCCAGTTCAGAACGCCCTTTTTCTCCATGTACTGCTTCAGTGTAATACCGTCGATCAGCTCCATAACGATGTAATCGGCATCATTGGAGCTGGAAACATCATACACGGAAACAATATTCGGATGGGACAGCATGGCAACTGCCTGACTTTCCGCATGGAAGCGGCGGCGGAATTCCTCATCCTGAAAGTAGTCGTCCTTCAGGATCTTAATGGCAACCAACCGGTTCAGCCGGTGGCACCGGGCCTTGTATACCACGGCCATGCCGCCGATGCCGATGACCTCCAATATCTCATAACGGCCGTCCAGCAAACGGCCTATATACTTATCCATATCCATAACATGTAACTCCTCTCACCGCGCGCATCAGATCTGCACCAGAATGCTGGTCACATTGTCCGGCGCGCCGCGGTTTTTGGCTATGTCCAGCAGCCGGCGGCAGCAATGTTGCTTATTCACGCCGTGGACTACCTCAAACAGGATCTCCTGCTCGTGCATCATATTGGAAAGTCCGTCGCTGCAAAGCAGCATACAATCTCCCCGCTCCACATCCAAGTGGAAAATGTCGCACAGCACCACAGCTTCCGTGCCGATGGCGCGGGTGATGTAATTCTTTCCCGGGTAGGTTCTGGCACGCTCAGGGGTCAGTTCTCCCCGCTCCACCATCAGCTGCACCAGCGAGTGATCCGTAGTCAAGAGCCGAACGCCGTCCCGGTTGACCCGGTAAGCCCGGCTATCGCCCACATTGACAACTGTGACCTCCCTGCCGCGGATCAGCGCGGCCACCAGGGTCGTGCCCATGCCGTTGAATTCCTCAAATTGCTGCGCCTGATCAAAGACCGTGAAATTCGCCAGCTTCACCGCACTCTGCAGCATTTGATCCACTTCGTCCTGATCCATGCCGGAATGGAAGCACCTGCGAACCTCTTCCACAAACACATCTATCGCCAGGGTACTGGCAATATTGCCGGATTTGGCACCACCCATGCCGTCACAAACCACACACAGCAAGGTGTTGCGGTCCAGCTGTTCCATTTGATAGGCATCCTGATTCTGACTGCGTACACAGCCCGGATCCGTCAGGCCCCAATATTGCATTGCCCCCACCCCTTTCGGCAGAATTTCCTTACGCGTTTTGTTCCTTGGTAAACTTTCTTCTCAACTGGCCGCAGGAAGCATCGATATCGCCTCCCAAGGTTCTGCGGACCGTTGCCGTAATACCCCCATCCTCCAGCGTCTTCTGGAACCGGGCCACCGCAGCCTTGCTGCTGGGCTTCAAGGGGCTTTCCTCCACATGATTCAGCGGGATCAGATTAAAGTGCGCGGGCAGGCCCTTGAGGCGGCGCAGCAGCTCTTTTGCGTTTTCCTCCGAATCATTCACGCCGTCGATCATGGCATATTCAAAATGGATCCGGCGGCTGGTGGCCGCATAGTAACGCCGGCAGGCTTCCAGCAGCACCTCAATGGGATACGCCTTGTTCACCGGCATAATCTTATCTCGGATCTCGTTATTGGGTCCGTGCAGTGAAATGGCAAGGCTGATCTGCAGCTTATGTCGGGCCAGCTCATCGATCTTCGGCACAAGGCCGCAGGTGCTGAGGCTGATATGCCGCATGGAAATATTCATGCCGTCCTCGCTGTTGATCAGCTCCAGAAACCGCAGCACATTATCCATATTATCCAGCGGTTCGCCAATGCCCATCAGCACGATCCTGGATACCGGCAGGCCGGAATCCAACTGGGTAAACAGCACCTGATCCACCATCTCAAAAGGCTCCAGACGGCGCACCAGGCCGCCCAGAGTGGATGCGCAGAAGGCGCAGCCCATACGGCAGCCCACCTCAGTGGAAATGCAGACGGTATTGCCGTAATTGTAGCGCATCAGCACCGTTTCCACGCAGTTGCCGTCGGACAGCTGCCAGAGGTATTTAATGGTGCCATCCCGCTGGGATTCCTGCTTACGAACCACCTTGGGTGCGTTGATGGGGTACCTATCAGCCAGAGTATCCCGCAGGGCTTTCGGCAGATTGGTCATTTCGGCATAGCTTCTGACACCCTTGTGCAGCCATGTATAGATCTGCTTTGCCCGAAAGGCAGGCTGCCCCAGTTCTTTCAGCAGTGCGCCGATCTCCGGCACCGTCATGGACTTCAGATTTGCATTCATACTTGCCTCCGCAGCTTCGCAATAAAGAAGCCATCGGTATCATATTCACCGGGCACCAGCGCCAGCATTCCATTGGTATTCTTCGGAAATACCTGCGGCAGATCCAGCGCTTCCAGATAAAACTCCGTATTTTCTTCTAAAAACTGCTCCACAACGCCCTCGTTTTCCGAGCGCACCAGTGTGCAGGTGGAATAGAGCAGCGTGCCGCCGGGTTTTACATAGGCAGCCTGATTTTTAAGGATCTGCAGCTGCAAAAGCGGAAGCTGGACCATTTCCCCCAGATCTTTATAACGGATATCCGGCTTCTTCCGGATAATTCCCAGCCCGGAGCAAGGTACATCCGCAATCACCACATCCTTGGTTCCGATCCATTCGGTCACGCATTGAGATGCATCCTGCTGCCGCACGGAAATGCTTTCAATGCCAAGACGCTCCGCGCCCTTTTGGATCAGAACCGTCTTATGGGCATGGATATCACAGGAAGTGATGCTTCCCGTTCCTTTCATGGCGATGGCAGCAGCAAAGCTCTTGCCGCCGGGGGCAGCGCAGCAATCCAGCACATGGGCGTTTTCCGGGATCTGGGCGCACAGCACACTGAGCCGTGCCGCCGGATCCTGCACATAAAACAGGCCCTTTTGGAAAGCGTCCAACTTCTCAAGATTTCCTGTTCCGGAAAGGGTCAGGCAGCCCGGCATCCACGGATGGTACTGTGCAGCAACACCGTCCGCTTCCAGAATTTGCACCAATTCTTCTGCTGTCGTGCGCAGGGTATTGACCTGCACCACCGTTTCCGGGGAAGCATTGTTGGCTCTGAGCATTCCCTCAAGCCGCGATTCCCCCACATAATCCCGCAGCAGCTTTATCAGTTTCTTGGGGTGGCTGTACCGGTCCTCAAGGGTTGTCGGCTCCTTCAGCGAGCCCTTGCTGCGTACCGCATTGCGCAGTACACCGTTGACAAGTCCCGATGCAAAGCGCTGCTTGGGGCAATACTTCTTTGCCAGCGTGACGGACTCATTCACCGCGGCAGACTCCGGGATCTTGTCCATAAAATAGATCTGATACAGTCCCAGATGCAGAATATCCCGCACCACAGGATGCAGATCCTTGAGCTTTCCGGTCAGCAGCTGCTTCAGATAGAAATCGAGATAATTCCGGTTTTGCAAAACGCCGTAGCAAAGCCGCGCCGCCAAAGCGGCATCCCGGCGGTCCACCCCATCCCGGACCATATATTCTTTCAGCGCACCGTTGGCCCACGCGCCGTCCTTGCGGCAGGCAATCAGGGCATCCAGCGCCGTTTTTCTCGCGCTCATGATCAAAGCTCCAGCGGATGACCCCGGAAATAATCCGGCGCTGCCATCCGTTTTCCGCCTTCGACCTGCAAAGAGCGGATCTCCACCGCGCCTTCGCCGCAGGCGACGATCAAGCCGGTTTTGGTCAGACCCAGAATCTGACCGGGTGTTCCGCTGCCTTCCACAATGGCTGTGGCGTGGATCTTAAACTTCGTGCCGGCCAGCTCCGCCGTCGCCACAGGCCACGGATGCAGGCCGCGGACATGATTATGCACTTGCTGTGCGGTCTTGTTCCAATCGATGGGACACATGGACTTGTCCAGCATAGGCGCGAAGCTGACATTCGCTTCGTTCTGGGGCGTGCCTGTAACGCTTCCGCAGGCGATCCGGCCCATGGTTTTGCTCAAAAGGTCAGCCCCCAGCACCGCCAGCCTGTCCAGCAGTTCCCCTGCTGTTTCATCGAGGCCAATGGCAGTCTTTGCAACATCAATGATATCGCCCGCATCCATTTTCTGCGCCATATATTGCGCCGTCACACCGGTTTCCGTCAAGCCGTCCAGCACCGCCCACTGATAGGGCGCAGAGCCCCGGTAGGCAGGAAGTAAGCTTGCGTGAATGTTGACGCAGCCCTTGGCGGGGATATCCAGCACCTTCTGGGGCAAAATCCGGCCGTAAGCCACCACCGCGATCACATCCGGCTGCAAAGTACGCAGCTGCTCCACCGTTTCCTCATCCCGGAAATTTTCCGGCTGGAAAACAGGGATCTCGTTGGCAATAGCAAGCTCCTTTACAGGAGAAAAGACCATTTTCATGCCCCGACCCTTGGGACGGTCGGGCTGGGTGTAGACGCCTGCCACATCAAAACCATCAGCAAGCAATTGTTTCAGACAGGTCGCCGCGATATCCGGCGTTCCCATGAATACGATTCTCAAAAATATCCCTCCGAAGGATCAGTCTTCGTCCGCTTCCAGTTCTTCCTCGGTCAGGAAGCGCTCCATAACCTGGGTATACAAAATACCGTCCAAATGATCCAGCTCATGGCAGAAGCACCGGCCGATCAACTCCTCGCCTTCGGCTTCGAACCAGTCGCCAAACCGGTCCTGGGCCCGAACCTTGGCATAATAGGGCCGCTTGACCAACCCGTAGCGGCCCGGCACACTGAGGCAGCCCTCGGGGCCTTCCTGCTCGCCGTCTGTTTCGATGAGTTCGGGATTGACCAGCTCCAGCATTTCCTCGCCCACATCAACCACCACAACACGGCGCAGGATACCCACCTGCGGTGCGGCAAGGCCGACACCGTTGGCTTCCACCAGTGTTTCTTTCATATCGTCCAGCAGCTTATGCAGCCGCCAGTCAAACTTTTCAACCGGCTTGCAAACCTTGTGCAGCGCCGGTTCTTTGTCCGTCAGTATTTTTCGGATTCCCATTGTTTTCCCTCTTTCATTCCTCAAATCCGTTCACATCCGCAAAGGCAGACACGCCCCGGTTGCTCTTATCCAACATAAACTGCCGCAGCAAATGGGCAAGGAGCGAGCGCAGCGGACGGGTCATCCGGCAGCGCAGCGTCAGACGGTAACGGAAATTATAATTGATCTTTGGCACCGCGCAGGGCGCAGGTCCAAGTATTTGGCAATTCTCCTGTGCATAAGCACCTTGCTTCAGACATTGGAGCAAACTGCTGCGGAGCTTTGCCGCGCCGCGCAGCACCTGCGCTTCATCCTGCCCAAGCAGTGTAATGGAAGCCAAGTCCCCGAAAGGCGGACAGTTCTGCACTCTCCTGAGACCGATCTCCATTTCATAAAAGCCCATATAGTCCTGTTTTGCCGCCAAGGTGATCACAGGATGCTCCGGGACCAGCGTCTGGATCACCGCCTGCCCGGCACTTTCTCCCCGGCCGGCACGGCCAACTACCTGAGTCAGCATATTAAATGTGGTCTCCGCCGCCCGGTAAGAGCCGGAATACAAGCTGAGGTCTGCATCCAGAACACCCACCAGCGTCACATCCGGCAGATTCAAGCCCTTGGCCACCATCTGGGTGCCGATCAGCACAGGGACGCGGTTTTCCTTAAAATGATCCAGGATCTTTTCATGGGTATTGACCGCGTTGACCGTATCCGTATCCATGCGGGAAATCTCCATATCCGGAAACAGCTCCAGCAGCTCCTGCTGGGCCTTCTGCGTGCCGGTTCCCACACTTTTCAGCGGGCCTGAGCAGGTAGGGCATCTGGATACCACCGGCTGGGAATAGCCGCAGTAATGGCACATAAGCCGCTCATTGGCACTGTGGTAGGTCAGTCTTGCGCTGCAGCGGGGGCATTCCGGCGCTTCCCGGCAGTCCACGCACACAAGGCTGCGGCTGTTGCCCCGGCGGTTCAGAAACAGAATGGTCTGCTTTTGCGCGGCTTTTGTATCGATCAGGGCATCCAAAAGGTACCGGCTGAAGGACAGATCATTGCCTTCTTTCAGTTCTTCCCGCATGTCCACGACCTGCACCTTGGGCAGTCCCTTGCCGTTGTATCGGTTTTGCAGGGTATATAGGGTGTAATCGCCCTTTTGCGCCCGGTACATGGTCTCCACCGACGGGGTGGCTGAACCAAACAGCACCAAGGCGTTTTCTTTCAATCCCCGCCACAGCGCCACCTCTTTGGCATCATACCGGGGAGAATTTTCTGATTTATAAGAGTGCTCCTGCTCCTCATCCACAATAATAATACCCAATTGTGAACTGGGTGCAAACACGGCACTTCGGGTTCCCACGATCACGCGGGCAGCCCCGCTTCGGATCCGCTTCCACTGGTCGTACCGTTCACCGGCAGACAGGCTGCTGTGCTGCACCGCCACCTGCTCACCGAAGCAAGCAGCCAGAAGGCTTAAAAGCTGAGGTGTCAGACCGATCTCCGGCACCAGCAGCAGGGCACTTTTCCCATGATCCAGACAATTTTGGATCAGTTTCAAATATACAGCAGTTTTTCCGGAGCCGGTCACGCCGTAAAGCAGCGCAGCACCGGGCTTTTCCGCCCCCAGCTGCACAGCAAGCCCATCGTAAGCCTTCTGCTGTTCTACATTCAGTTCCAGCGGCCCTGTCAGCTGCGCAGGACGGATCTCGCTGCAGCGCAGAACCTCCTGCGCGGACAGTTCCAAGAAACCTGCTTTTATCAGGCGGTTAACACAATCGCTGCCAACACCGGTCATATAGTAAACATCCTTGACAGCGGCACGCTTTAGGCTGCAAAGCAATTCCAGTACCTTGCGCTGCCCTTCGGAACGGAACTTTCTGCTTTCCAAATGTTCCTTAATATCTTCCACTGGCATTTTTAAGGATACGATTCGCTCCGTTTTTTCACGCCGCGAAAGATAAATATCACTTTCCGTTTCGATCCATTTTTTGCCGATCAAATACTTCAGCGCCGCCAGACACTGATCTTCCTCTGGGATCAGCAGCCTTAGGGCTGCATGACTGGTTTCACCACCACAATCCACAAGAAACTGCAAGATCTTCATGGCATCCGGTTTCCGGGATGGTTTTTCCCGCCAGCTTTGATCCTCAGTCAAACGATAAGAATCTTTTGTCTTGAACCATGCACCAGCCGGGAGCATCGCCCGAGCCGCTTCGTAAAATGTGCAGAAGTAGCGTTCCCGCACAAAAGCCGCTAGCTTTAACATGCATGATGAAAAAACCGCTTCCTTGTCTATGGCGCACTCCACCGGCTTCAGCCCATCGGCGCAGCCTTCTTCCAGGCTCAGTACAACACCCTCCGACCGGCGGTTTCCCCTTCCGAAGGGCACTGTTACACGCATACCCGGCTGCAGAAAGAGCCCATCCGGAACAAAATAGGAATAGGGCTTATCGATGGCAAAAGGAGCCGCGGAAACAGCAATTTTTGCAATCATAAAGCCCCTCCTTGTCTTACTTCATGTATTCGTCCTTCAGTCCGGCATTCAGCTTGCCGTCGGCCACTTCCCGAATGGCCAGGGTGACGGGCTTGTCCGTCAGTTCCTCGTTAAATTCCTCAGCCTCCGCGGCGATCTGGCGTGCCCGGTGGGCAACCACATTCACCAGCAGATAACGGCTCTGAACATCCTTCAGCAAATCAGCAACAGGGGGGTAAAGCATCTTCAAATTCCTCCATTATTGATCATCGCATACCTTAGCGATGATTTCTAAAATTGTATTGGCACAGGTTTCCACCTGGTCGTTTACGACAATATGGTCATAGCGCTTGCTCTGTTCCATTTCCCACCGAGCCCGGTCAAGGCGCAGCCGGATCTGGTCGTCCGAGGTGTCGCCCCGGCCTCTCAGCCGCTGCTCCAGTTCCTGCAGAGACGGCGGCGCAATGAAGATCAGCGTGGCATCCGGCCGCTTTGCCCGGACATTGAACGCGCCGTTTGGCTCAATATCCAGGATCACACTGCCGGTTTTCAGCTTTTCTTCCAGCTGGGCAGAAGGCGTTCCGTAGTAATTGTCCATATGGGCATCATATTCCACGAAAGCGTCCTCAGCGATCATCGCCTCGAAGCGTTCCTTGGTAACGAAATAATAGCTCTCCCCTTCCACCTCGCCGGGTCTGGGGCTGCGGGTGGTAGCGGAAACGGAGAAGCGAAGATCGTCCCGCTCCGCCATGACCTGCTTCAGCACCGTGCTTTTTCCCACACCGGAGGCGCCGGAGATCACAAACAGTTTTCCCTTGCTCACAGCATTTCCTCTTCTTTCTCTTGCTTTCCCTGCCAGCGGGTATGGATCATTTCCGGGGTCAGTGCCGACAGAATCACATGATCCGTATCCATCAGGATCACCGCCTTAGTCTTATGACCGTAGGATGCATCGATCAGCATCGCCCGGTCTCTGGCTTCCTGCACCACACGCTTGATGGGCGCGGAGTCGGGAGCCACCACCGCCAGCACTCTTCCGGCGGCGATCATGCTGCCGAAGCCAATATTGATCAGTTTCATAGCGTCACCTTACTCAATATTCTGGGTCTGTTCCCGGATCTTTTCCAGCTCCGCCTTGATATCCACCACGATCCGCGCAAGGCGCACATCGGTGCACTTGGAGCCGATGGTATTGGCTTCCCGGTTCATTTCCTGCAGCAGGAAATCCAGCTTGCGCCCCACGGCACCGCCACCGGTGAGCATGGTGTTCATCTGATCCAGATGGCTTCTCAGGCGGACAGTCTCTTCATCCACAGCCACCTTATCGGCAAAGATCGCGGCTTCCGTAAGGATGCGGCTTTCGTCGATATTGGTGTTTTCCAGCACCTCGCGGAGCTTGTTTTCCAGTCTGGCACGGTAGTCTACCACAGTCTGGGCATTGCCCTGCTCCACCTGTGCCACCAACTCCAAAATGGTATTGCCCCGGCTGCGCAGGTCCGCATCCAGTGCTGCGCCCTCGGTGCAGCGCATGGCATTGTAGCTATCCAATGCCTTGCTTACCACGCTCATCAAGTCTGCCAGCAGCTGCTCCTCATCCACTTCCGGTTTTTCCATAGTGAACACTTCGGGAAGCCGGGATACCGTGGATACGCTGATGTCATCCTTCACGCCGAACTCGGATACCATCTGGCGCATTGCCGCCAGATAGCCTTCCAGCACTGCTTTATTGAGTGTAACGGTGGTATCCTCCGCAGACTCGGATTTGATGGAGATAAATACATCCACCTTACCTCTGGATACCGCCTGCTTTACAGCCTGCTTCACCGCATCCTCCGCAAAGGATACGCTGCGGGGCAGCTTTACCGTGCAATCCAGATAGCGATTGTTGACGGAACGAAGCTCCACAGTAAACTCCCGTCCGTTGACGGTCTCCACCGCCCGGCCGTAGCCGGTCATGCTCTTAATCAAAGTTATTATCCCCTTTTGTATGGGCTCCAGGCGATTTTCCGCCGGGATATCCCGTAATGGTATACACAGGATCCTGCTTCTTTGCCACCAGCCGGTCGTACACAACCGCCAGCACGATACTCAAAAGGAATGCCGCACACCCAGCCGGAGCTCCGTTATTCCAAAGCAGCTCCCCCATGAGATAACCGGCAAAGAACAGCACCAGCGGCAGCAGATACAGCACTGCCGCACCGGCCAGCACCGGCTTTGCCTCGGATGTAATGGTGACCAGTTCACCGGGTTTTGCATCAATAGCATTCACCGCCCGCAGCAGCATGGTCTGCTGCACGGCACCGCATCCGGCGCACTTATGGCAATCACCGGAGCAGGCACTCTGCCGGACAATGGTCACCTGGGCGGTACCGTCCGAATGAACTTGCCTGACGCGCGCCAACTGCTCCATCAGGATTCCTCTGTTACATCCGCAAGCACATGATAAGTGCCCACTGCACCCACATCGCCAAACGTACCGGAATCCACATAGACCAGTGCCTTGTAGCTGTCCTGACCGTGAGGATCAGAGAAGTCCACATGGACCGTCAGATCGTCAGCCGAGATCGCTTCCACCTGAACCTTGGGTCCGCGAACCACCACCGGCATCTGCTTGGTGATCACCTTGGCCACCATGCCCTCGGGAACGTTCTTCGGCTCGATTTTGGTAACATAAATGGTTTTTGTGATCAATCCCTGGAACTCGATCGAAACGGAGACCGTTTCCTTACCCGTCAAATTCTCAACGCCCTCGGGCAGTTTGATCTCGAACTCCTTGACGGTATCCTTCAGCTCTTCACCCAGCCGGATCTCACCCAGGTCCAGACTGTTACCCAGATCCTTCAGCTGCTGCTCGGTGCCGGACACCTGGATCGTTTCCATATCCATAGTGATCAGCGTATTCTTCTGCGTGGCGCCGCCGCCTTCCGTTATATCCAACTTCAAGGCGATCTCTTTATAACGCTGGATCTTCAGGTTCAGTCTGACTTCCGTCACATCCGTGTTCACCTGCTCTGCATCCACCGGATCACCGTTGCGGTCACACAGGGTATAGATATAGGACTGATCAATGGTTTCGGTCTGATTATTCAGATCCACCTGGATCCGGGCAAATTCGATCCTGTTGATCACCGATGCCGGGCCAATGACTCGAATGGATTTATGATCCAGGATCAGATTTTCTCTGTCTGTCCGGAAGCCTTCGGGAACGGAGCCCTCGTAGAAAAGCTGGATAGGCACATCTTTGCTGGCCCGTTCCGTTATGCTAAGGGTGATCTCCTGGGGCGTCTGGCTGATCACTTCAACGGAATTGCTGGGAATGTTGGAATAGGAAATGCTGTAATGCACCTGCTGCTCTCCCGTATCGTAGATCTTGGACAGGTCTGCTACCAGCGTTATATTATCCTTGCTCAAATTCACCAGATCGCTGCGGTTACCCAACAGCTTCAGTGTTACCTTTGGCAGTTCGTCCGCTACGACCATCAAGCCTCTGTCATGGAGCGCAGATTCGTTTTCCAGCACAACAGGAATATTGTAATAGGTCTCCTCCCATTCCGGACTGACAGTGGTGATCACATATACCCAAAGGCCAACGGCGATCACAACCGATAAAAGAGCATATGCAATTTTTCTCATTTCTGCTCCTCCTTGCCCTTCTTCTGCAGCTTCTGGCGCAGACGCACTGCCAGATTATCCGGCTGCGGTACCTCATCGGCACAAAGCTCGTTGCGCAGCAGACGCTCCAGTGTCTGCGGGGCCAAATGGCGCTTGAGCATGCCGCCCACCGCCACGGAAATGGTGCCGGTTTCCTCAGACACGATCACCACAACGGCATCCGACACTTCACTGATACCCACACCGGCACGGTGCCGGGTGCCCAGATCCGCGCTGAGCCGGTCGCTTTCGGAAAGAGGCAGCACACAGCCTGCAACTGCCACGCGTCCGTCGCGAATGATCATAGCGCCATCGTGCAGCGCAGCCTTGGGGAAAAACACATTGCGGATCAGCTGCTCAGACACCTGCGCATCGATCAGCGTACCGGTTTTGTAATACTCATCCAGATGGTTTTCTCTGGCAAAGACGATCAGCGCGCCGATGCGTTCCCGGCTCATGACCTCGCAGGCCATCACAGTCTGGGTGATCACAGGCGCCATCTCCGGCAGCGGTTTTTCCGCACCCAGGAACTTGGTCAACTTCATATTGCCCAGATGATCCAGCATTCGACGCAGCTCCGGCTGGAACAGCACGACGAGGGCGATCAGTCCTACCTGCAGAAACTGATCCAGAATGAAGCTGATGGTATGCAGTTTCCACGCCTCCGTGATCCATGCGACCACAATGATCACAACCACTGCTTTGGCGACCCGGGCAGTACCGGTAGTCCGGATCAGCGGCATGATCCGGTACAGCAAATATGCAACAATGATAATATCCAGATAATCCGACCATGTCATTTTGGTCAGCTGCTGTAAGAATTCCTGAATACTGTTCATAGCGGTGCACCTACCTCTTTTCTATCCATAAAATACGGTTTTCAGAAAAACCGTATACCAAGCCTATTATCCGTACTATTATAGCGGATTCCCACGGCAATGGCAATAGAAAACAGAAAAATATTTTATTCTTTATCGAATGCTGTGCGCAAGCGCCTGCCGCAGCGCTGCCGTTTGACGATAGGATGCATCGATCCCAAAGCTGATACGCACCGTTCCCGATTCTAAGGTCCCGGCACTTTCATGAGCCAGCGGTGCACAGTGCAGTCCTGCCCGCACCGCGACGCCCAGCTTTGCCAGCTTCCGTGCCGTTTCCTCACAGTCTCCTGCCGGCAAAAAGGACAAGGTAGATGCCTGATGCGCACCGAAAAAGACCCGGACCCCGGCTTCTTTCAGATCTGCAGCCGCTTTCTCAAGCACCCTGTGTTCCCGCCGGAAAATTGTGTTTATTCCAACGCTTTTCAAATGATCCAGACCGGCAGACAGTCCTGCGATCCCCGGTACATTCACCGTCCCTGCCTCCAGCCGGTCCGGCAAATAGTCCGGCATATCCTGATTCACAGAGTCGCTGCCAGTGCCTCCGGCAAGCAGCGGCTGCGGCAGCTTTTTGCACAGCAAGATCCCGGTCCCCTGGGGGCCCAATAGTCCCTTATGCCCGGGCATGGCAATATACTCCGCTCCCAGCTCCCGCAATTTTACCGGCAGGCAGCCTGCCGATTGGGCTGCATCCACAATAAAAGGAACATCGTACTTTACACATAACCGCGCCAGCTCCTCCACCGGCAGAATATAGCCGAACACATTGGAAATATGGGTAAATACCGCCGCGTCCACCCCCTCCCGCAGAGCTTTTTCAAATTCCTCCAGGGTATTATCCCAGTCAAACAGCCTTCTTCCTGCCACCTTGATCCTCGCGCCCAGCATGTGCAGCGGTCTTGTTACCGCATTATGCTCAAAGCCGGATATGACCACCGTGGCCCCCGGCTTGACCAGATCCCGGATGGCAATATTCAGCCCGTGGGTGCAGTTGGATGTGAAAACCACCTGCTCCGGTTCGCAGTCAAAAAGCTCTGCCGCTCTCTCCCGGCAGCGGTATACCGTTTCTGCCGCAGCCATGGCGGCGGGATACCCGCCCCTGCCGGGATTGGCACACTGCTCCATAGCCTGCAAAACTGCCTGCCGCACCGCGGCAGGCTTATGAAAGGATGTGGCACCGTTATCCAGATAGATCATAGCACCCGTTCCTCCGGACGCCCCGATGATAAGGCGTAGACCTTGCCGAAGGCAAGCTGGCTTTCCCGCAGCAGATTCACAGCCTCTGCCGCGTCTTTCCCCTGCAGCCGCAGGCAGTAACCGCACCCCCGTTCCGAAAGCTCTCTGGGTGTTCTTTGAAGTATACAGTCGATCCCCCCGCCTTTCAGCCGCCGTTCCCCTTTTTGGGCAAAGGTTACCGAGCGAAAGGTGATCATCCAATCTTTTTGCATATTCATCCCTCCCGGCTCAGCCTATGCAGATTCTGTCGAAAGGGTTCTTATGGAATGGAAAAAGGATGTGCAAAAGCACATCCTTTCATTCTTCCAGAAGGCACACCGCATGGCATGCCATGCCTTGCAACTGACCGGTAAAGCCCAGCCCTTCTTCCGTAGTGGCCTTTACGTTGACTCGGCTTACATCGATTTCCAGATCGGAAGCGATGTTTTCCATCATCTTGGGAATATAAGGCTTTAGCTTAGGTGCCTGCGCAATAACAGTCACATCCACATTGCTGACCCGGTAGCCGGCAGCATCCAGCTTTTCCCGAACGGCGCGCAGCAGCACCCGGGAATCCGCATCCTTATAGCGCATATCCGTATCCGGAAAGTGGTAGCCGATATCCCGCAGCCCGGCAGCCCCCAGCAGCGCATCCATCACCGCATGAAGCAAAACATCCGCATCGGAATGGCCCAGCAGACCTACCCGAAAATCGATCTTCTCGCCGCCAAGGATCAGCGCCCGATCCTCGGCAAAGCGGTGTACATCATATCCGTGTCCGACCCTCATTGCATTTCCTCCAAAAACAGCTCCGCGATCTTCAGATCCAGCGGCGTGGTCACCTTGATGTTCCGTTCATCGCCCTCGACGATCTTCACAGACATGCCCAGCCGCTCCACTGCAGAGCAATCATCCGTGATCTGTGCGCCCTCTTTCTTCGCTTTTGCCAAAGCACCTTTTAACAGTTCCAGATCAAACACCTGTGGCGTCTGCACCGCCTGCAAAAAGCTTCTGTCCGGGGTCTGCGTAACAACGCCGCCACGAACTTCTTTGATGGTATCCTTGACCGGAATCGCCGGAGCGGCAGCGCCGTAGCTATTGGCCGCCCGCACGGTTCTGTCGATGACCTGCCAGGAAACCAGAGGCCGCGCACCGTCCTGCACCGCCACCAGCTTTGCCTTCGGTGACAGGGCTGCCAGTCCCTTGGCAACCGACTCCGGACGGCTGCTGCCGCCGGTGATCACCGCTGTCAGCTTATCAAAGCCGTGGCACAGATCCATAATAGGCACCAGAAGATCCTCTCTCGTCACCACGACGATCTCCCGGATGGCATCGCACTGCTGAAAAGTCCGCACAGTGCGGACGATCATAGGCTCGCCGCCCAACGGCGCCATAACCTTGTCGATGCCGCCCATACGGGAAGCCGTTCCGGCCGCCACGACCACCGCGGCACAGTATTTCAGCGGCAGCACCTTTCGCGCAGCCTTTGTATACTTGGAAATATCCATACATTACAGCTCCATTATGAGTTTCTTATAGTAATTTCCCCGAACCATAAAGTTCTTAAACTGGTCGAACGCAGCGCTGGCAGGGCTCATCAGAACCACATCCCCATCCTTTGCCGCAGCTGCCGCTTTATGAACCGCATCCGTAAAGTCATCACAGTCTACGATCTCCGGCGCACCGGGTGCAAACGCAGGGCAGCTTTCCACCGCCGCACGGATCTTGCCGCCGGTGGCGCCATTGACAAACAGTTTGCTGACATGTTGGCAAATTTCCGGCCCCAGCACATCATAAGGAATGTTTTTATCATACCCGCCTGCGATCAGGATCACCTTTTCCGCAAAGCTGCGCAGGCCGGCAATGGTCCGGCTGGGGCTGGACGCGATGGAATCGTTGTAAAAACGCACGCCGTCCTTGATCCGCACCAGTTCGATCCGGTGCTCCACACCGCCAAAGGTCTTTGCTACACCGCGAATGGTATCATCCGCCACCAATCCCTCCACGGCAAGGGTCGCTGCCATGTAATTTTCTATATTGTGAACACCGGGAATCAAAATTTCTCTGGTATCCAGCACCTTTTCGCCGCCCCGGCAGATCCAGCCGTCGCGCAGGCATACATACGCCGTTCCCGTCCGGGAAAATTTCTTGGTTACGCCGTTACCGGTGAACGAATCCGTGATAGCATTATCCGCATTCAAAACCAGCAAGCCTTCCCTGCTCTGGAATCGGAAAATGTTCTTCTTGGCATCCACATACTCATCCATATCCTTATGGACATCCAGATGGTTGGGAGAAAGGTTTGTCACCACCGCCACGGACGCGCTGCGCTTCATATCCATCAGCTGGAAAGAGCTGAGCTCCACCACTGCGAGATCCTCCGGCTTCATCTGCCGCACCAGCGGCAGCAGGGGCGTGCCGATGTTGCCGCCCAGCCAGACGGTTTTCCCCTCCGCCTTCAGCATTTCGGAGATCAGGGTCGTTGTGGTGGTCTTTCCGTCAGAGCCGGTCACCGCAAGGATCCGGCAGGGACAGACCACAAAGAACACTTCCATTTCCGATGTGATCTCCGCGCCATTTTCCCGCAGCGTCACCAATGCCGGATTATTGGGGTGCATACCCGGTGTACGGAATACCACATCCGCGGCAATTCCATCCAGATAACTGTCCCCAAGGCTCAGTTTGCAGCCCTGCTTTTCCAGCTCCAGCACTTCACCGTCCAGTTTTTCCCGGGGAGTCCGGTCACAGCCGGTCACATTGCAGCCGAATTCCAGCAGCAGCCGCACCAGAGGGCGGTTGCTGACACCCAGACCCAATACGGCGATCCGCTTTCCCCGTAAGGCTTCAAAATACTCTTCAAATCTCACTTGCATATTTTCACCTCATCGTGACGTAAATGATCGTTTATGCGGGCAGTATTCGTAAATGTATGCTTGCCACCGGCAAGCATTGGAATTGCAGATTCGCTGCGCGGAGCACCACCGCGGACACTTCGCACGCACTGCGGCGATTATCGTTAATGCCCTGCGCCGCCCGGTAACGATTTTGCCTCAGAAAACCAGGTTTTTTGTGGCAAAAACGAATCGAGTGAGCCCAATGGTGTAACGATCACCTCTTGCGCTCGTTACGAATTGTCAGCGGCGACTCGCCGCTAAACGATCATTTATCGCATTATCTTCTCAATCATTTATAGTATATCCCCTCTTAAAAGAATTTGCAAGACATTTGACAACCACACTGCTTTGCGGTACAATATTTACGCAACCAGGTCGGACAGCCGCGGCTGCAAGCCGAAAGGCTGCAGGTGAGGAAAGTCCGGGCTCCACAGGGCAGGGATAACGGGTAACGCCCGCCGAGGGTGACCTCAGGACAAGTGCAACAGAGATATTCAGCCGGATCCGTCCGGTCATGGTGAAAAGGTGGGGTAAGAGCCCACCCGGCCCATGGTAACATGGGTTTTACGCTGTAAACTCTATCCCGGAGCAACGCCGTGGAGAAGCATATAAGGTCTGCCCGACCGCTTCGAGGAGGCGGCTTGATCCCGTGAGCGATCGCGGGACTAGATAGATGGCTGTCAAGACAGAACCCGGCTTATAGACCTGCGTCGCAACCCAAAAAGCACCGCTCTGCCGAGCGGTGCTTTTTGTTATTCTTCAGCCTGTTTCGGTTGGGGTTGTGCCAGTCCGGCTACATCCGATACCGGTAAGGAAAACGCAATTCCCTGCGCCGCCTTGGCCATTCCCATTTCTTTATAAATGGCGTTCAGAACATTATCCCGAATGTCCTTTTCCACCACCATCATCAGAATTTCCTTCTCCGCATGGAGCGTAATGCCGAAAAACGCCGCAGCATCCTCCTTGGCAACACCTCTTGCGTTGAGGATCGTGCCGCCCCGGGCACCCTGCTCCTTGGCAACCTCCATCACATCCTCGGCAAAGCCGGAATTGACAATGGCAAAAATCACTTCATGGTTATCTGTCATCATAGCCTTTACTCCCTTCCCTGTCGATTGTTGCTCAAAAACTGATACAGATTTACACCGATCACACTGCTCAACGGCACTGCATAGGCAATGCCTTTGCCGTTTTTAATGGTTTCAAACTTGTCCTCCAGACAGTGCATGATCGGCTCCACCATATCCTCCCGGACGACGCTGAAAATCACCGCCTTATGGATTGTAAGTCCCAGCATATCGATCAGATCGGATTTGGCAGTACCCATACCGCCCATCACCATTTGGCAATTTACCTCAAACTGGCTGATCACATCCAGGTAAAACTCACCCTTGTTGCGATCTACGACTGTGCAAAGGAGTTTCAGCTTTTTAATTGCGGATTCATTTACCGTATTGCGCATAAAAACTCCTCCTTACATAAAATTGATGATCTGCTGATCGTCTGCACCCAGGATCCGCTTCATGGCACGGCGTTCCTTCACTCTGCGGTCCATGATGGAGCGGAAGCCCAGCAGCTGAATGGTGATCAGCGGTGTCATGGCAACCAGCGCAACCACACCAAAGGCATCGCGCAGTACTGCCGCCTCCCCCTGCAAGCAGACGCACACGCCGGTGGCAAAGGGCAGGATAAAGCCGGATGTCATCGGGCCGCTGGCAACACCGCCGGAGTCGAATGCGATAGCGGTATACACCGGCGGCACAAACAGGCTCAATGCCAAAGAAATAAAGTAGCCGGGAATGATATAATAAACAAGGGAAAAATCAAAAATGATCCGAACCACAGACAGCGCAATGGACGCGCCGACACCGATACAAAGGCCGGTGATCATAGCTTTTTTGGTAACCAATCCGCCCGTTACCTCTTCGACCTGCGTATTCAGCACATGGATGGCAGGTTCTGCCAGAACGACTAGCACGCCCATCACAAGGCCGAAAACCGTCAGCAGCACCTTGTTTCCGTCCGCGAGGGCAAAGCCAAGCTGATAGCCGATGGGCATAAAGCCAACATTGACTCCGGTAAGGAACATGACAAGGCCGATATAAGTAAACACAACGCCCAGTGCGATCTTCAGCAGCCGACGCTTCGGCAGACGCAGGAAAATGACCTGGCAAATCAAGAAAAATGCCACGATCAAGCCCAATGCAATAGCAACTTCCTTAGCAGTATGGACGGCAGTATGCAAAAATGCACCAAGGATGTCGGAAGAAACAGCGTAATCCGGTACTTGATAGCTCAAGTTATCGGAAGAAAACAGCCCAAGCACCAAAACCGCTACAATGGGGCCAACACTGCACAGCGCCACCAGACCGAAGCTGTTTTCCTTGCTCCGCCGGTCGCCCAGAACGCTGGAAATACCCACGCCCAGAGCCATGATAAAGGGAACTGTGATGGGGCCGGTGGTAACGCCACCGGAATCGAAAGCAAGCGGCAGCAAAGATTCATTGCCTTGAACCACAAGCATCAACGCCAGCGCGAACATCAGCATATAAAACAGCATCAGCAATTGAGACAGAGACCGCTTGAACACGATCTTCATGACCGCAATCACCAAGAAAGCGCCGACGCCGAGACCGACTCCATAGATCAGTACCGTTCCGTTCATGACCGCGCTGACCTGCTTGGCAAGGACCTGCAGATCCGGTTCTGCAATGGTGATCAGCATACCGAGTACAAAGCAGACAGCCAGCAAAAGACCGAGCTTGCGCTGCTTGGAAAGGCCGGAGCCCACATGGGTGCCGATCGGCGTCATGGCAAGATCCGCGCCCAGATTAAAAAGGCCAATTCCAAGTACCAGCAGTACGGCGCCGATAGTAAAGGTGATCAATTCCGTTTTTGAAAAGTCAAACAGAGGCGTCAGTGACAGAATATACACGATCAGCGTGATCGGCAGTGCTGACACCAGTGCCTCCTTAATTTTTGTCCAAAGTTCCTTCAAAATCCATCACCTTTCTGCAGTATATTTTCCTTATTTATAGTATAACAGAAAACACTCTGCCTGCCAACTTAAAAAATGTAAAAAATGTGTATACGAGAAAAACCCCGGCCAAAAGGCCGGGGTTTTAAGTTTGCGTTAAATCTTACTCGAAGATCTCGGTAACAACGCCGGAACCGACGGTACGGCCACCCTCACGGATAGCGAAACGCAGGCCCTTCTCAATAGCGATGGGAGTGATCAGCTCAACGTTCATAACAACGTTGTCGCCGGGCATGCACATGTCAACGCCTTCGGGCAGGCTGATGATACCGGTAACGTCAGTGGTACGGAAGTAGAACTGAGGACGGTAGTTGTTGAAGAAGGGAGTATGACGGCCGCCTTCTTCCTTGGACAGGACGTAAACCTGGCCAGCAAACTTGGTCAGAGGATTGATGGAGCCGGGCTTGCACAGAACCTGACCTCTTTCGATCTCCTTCTTGTCAACGCCACGCAGCAGAGCACCGATGTTGTCGCCAGCTTCAGCGTAGTCCAGCAGCTTGTGGAACATTTCGATGTCGGTAACGGTGGTGTCCTTCTTCTCGTCACGCAGGCCAACGATCTCGACCTTGTCGTTCTTGTTGATAATGCCACGCTCAACACGACCGGTAGCAACGGTACCACGGCCGGAGATGGTGAAGACGTCTTCGACGGGCATCAGGAAGGGCTGGTCAGCCTTACGGTCGGGAGTGGGGATATAGGTGTCAACAGCATCCATCAGTTCCTTGATGCAAGCATACTCGGGAGCGTTCTTGTCGTTGGACTCGGAGATCAGAGCGTTCAGAGCGGAACCCTTGACAATGGGGGTGTCGTCGCCGGGGAACTCGTAGAAGCTCAGGGTCTCGCGGATTTCCATCTCGACCAGCTCAAGCAGCTCTTCGTCGTCGACCAGGTCAGCCTTGTTCATGAAGACAACGATGGAAGGAACGCCGACCTGACGGGCCAGCAGCAGGTGCTCCTTGGTCTGAGCCATGGGGCCGTCGGTGGAAGCAATAACCAGGATAGCGCCGTCCATCTGAGCAGCACCGGTGATCATGTTCTTGATATAGTCGGCGTGGCCGGGG
>JAZNGJ010000062.1:0-61713 GCA_045576415.1 Faecousia sp. | reverse complement strand
GGCACTGCGGTCCCTTTGCTTATTCTCTTCACAAGGAAGGTGAGCCCTGCAAGGTCATAAATATGCAGGAGTGGTTCCAGGTCAAGGAAGGCCACTATACCGTTGCCCGGATCGATCAGGATCATGGCGATTACTCCATCGCCGTCTGCCAGTGCGACAGCGCCGAAGGCCCCTACACCGGCGGTACTTACCTGTGGGGTAAGTTCAACAATCTGTCCAATGTGGAGCGTAAGCTCATTGAAGGTCCGTATATTCACCATATGTCCGAAATTGAAGGCGATCTGACGGAGCACATCCGGGAATTCTGCAAGTATGTGCCCGGTCTGCGCTACGAAAATATTGATTAATCTTTGGAGGTAACTGAAAATGCGTTATGATCTGAAAGAGATTCTGGAGCTGGGCGAAGAGGGCGGCTTTGCCATCCCTGCGTTCAATGTGTACAACACCGAAACTGTTCTGGGTATCATGGAAGCCGCGGAAGAGACCGGCGCGCCGGTGATCTTCCAGATGTACAGCCGTCTGTTTGATTCTGACCTTGCCCGTTTTGTGGCTCCCGCCATCATGGAGGCTGTGGATACCATGACCGTGCCCGCTGCCTTCCATCTGGACCACGGCGCAGGCGTGCCTCAGGTGCTGCGTGCCCTGCGTTACGGAGCTACCGGCGTCATGATCGATGCTTCCGCAAAGCCCCTGGATGATAACATCGCCATCACCAAGAATGTTGTGGATATGGCCAAGGAAGTTGGCGTTACCGTAGAAGGTGAATTGGGACATGTTGGCTCTGCTAAGGACGGTGTTTCCACGGATTATACCAAGGTGGACGAGGCTGCCCGCTTTGTGGATGAGACCGGCGTTGTGGCACTGGCAGTTGCTGTCGGTACTGCCCACGGCCATTATAAGCAGGCGCCCGTTCTGGCTCTGCAGCGCATTGCCGAGCTGCATGATGCGCTGGATGCCCATCTGGTGCTCCATGGCGGCAGCGGTGTGCCGGACGATCAGATCCGTGCTTCCATCGAAGCCGGTATCCGCAAGGTAAACTTCGGCACCGATGTTTGCTGCGCATTTTTGGATACCGTCCGCAAGGTCGATCCCAGCATCATCGGCATCGATACTTACATGAAGGATCCCATCAAGGCAGTCAAGGAATTCGCCATCGAGAAGATCAAGCTGCTGGGAGCGGACTGATATGGCAGAGGTAGTCGGAATCGGCGCGGCTCTTTTGGACATTCTGGTGACGGTGGACAGTTATCCGCAAGAGGATACCAAGCTGCAGAGTCTGCAGACCAAGTTTCAGGGCGGCGGCCCCTGCGCTACCGGCCTTGTGGCTGTCAGCAAGCTGGGGGTCAAGAGCTGCTATATGGGCACGCTGGGCGATGATATGTACGGTGATTACATCCGGAGTTCCTTTGATACCTACGGTGTCGGTCGGGAAAATGTGCGTATCATTCCGAATTCCCAGTCATTCCACAGCGTAGTGCTGCTGAATGTCAGTAATGCCAGCCGCACCTGCGTGTGGAACCGGGGCACGGTGACACCGCCGGAATATAGCGACATTGATCTGGATGTGCTGAAGAACGCCAAATATCTGCATTTGGACGGCCATCAGATGGAATGTGCCATCTATGCATCCCAGAAGGCAAGGGAATTCGGCGTGAAGGTCAGCCTGGATGCCGGCAATCCCTATCCCGGCACGGATCGCTTACTTCCGCTGGTGGATGTTTTAATTCCTTCGGAGGAATACTCCTTGAAGGTAACCGGCTGCGCTACTGCGGAAGAGGCTGCTGCACAGCTGTATGAAAAATACCACCCCGAGGTACTGATCATCACCCAGGGCAGCCGGGGCGGCTTCATCTGGGAGGAAGGCAAAGCGGTGCGCTATCCCGTATTCCCTGTGGACGCAGTGGACAGCAACGGCGCAGGCGATACCTTCCACGGCGCCTTCGTTGCTGCCCGTGTCAAGGGTATGGAGGTTCGGGAGGCTGCAGCCTTTGCTTCGGCAACCTCTGCATTAAAGTGCACCCGTGTGGGCGCACAGGAGGGCATCCCCGGATTTGAGGAAGTTTTGAGCTTTATGAAAGAAAACAAGGGGGTCATCCGCAATGGATAAGCTGACGGCGCTGCAAAAAGCCAATCCCCAGATCAAGATCTACTCCGTTTATGATGAGGCTTTTAAGGCTTACGGACGGGTCATCGAAGAAGATACCAAGGCGTTCTGTACGGCAGCGGAAGCGGCAGTGGAATTCCCTTCCGAGGGAAGTAAGTATCAAGCTTCGGTCCCGGAGCTGGAGGTTCTGATGGAAGCGGCTGCCATGCGGGAGCAATACTGCGGTCAGCTGGATGAGCAGATCGGCCTTTGCTGGGGTCACTCCAATCAGCTGAACGCTTTGGAATGGCATACCTGCAATGAATTTAACGTTGCTGTCCGGGAACTGGTGCTTTTGCTTGCCAAGCGCGGCGATATGGACGAAAGCAACCGGCTGGATGCCGGTAAGATCAAGGCATTCTACCTTGCGCAAGGCGAAATGGTGGAGGTTTATGCCGATACGCTGCATTTCTGTCCCTGCGAGGTGACGAAGGACGGCTTCTCCTGCATCGTCGGCCTGCAGCGGGGAACGAACTTGCCTCTGGTGAATAAAGCCCAGGGCTTACTGTGGGCGAAGAACAAGTGGCTTTTGGCCCATGAAGATAACACATCGCTGGTTGCCCGGGGCGGCTTCCCCGGTATCTACGGCGAAAACTGGATCATCAACCCCATTGATTGATAGAAAGGATGAATGAACATGCAAGAGAGATCTCTGATGTTCCACATGATCCGCTCCGAGCTGGAGGACGCGGTGGGTGTGGAAAATGTCTCCACCAAGAAAAATGAGCGTGCAGTCTATTCTGTAGACTACTTCTGGCTCAGCCGTAAGTGGCAGGATGCCGGCGAGGAGGGCCCCATGCCCGATATCGTGGTCCGCCCCGGCTCCACCGAGGAAGTTTCCAAGGTCATGAAGATCGCAAATTATTATAAGATCCCCGTCACCACATGGGGCGGCGGCTCCGGCAGCCAGGGCGGCGCTCTGCCTGTGGCCGGTGGCATCCTGCTGGACATCAAGCGGATGGATAAGCTCATTGATCTGGATGTGGAAGCCGGCACCGTTACCTGCGAGACCGGTATGATCTTCGCCACTCTGGAAGACTATGTCAATGAAAAGGGCTATTCTGTGATGCACCTGCCTTCCTGCATGACCTGCTGCACCGTCGGCGGCGCGCTGGCTCATAACGGCATCGGCATCCTTTCTACCAAGTACGGCAAGATGGACGATATGTGCCTTTCCATGGAAGTGGTACTGCCCAACGGCGATATCATCAACACACTGCCCGTGCCCAAGCACTCCACCGGCCCTAACCTGCTGCCCATCTTCATCGGCTCCGAGGGCACGCTGGGTATCATGACCAAGGCAAAGTTCAAGATCGTCAAGCAGCCGGAAGTGCGCACCCATCATGCCTTCCTGTTCCCCGATATCCACATCGGTTATCAGGCCTGCCGCGAGATCGTGCAGGCAGTCAAGCCCTCCATCGTCCGCCTGTTTGACGAGGCGGAGACCGTTTCCATCATCAAGAAGGTCATCGGCTTTGAGAAGAAGGGTTCTTTCCTGAACATGACACTGGAAGGCTACGAGAAGATCGTTGCCGCCGAGACCGAGATCGTGCTTGCCATCGCCGAGAAGTATGGCGCACAGTACCTGGGCAATGAGTACGGCGAAAAGTGGTTTGATAACCGCATCACCTTCTTCTACCCCGGTCATATCATGGATCTGCCCCAGATGTTCGGCACGCTGGACACTGTGGCTACCCATGATAACATTGAAAAGATCTACCGGGCCATGAAGGCTGCGGTGGAGGATAATTTCAAGGAGTACAAAGTTCGCTTCATTTCCCACAGCTCCCACTGGTACGACTGGGGTGCCATGAACTACTCCCGCTTCATCATCGACAATCCTCCCACCGATCCCGAGGAAGCCCTGCGGGTACATAACCGGATCTGGAACACCGGTGTCCGTGCCGCTCTGGAAAACGGCGGTGTGCTGAATGACCACCACGGCATCGGCCTGAAGCTGTCCCGTCTGATGAAGGAACAGTACGGCCCTGCTATGCAGGTGCTGGAAGCACTGAAGAAGGAACTGGATCCCAACGGCATCATGAACCCCTACAAGCTGGGTCTGTAACAGGAGGTAAGCGATATGGTAAGTCAAAAAGCGTTGCAGCATGCGGAAAAGTGCCGTTTTTGCTGGATGTGCCGTCATCTGTGCCCTGTGCAGCACCAGACCGGCAAGGAACTGAATACTCCCCGCGCCAAGGGCCTGCTGCTGAGCATGGTTTCCAAGGGTAGTGCGGAATTTGATAAGGATATGGCAGAAGCCATGTACGAGTGCATGCTGTGTGATGCCTGTGTCAACGATTGCTGCACCGGCTATCAGCCCCCCATCTTCATCCGCGAAGCCAGAACTGAGGCTGTCGTTAATGATCTGGCTCCTGCTTCTGTCATGGCACTGATCGAAAATGTGGATGCCACCGGCAATATTTACGGCATGGAAAAGCCCTCCTTTGCCCAGGACGGCACGGATGTGCTGGTTTATGTGGGCGAAGTGGCTGCCTGCAAGGCACCCGGTATGGCAAAGGCTCTGCTGAGCGTGCTGCAGAAGGCCGGTGTCAGTGCTAAGGTGCTGGAGAATGAGCCTGCCTCCGGCCAGATGCTGGCGGATCTGATGGGCTATGTGGAAGAAGTGACCCAGCAGGCCAAGGCCTGCGCCGATGCCATCAATGCGGCAGATCTGCCCACCGTGGTGGTGCTGGACAGCTATGATGCCGAGATCATGAAGCAGCACTATGCCGAGTGGGGCTGCGAGATCAAGGCAGAGGTGGTCACGGCTACCGCCTATGTTGCCAAGCTGCTGGAAGAGGGCAAGTTGGCACCTAAGGCTGAAAGCAAGGGCATCGGTGCCTGCCACGATGATGACCGGCTGGCCCGCAGCTTCTATGAGTTCGAACCCATTCGAGCCATTGCCAAGGCAGCAGGCTATGAGCTGACGGAGATGTTCAATAAGGAGCGGCTTGCCAAATCCTGCGGCAGCGCTGTGGCTCTGGGCTATATGCCCGAGATCACCGTTAAGGTCGCCGGCGGCCGCTGGAAGGATATGCTCCGTACCGACGCAAAGGCCATGTTGGTTGCCAATCCCCAGGCATATCTGTGCTTGAGTCAGTGTGTCCCGGAGGGCAATGAGCTGGTGGATCTGTACACCGCTCTGGATGCTTCTTTGTAAATACCAATACCCGCTGCGGCCTAAGTGCCGCAGCGGGCAGAAACATATTTAGGATGCTTATGATCAAACGAATTTTAGCCTGCGTGAAGCTGGTGCCGGCAGCTGCCGAGGTGGAAATGGACGGCCAGTTCCGCTTGAAGCGGGACGGTGCCAACCTGCAACTGAATATTGCGGATCTTTCTGCCGTGGAAGCTGCTTTGCGGTTGAAAGCAGCAGCGCCGGGCAGGGAAGTGACCGTGCTTTCCATGGGCCCGGGTAAGGCAGAGCAGACCTTAAAGGAACTGTTTGCGCTGGGTGTGGATCGTGTCGTGCTGCTCAGCGACCGGGCGTTGGCCGGAGCGGATAGTCTGGCGACAGCCAGAGCGCTGGCATCGGCTGTGAGGCATCTGGGCGGTTTTGATTGTATTCTCTGCGGCAGGCGTGCTATGGATGCGGAGACCGGGCAGATCCCGGGACAATTGGCAGCGGCGCTTCAGATCCCTGCATTGACCAATGTGCAGGGGCTGGATGAGAGCGGCGGTGCCATCATCTGCGACCGCCGGCTGGAAAACGGCGTTGCCAAGCTGGAAGTGACTGCGCCTTGTCTGCTTTCTCTGTGTGAATATGTGTATCCTCTGCGGTTGCCCAGCATTATGGGCCGGCGGCGGGCAAAGGATAAGCAGGTCGAAGTGCTGACGGCAGCGGATGTGGGGCTGACTCCCGACGAATGCGGCTTGAGCGGCTCCAAAACCAAGGTCGTCCATGTAGACACCAAGGCACCGGGACTGCGCAAATGCCAATATTGCGATGTTAAGCCGCTGACCGAGAAGCTTCGGGAGGTGACGGGATGAAACAGGAACTACTGCTGATCCAAGGCTCCCAGCCTGACATGAGCTTGCAGAGCAAGGCGGCAGGATTGGCTGCCGCGGGAAACCTGTCCCTTCGTGTGGTATCCGTTGCCAAGCTGGAAGAAAGCACAGCGGATGACAGCGTGATCGCAAAGCGCCTTGAAAAGGAAACGGGGAACGCAAGGGTGATCCTTGCGCCCGGTACAGTGCGGCTGCGCAGCATCATGCCTCAGCTTGCGTGGCTGCTGCAGACGGGACTGACCGCGGACTGCACCCATCTTGAAATTTCTGAATCCGGAGAACTGCTCCAGACCCGCCCTGCCTTTGGTAACAGCCTGATGGCGACGATCAAAACTACAAGTGAGATCCAAATGGCTACAGTCCGGCCGCGAACCTTTCCTGCGGAGAAGCATGCGGAGCAATTGGTGGCAGAGGAACTGAGCGGAGACAGCGGTGAGGTGGTAAAACTGCTGGAATTTCTGCCCTTTGCCGCATCCGCGCCCATCGGACAGGCGGAAATCATCGTTGCCGGCGGCGCAGGAATCGGCTCGAAAGAAGGATTTGCGAAACTGGCTGCCCTTGCCAATAAGCTGGGCGGCGCGGTGGGCGCATCCCGAAACGCGGTGGATGCAGGATTTGCGCCCTATGCGGCGCAGGTGGGCATTACCGGCATTACGGTTTGCCCCAAGCTGTACATCGCTGTGGGAATCAGCGGCGCGGTGCAGCACCTTTCCGGCATGTCCGGCTCCGGCAAAGTCATTGCCATCAATTCTGACCCCAAAGCACCCATCTTCAGCTATGCCGATTACGGCATCGTGGGAGATTGGGAAACCGTAATTGATCAATTAATGGAGGAATTATCATGAATTACAAGAAGACATATGTCCCTGCCATCGGCTATACCAAGCTGTGCGAGATCGATAAGTGCAGCTGCAAGCGGCTGGAATTCGGCGTTATCGAACTGAATGCCGGCGACAGTGTTACCGTCGAAACGGGAGAAAAGGAATATGTTTTTGTTTTTATGTTCGGCCATGCGGATGTAGTGGTGGGCGGCAATAACTGGAAGAATGTAGGCGGCAGAATGGACGTTTTTGAGGGCCCCAGCCACAGCGTCTATGTTCCCAGAAGAACCGCGGTTACCTTCACCGGCTGCGATCATGTGCGGATCGGTGCCATCGATACGCCCACAGATAAAGATTCCGAGCCTCAATGGAAAAAGCCGGAGGAAGTGAAAGTACTGACTTTGGGCGAAACTCCCTGGAAGCGTGATTTCCACGGTATTGTGGACGCAAGCAGCAATGCGGATTATCTGACTGTGGGCGAATCCTTTGTGGAACCCGGCAACTGGGCAGGCTACCCCGGCCACAAGCATGATGTCAACGATATGCCCAAAGAAGCTGCGGCAGAAGAGATCTATTATTTCCTCTTCGACAAGGAGCAGGGCTTTGGCTTCCAGAGCCTGTATACCCGTGACGGCGAGATCGACGAGACCTACCGGGTGAAAAATGACGATCTGGTGGAATTCCCCAGAGGTTACCATCTGACCCAGACAGCTCCCGGCTACAGAATGTACATCCTGTGGTTTATGGCAGGCGATGTGCAGGGTGTCCACCGTACTAACGATCCCGATCACGATTGGATCCTGCAGAAATAATTCGGGAGTCAGTTATGGAAAATTATGTACTGGGTGTTGATATCGGCAGTGGCTCTGTTAAGCTGACGCTGCTGAGCAAGGCTGGGAAAATCGCAGCCACCGCAGGCTGTGAGTATCCCACCCATTATCCCCATGTGGGCTGGTGTGAACAGGATCCGGAGGACTGGTGCAAGGCGTTTCGCACTGCGTTTGCGGACATTTTAAGTGCTGCTGCTGTGAAAGCAGAGCAGATCGAAGCGCTGGCACTGGATGCGGCGACCCATACGGCGGTGCTGCTGGATGAAAAGCTGCAGATCATTCGTCCTGCCATTCTCTGGACGGATCAGCGGAGCAAGGAAGAGGTTCAGTGGCTGAAGGATAACTGCCTGGAACTGGTGATGAAGCAGGCGATGAATGCCCCCACCACCGTCTGGACACTGCCCCAATTCATGTGGCTGCGCAAGCACGAGCCCCAAAGCTGGAGCCGGATCCGCAAGCTCCTCTTTGCCAAGGACTATCTGCGTTACCGGATCACCGGGACTATGGAAACCGACACCATCGAGGCCGCCGGTTCTATGTTCTATGATGTGGTGGGTGAGTGCTGGTCAGAAGAGCTGTGCGCCATCGGTGATATTCAAAAGGATTGGCTTCCGAAATTATGTAAACCAACCGATGTGGTTGGAAATGTAACCAAGGAAGCGGCGGAGGAGTTTGGCCTTTCTCAGAACACCAAGGTGCTGGTCGGTACAACGGATACCGTTATGGAGGTTTTTGCAGCCGGCAATGTTGAGCCGGGGCATATGACCGTAAAATTGGCGACAGCGGGCCGTATTTGCGTGATTACCGACCGGCAGTTGGATTCCAAATTTATTTTCAACTACCGCCATGTGGTGCCGGGTCTTTGGTATCCGGGCACTGCAACTGCCAGCTGCGCTGCCAGCTACCGCTGGTATCGGGACACCATCGGCAAAGAACCCTTTGCGGACTTGAATGTTCCGGCGGAGCAGATTCCCGCGGGGAGTGACGGCCTCATGTTCCATCCCTACTTAAACGGTGAGCTGACACCTTACAACGACCCGGAACTGAAGGGCAGCTACACCGGCATCAGCTCCCGCCATACCACCGCCCATTTCACCAGAGCCACTCTGGAGGGCGTCGCTATGAGCTTGAAGGACTGCATGCAGACCCTTTATGATCTGGGTGTGGAAATGAAGCGTGTGCGGATCATCGGCGGCGGTGCCAAGGGGCTGCTCTGGCGGCAGATCGTGGCGGATGTATTGGGAATCGAGATGCAGAAAGTCAAAGTGGACGATTCCTCCTTCGGTACTGCTATGCTGGCGGCTGTTGGCATTGGCTGGTTCGAGAGCTTTGCACAGGCTGCGGAAACCTGCATTGAGGTAGAATCCATATCCAAACCGAATCCCGAGAATCAGAAGATCTATGACGCGCTGTTTGCACGCTATAAAGCCATCCACGATGCTTTGGCGCCGGTGTATCATGCTTGATCCGTGAATATTCCCCGTCTGACTGCCGGTCAGACGGGGTTTTTCTTTTTGGACTGAGGGGAGAAGGGCTGGTTGTTGCATAGAATGGTGCAACCCATAAGTTTATTTGCGCATAGGGATGAAGAAAGCCGATTTTGACGGCTGACATTCACTTTGCCGAAAACTTAAGGAGGTTACGATGCAATTGATATTTTTCTACAGCAAAAAAACACGCTCCCAAAGCTGCGCGGCAAGCAGTGGGATATGGGACACCAACTCAGGGAGGTGAGAGTATGACGATCAAGCAAAAGCAGTGCCTGCTGGAGTATCTGGGGTACTATAGCCCCGCAAACAGCAGCCAGATAAACAATGTGGATGGCCTGTGGGGGGCTGCATCAGAAGAGGCTACCCGCAAATTCCAGAGCGATTACGGCTTGGATGCAGACGGCATCTTCGGCCCCATGACGCAGAAGCGGATCAAGGAAGTGGTTGCCAGCGGCGAAGAGCCGAAGATCGACTGGAATACGGTCAAGTATTTTGGCCGGGGAGAATTCCTGTGCAACTGCGGCGGCAAATACTGCGACGGCTTCCCGGCTGAGCCCCACCCGGCGCTGGTACGGACAGCTGACCGGGTTCGCGCCTTTTTTGGAGCGGAGGCCTTCGTGAGCTCAGGCGTTCGCTGTCAGCAGCACAATGCCAATGTGGGCGGCGTTCCGAACAGCCGGCACCTTACCGGTAAGGCGATGGACTTCTGCATCAGCGGTAAGAAGGCTGCCGAGGTGCTGGAATATGTGTGGAAGCAGCCGGAGATCAGCTACGCTTATGATATTGACGGCACCTACATCCATATGGATGTGGAGTAAGGGGGTATCTATGTGAGCGAAGCGATCATTGTTGCGCTGATCACCGGCGGCCTGTCTCTTGCCGGTGTGGTAGTGACCTGTCTGGCAACCGCCAAAAAGACGGAAAAAGCCGCAGCGGTGGCGCAGGCAGTGACAGAAACGAAGATCGATGAGCTGACCCGGGAAGTTCGGGCGCACAATAATTTTGCCCGGCGGATGCCGGTGGTGGAGGAACAGATCAAGGTGATCAATCACCGGATCAGCGATCTGGAAGGGTTTCACAAACTGATGAATTGAGGAGGGGTCCTATGGACTATACGGTAATTATCAATGCGGTTTTCAATTATGGAAGCATCTTGCTGGCGGCTATGGCGGTGCTGGTGTTTGCAACGACCATCATCGTGGAGGTGGTCAAGGGGTTATTTCCGAAAGTCCCCACCAATTTTGTGGCTGTGATCGTGGCGCTGGTGCTGACGGTGCTGGCAATGCTTGCGCTGTGCGCGGTTATGGAAATTGCTGTCAAGTGGTATTATGCTGTTGGAGCGGTGGTGCTGGGCGTATTTACAGGGTATGCTTCCATGTTCGGCTTTGACAAGTTTAAGACTGCTTTTGAAAAACTGAAAAAAATCAAAAACCAAACCTAACAGAAAGCCCCTCCTGAAGACAGCAAAATCTTCGGGAGGGGTATTTTTATGGGGAAATCATTTCCACTTGAAGCTGATAAGGCCCATGACATAAATGATAACGATCGCAGCGGGAACCACATAGCAGAAGATGGGCTTCATCCACTGCCGCACCTTCAAGCCCTTGCCGGCGTTGGCTTCTGTAAGGAACTTATCCCAGCCCCATCCGTAACGCTTGCTGCAGCAGAAAACAACAAAAATAAGAGAGCCCAAAGGAAGAAGATTGGTAGACACCAGGAAATCCCACAGGTCAAGCCATGCGGTATTTTCCGCAAAGGGCTGGAATTTGAGCACGCTGTAGCCAAGGGCTGTTGTGGTAGAGGTCAGCATGATGCCGATGGCGCATACGATGCTGCCCTTAGGCCGGCTCCAGCCGGTTAGCTCGCGAACACAAGCCAGAATATTTTCGAATACAGCTAGTACCGTGGACAATGATGCAAAAACCATAAATAGGAAGAATACACTGCCCCATAGCCTGCCGCCGTTCATATTGTTGAAAACAGTAGCCATGGTATTAAACAACAGACCGGGGCCTGCGCTTACTTCCAGATCATAGGTGAAGCAGGCGGGGAAAATGATCAGACCCGCGGTGACAGCAACGAAGGTATCCAAAAGGATGACATTGACTGATTCCCCCAGCAGCGAACGGTCTTTATCGATATAACTTCCGAAGATGGCCATGGAGCCAATACCAAGACTGAGGGTGAAAAAGGCCTGATTCATGGCACCCACGATCACACTGGGGGTGATCTTTTCAAAATCCGGAAGAAGATAAAAGGTAAGGCCTTCTTTGGCACCGGGCAGAGTAGCGCTGTTTACGGCAAGGACGATCATTAGACCAAGCAGCGCGACCATCATATACTTTGTGATCCGCTCCAGACCGCCCTGCAGGTTGAAGCTGAGGACGGCAAAGCCGATAATCACAACGATTACCATGAAGAGCATATTCACACCAGGGTCGGAGATCATGCGATCAAAGCCCAGATCCGCAGTCTGACCGGTCAGAAACTTATAGAAATAGTACAGGATCCAACCGGAAACGACGGTATAGAAAGACATGAGACAGACATTGCCAAACAGCGCAAGATATCCGTGAATGTGCCATTTCTGACCGGACCGCTGCAGCTTTTGATACATACGCACAGGGCTTGCCTGAGCAGCGCGGCCAAGGGAGAACTCCATAACCATGACAGGCAGCCCCAGAACAAGCAGGCAGAGGATATAGATCAAAACAAAAACGCCGCCGCCGTACTGACCGGTCATCCAGGGAAATTTCCAAACATTTCCGCAGCCGATGGCGCAGCCTGCGCTAAGGAGAATAAAACCCAGGCGGGATGATAAACGCTCGCGATTATTCATGCGATACTTCCTTTCCGGAATGAGGATGGGTGCATTATACCAAGAGAATCAAGACTTGTCAAAAGTAAAGTGGAACCAATCCGTTCTCCTGCCGTCAGCAGGGCAGCGCATGCCGAAAGGGACTCGTTTACATTTTCATTCCCCATAGGGAATGAAAATAAAGGTTCGGCTCGGTCAAACCTCGCCGGCGGCGCTCGTCCGCGCCGCATTTGATTGTTCAAGTCCCTTCCTTACATAAAAATTTAACAGGTTATCCCGAATGGGATAACCTGTTAAATGGTACGATTGTTTTTATAGGATTTAATAAACAAGGCAGTATTACCAATGCTTTTCGGGACCCGGGAAATTCATATTCCATTTACATCCGTACCGGATGCATCTGAAATAGGAAGGACTCTCCCACGGGCTAAAAATTGTTCGCCAGCTCTCAATTTTTACACCAGTGTGCGCACTGGTGTCGCCCTTTCGAGTCCCTCCCGCCCGGAGGGCGAAATAAATGAGGGGATACCCCTCGGGTATCCCCTCATTTATTTGGTACGCCGAAAGGGACTCGAACCCCCGACCTACTGATTCGTAGTGCGATACAAGGTGTTTTGTGGCGTATTTTCATGTTGTAAAATCATGTAAATCATTCTGTTTCTAGGGTGTATTTGCAACATTTCTTGCAATATTGTTTTGTAGCTTTTGAGGGCGTGTGACCCAAAATTGACCCAAAATTTCCGCTCCATTTTTAAGGCCTCTGCCGGGCAAAGCAGAGCAAAGACCACAGGTAGTAGCTGGGGTCTCTCGTAGAAATAGAACATGAACTTCACCGCACTTCTGCCTGTGGTGTGGCGGATTTTGCATAATGGGGGCACATTCCGGCACGTGGCGGAATTTGAACGCCCTGACACCGCTACATGTGGTTGCACCTAGTATATGCCACAGGGGAGGACTTCCGGTACGCAGTATACAGCAAAAGCGGGCCACATGATGTGACCCGCTCGCTCTTTGAGAATCAGGTGGGGCGACACTCCCACATCTCCTAACAAGGGTGACGGCTGCCCGTTCCGTCCTCTAATCCTCTTGGTAATTATATTATAGACGTTGTGTCGAAATTTGTCAAACCTTTTTTAGCGTGCCCTTCTGGATAAAGTTATTTACCCGGGAGGGGTTAAGAACATACAGGGACCTGGCGTACAGTGTTCCGCCACCAGAAAGCCGTACAGCTACCTTTACAAATTCGCCGTTGATCTGAAAATCCTTCACATACTCGATTGATCCGTCGCTAGGATTCTCGCCTACATAATCTGGCTGGGCAAGGATCTGCGGTATGTACTGTCCATATTTGGCATAATCCGCTGGGTGGCGGCTCTGCATGTGGGCTATGTTGCTAGGGCCCAAATAAATTGGTTGATCTACCTGCAAGGACGATCCAAGCAGCGATATTACTCCGGCCGATACCTTGCCTACTTCCTGCGCCATTCTCTCTGTACCTCTGTTCTGATTGTGTTAGTCAAGTATAAATGCCTGGAGAAGGTTTGTCAATGCTACCGCTACCGTGGCAGGATCTTATTTTTCGGCATTGTCCCGCTCCATGGTCTCAGTGATCGCCCTGTTGATAAATGCGTTTAGGCTTTCGTTCTGGGTATCTGCGTGGGCCTTTACCGTTTCTTTGCGCCCCTTATCAAGTCGAAGTTCTACACGGTCATAGTTTGCAGCATTGTATTTCGCTACAGCCCGTCTCTGAGCCTCACTAATCTTCTTTTTATCCTCCATACCAACACCCCCTTTGGCCTAAAATGTGGCGGCGGTTTTCAAACAAGGTCACCTTTTCCACTATACCCCAATTATATCACAAAAATATACTGCTGTCAATATACACTATAAACAATATACTGCCGTCATATTTGTGCATTATTCCATCTTGAAATCTACTGCCGTCAGTAGTATAATTAAGGTACAAAGAGGGGATAACAGAGGCCACCCGGTAAGCGACCCCCATAACAAACGCTACAACATGGGTAAATGAATTTTAGGAGGTATATACAATGAGCATGAACGAACTGGAAACCAAATGCCGGGAGCTTCGCCAGCTCCAAGCTCTGATCGAGGAGGCCCAGGCAGAGGCGGAGACCATCAAGGACGCTATCAAGGCCCACTTGGGTGACGCTGAGACAGCCTATGCCGGGGAATATAAGATCACTTGGAAGAATGTCACGGCATCCAGAATCGACACCACGGCCCTTAGAAAGGCCCTTCCCGATGTAGCACAGGCATTCACACGGGAAACCACTACCCGCCGTTTCATCCTGGCATAAGAAAAGCCCCTTGCATCAGACGCCGACCAAAGCACGATGCAAAGAGCCTAGTCGCCCCGGAGGGGACACGGTCATTTTAACAGCTATGTTCCCTCCTGTCAATAAAAAACTGGAGGTAATCAACCAATGAAATGCAGAAAGCAACTTGTCCTTACCGGCTATCGTGTCCAGTTTGTGGATCTCCGAGAGCCAAAACCCCGCATACCACAAGAGCGGATCCACGTGACAGATCAGCAATGGTTGGATGCTATGGGCCTTGTTGGTCGCAATGTGGCGGATGCCATTAAGGGACAGTATGAGAATGCCGGATACAAGGTGTTTAGTGTAGAAACCATCAGGCCAAGGCGGGTGGCGGAAATCGACCTTTGCCAGCTCTGGGAGCAGACAGCACCAACCGCCACACCGGATAGGGAGGTAACCTATGCCGAAACATAAAGCAGATATTCATATCGGCTACCGAGCCGCAGAAGAAGCCTACCGCATATCGAATCATTCAGCAACCTACGCCGCAACCCTAATCGGCTGCAGCCACAAGCTGGTATATGCATGGGCAGAAGGATGCGCACCTACTGCCATTTTTCTGCAAAGGCTCATGGAACTGGGCGCAGATGTTCCCTATATTCTTTCTGGACGGAGGTCATTTGTGTTATGAGTATGTAATCTATGGTTGCTAAATGGGCAGCATTCTACGAACAGGAACACGGCCATGGGCCTAGTGAGCCGGCACTCCGGATTGCGGAGCATATCCAGAAAGTGGGCAAAACGCTCACAGAGTGGGGGAAGAAGGATGCAAAGAAGAGAGAGAAACCCTATTCCGCTGATGCTTTCCGAGAATTGGCGGCGAAGGCTTTTCGGCTGGATCCAGACAAGAATTACAAAACGGTGCAGGCTGTGGCAGATGTATGGATGTCTGATTATCTGCGTGGCTATAATGGAGGAGAGACTAAATGAATGCTTATGGGTTCAACCGGCCATGCGCTCCCTCTGTTGGAGAGATCCTGCAGGCCGAAAAGATTTTTAGAGAATACATCCAGAAGCGTGCCCACGAAACGCAGCACCCGCCAGAAAGCCCGTTGCACAGCAGCCCTGAGTTAATCATCAAGTGTGCACTTGGGGCTGTCTGGGAAGCTGGCCGACTTTACCAGATGAAACAACAAGCGCGCTGACATATCCCGCCACATTTCTGCCCTGAAGTGTGGCGGGTCTTTTGTGCCCGATTCGGACACCATCGGTGTTTTTACCGTGGGGAAAAAATCTTGCACGAATAGGGACGCGTGGTATTAGCGAACCCACTTGGGGATTTCCAAGACCCCGGGGGAGGGTGCCAGGGCGTAGCCCTCCTGCACACACGCCCGCCACACAGCGGGTACGTGTGCGCGCCCAAGACAACCGGGGAAAACTGTAGCCAATCGCAGAAATTTGGTGACAGTTTTGTGCATGTTTTCTTCAAACTTTGTGGCGGCTTCTCTGCACACAATTGGCAGGGTTCCGGGGAAAGTCTACACTTTTCGTTGCAAATATCATAACACACACAACCATTTTGGAAAAGACCGTTTTTCCTTTTTCTACATGACCCTTCCAGAAGTTAATATCCACCACCAAGGAAAACGAATGACCTCGTGGCGGTTTTATTTTGATGCTGTTTTGCGGCGTCCAGGCTGCAACTTTCCCTTGCTTTTATATGGCTGCGGTTGTTGCTGGGGACGTGGTATGCGGTACAGAATGTACTCCATCGATGAGCCGTAAATTTCGTCCCGTTCTGTGCCGCTTTTGATTTCCTCGGCGCCAACTGGCAATGTGATCCCTTCAAACTCGGTACACCAATGCCCATCGATTTCAGGCTGTTCCAGGTTTAGGCTCGGGATATAAGCCCTTGCCCCGTTAGCTTTGCTGTCGCTGCGTTTCTCTTTGGTTACATAGCTTGCAAGCCGTTGGAAGGTAGTTAGCTCGTTTACCTTCATTTGGTTTATATACACTTGACCATAAGGCCAAAAGGCCTTGACGGCCTCGTAGTCCTCTTTCTGGAGCAAAAGGAAACAATGTGCATGAAAGCGGCTGGGCGTTTCTGGATCATCCAGGGCGGCAGGATCGTCCACCTGCGCCCATCGTTCCTTATCCCGCCACGGTGTGATTTCCCATTGCCGAGAATCTACCCGACAGGCCAAAGGAGAGGAAACAAGCGTTTCCCCTTCTATGGTATAGATGTATTTCATTTCCCGTCCCTGGCGTTTCCACTCCTGGCGGAGCTGCTTCAGATAGTCGGCAAATATTCGGCGGGCATGTTTTTGGTTAGCCGGCAAATGATCATCGTCAAAAGTGAATGTACAAAAACAGGCTGCCTTACTGTCAAAGTTGGCACAAAGCAGCAGCTGGAGCTTTTCTGTTGTATTCTTGATATTGATAAACTTCTGTGCTGCAGTGGTGGCGGACTGCTTTGCCCGCCGTACTGTACTGCTATCTCCGGGCAAAGCACGGCTATACCGCACTACTTTCCTATATCTGCCGGCACTCATAGTACGAATATAGAACTCTTTTGCCATACCGTGCTTATGTCCTTTCCGTGATATTGGGTGGTCTTATTTCGTCTGGATGATAATAAATCCAATAGGTTTTTCGGGTGGCGGCCAGTTTTTTGGCGTAGCCATTTATTAACTGCTGGCGATATAAGTACCACATCCGCCACCGGTCGCATTGCCGTTCAGGGCAGGATGTTGTGCGTGTACAAATATCACAAGGACACACCCGCTTAGCCATAACATCTCCTATGAAGATCCTTGTAATACTCCACTATTGCTGTGGAATGAGCAATAGGGCCAATCTCCCAGTTGGGGCAGTGTTCACCTTCAGGCAGATCCGGGGATTTACAATGTCCGGTGTTTCGGAAACTATTCCATTCGCAGGTATTGCATGTATGAGGGACAAACCGACCAAGTTGGACTGTAGTTGGTTCTTTAGGAACAAAATCAAAGTCCAGTGTCAACGGCCCTTCTGGCGTTTGAAATGTTTTGATCATGTAAGACATTCTCTGTACCTCCTTCAAATTTTGCCCGCCATGACTTGTTAACGGCCTGCGGCGGAGGGAATGTGTGTGGGTTGATTATTCTCCTGTGGCTGCATCTAGGGCCCGCTGGGCCGATTCTGCGGCTTTTAGGGTGTTGGCTGCCCGGGCGTATAGTGTGCGCGTAAAGCGGCGCAGCTCGGCAGGATCATTGGACAGATAATATCCGCCACCACAGGCATCTGATAGGATCACAGCACCCGCAGATCGCTCCCGTTCTATCTGTTTTTGGAGATCCCGGACAGATTGAAAGCCAAGCACCTGTGCTAGTGTTTTTGCAGGTATGGCATTCTCCTTTCCATACTGCAGGACATCATAGACTTTCATCACTGATTCTCCTTTATGATCCGCCACACGGCGTGGCGGCTTGAATAATTATGAAGTTATGTGCAAGAATTTCAGCCGGCCTCAATGCGCCTAATGCCGGTACCCGCCACCGTGGCGGAGGGTGAATTATCTCCGCCATCTTCACACTGCAGGTACCGTACAAGATTTGGATAGAACAGCAGCATCTTGTTTCCGGCGTTTCTGGCGGGAACTGCCCCGGTTTTGATCCATCTGCGAAGGGTGTACTCCGAAACAGGTAAGCCCTCCGCTTTGGCTCTGGCAGCGGCCTCCCGGATCGTAAGTACATCCGCCATTAGGAAACCCTCACTATTTCTGCCGCCAGTTCATCAATTATGTTCAGGATACGGCTGCGCTCCTGTTCTGGTAGCTCACGGCGCAGCTTGCGGGAAAAGGTGGCATCAGACATTCCGATGCTTTCGGCCACCCGCCATAACCGTACACCGGCGTTTTTTGCGGCCTCTCGAATTTCTTTGTTTGCAGTAGCAACCATGATAATTACCTCCTAAGTAAAATTGTTGTTGACAATTTGTCTCCCATCATGTATTCTGTAAATGGAATTGATGATGTTGTTATTTCATATATATCACATTTCTTTTCTGTGTGCCGTATATGCCAGAAATAATTTTATTTGGAATACGATTTTGCGCGCATTCTATATTTACCCATTTAAAGGAGCTTTGAACTATGTCTATCCTTACAAGAGGAGAACGCTTTAAAGATGCTCGAACCAGCATTAACCAACACGGAAAACAGACAATGAAAGCGGTGGAGCAGAACACCGGCGTTTCCGCATCGCTTATTAAAGATCTTGAGGATGATAATTCTACTCGTTCTGTTGGCTATGATAAAGTGGCGGTTCTCGCAAAGCACTATGGCGTTTCAGCGAATTGGCTATTGGGACTCACTGGGGATCCAGCTATTATGCCTAGTGCTACAGATGAATTAGGCCTTAAGCCTTCTGTTGTCCAGATGTTAACAAAAGAATGGGCGGAGGAAAAACAAGAAGCGCAAAATTGGATTGAGGAAACCGGGAGTGTGCCTGATAAATGGTTTGGTGCGCATTCAGCTATGAATGCGCTTTTGGAAAATCCCTTAATGGAGATAATCTTTGCGAAAATTGCAATTTCAGCACGTAGAATAGAAAGTTATCGAAACACAGTAATTCCGCAGGAACTTAGCCATCTTGAGAATCTTAGAACAAATCGTGGCGAGGCTGTTTTCAATTACACGATGGCTAAGAATATGGAATATGGTTTGTGCGAATTACATCCCGAACTGACATCATTTATCCATATTACCTACGGAACAGATAGTTTAAGAATGGACATTGACGAGATATGCGCTAGTTTCCGTTATTGCGTAGAAGAAATCACTGGCTATCGTGAGTTCGTCAACAGCCGTTGCCTGTAAAGTGGAGTATAACAATGGCAACTATTGAGAAAATCCCGGGTAAAAAGGGGAATAACTACCGCATTACGGTGGCGGGTGGCTTTGATACCTCTGGCAAGCGTATCCGCCACAGGATGACCTATAAGCCCGTCACGGGGATGACAGAACGGCAGATTCAAAAGGCCGTCCAGAGGGCCGCTGCGGACTTTGAGCGGTCTATTGAGCAGGGCTATGCACTGGATAACCGGCAGACCTTTGCAGAGTATGCAACCTATGTGATCGATCTAAAGGAGCGCACCGGCACGAAGCACCGCACCGTGGCGGGTTATAGGCGTCTGCAGATCCGCACCAACCAGGCAATTGGCCACATGGCCATACAGGACATTCGGGCGGTGCATCTGAACAGTTTTTATAAGAACTTGGCAGAAATCGGTGTCCGGGATACTGCGCCCAGAGCGGTGCCGAAGGGTGACCTCCGGGCAGCACTGAAGGAGAAGAAACTATCTATGGTCAAGGTTGCCCAGCTTGCCGGGGTGGCAGAATCCACCGTCAATACTGCGGGCAAGGGTGAGCCGATACTAAAAGACAAAGCAGAGCTGATAGCCAAATCTGTAGGGATCTCGTTCGATAAGCTGTTCACAGTAGACGAAAGAAATGAGCCGCTTTCTACAACCTCTATCCTGGCATACCATCGTTTTATCCATATTGTGCTTGCCCAGGCAGAAAAGGAAATGCTGGTACCTTACAACGCCGCGGACAAGGCCACGCCGCCACAAAAAGAAAAAACGGAGGTAGGAACATTCCAAACCTCCGAGCTGATCGCCATTCGAGACGCAGCGGCTAAAGAGCCTATCAAATGGCAGATGATTATTCACTTGCTGATGATCACCGGTTGCCGGCGTGGTGAGATTGTAGGGCTAAAGTGGGATCGTGTCAACTGGGCAGATTCCTCTATCCGCATAGATACTACACTACTGTATACCCCGGAGCGGGGTGTTTACGAATCTACTACCAAGACCGGTGCAGAACGGACAATCAAACTTCCCAAGGAAACCATGGATCTGCTGCGACAGTATCGGCTTTGGCAGTTGGAGACAAGGCTTGCAAACGGTGACCGTTGGAAAGATAGTCCCTATGTATTTACCGGAGAGAGTGGCGGGCCCATGGCACCAGACAGTCTCAGTGGCTATCTAAGCCGGTTTGAGAAGAAATACAACCTCCCGCATATCCACGCTCACAAATTCCGCCACAGCATGGCATCTGTGCTTTATTTCTCCGGTGCAGATCCTGTCAGCATTTCTAAACGCTTGGGACACGCACAGGTAAGTACCACACAAAACATCTATTCTCACTTAATCGAGCAGGCCGACACACAGTCTGCAGAGCGAATTGCGGACGCAATTTTCCGCACAGAAAAGCGCTCTGGCTGACCCAAATTTAAGCAATTGACCCAAAATTGACCCAAAATCCAATGCGGCTGATTTTGGAAATGCATCAAAAAGTTAGAAAAAACCCGGAAATCGCGAAGATTTCCGGGTTTTTAGTGGTACGCCGAAAGGGACTCGAACCCCCGACCTACTGATTCGTAGTCAGTCACTCTATCCAACTGAGCTATCGGCGCATAGACGCTTTTTCAAAGCGCCTGTATATATTAGCATAGGGTTTCAAAAAAAGCAAGTACTTTTTTGAAAAATTACGGAATATTTTTTGTTCTTCTGCGGGCGGCTCTGCGCTTGCGGCGGCGAACCTGTTGCACATGGGCAATTGTCAAAACTGCGATCAGTGCCGCTACCAGAAGGATCAGGATGCCGATTGTAACTGCAAGCTCCTGTGCTTTCTTAGCTTTCCGTTCCTCTTGCTCCAATCGCTCCTGCTCCAGCCGCTCCTGTTCCAAGCGCTCCTGTTCCAATCGCTCCTGCTCCAGCCGCTCCTGTTCCAGGCGTTCCTGCTCCAAACGCTCCTGCTCCAGCCGTTCCTGCTCTAAACGCTCCTGCTCTAAGCGTTCCTGTTCCAGTCGCTCCTGCTCCGCGTAAGTAACGATGTTTTCCAGAAAATCATTTTTCAGAACATCTTCGCCGACCGTAGAGCGATACAGGCCAAATTTGCAGGGGTTATAGTTCTTGATCTGGGTTGCTTTGGTAATGGGTGTGCCGCCGACGGACATGTTGACCCAGTTGATCCATCTGGTAAACCATGTATACTGCTGGGAATCATGGCAGGGATAGCCCAGCTTCTGCGTTACCTCAAAGGCGGTCATGCCGTTGAAAGCTTCCAGAGGGGTATCGTAGTTTATTTCAATGGGATCTTCCGCATACAGGTGCAAATAGGTTTTCGGGATATCCCATGTGCCGTATTTCTGCGCGGATTCGGGAAACTGAGTGGCATCGTTTGTGATATCCAGCGCTTTTACCAGAAGATCTGCGTAGACCATGTGCATTCCGTGGCCGTATTCACCTTTCAGATCGTGGCCGACAGCCACTTGAGGCTTAAAGCGGCGGATCTGCTCAACAACAAAGCCCTGCAGTTCTTCTCTGGTGGTGCCCAGATCTTTATAGTAGCGGTAGGTGCCCTCCAGATCGTCGATCCGGAAGTCAGCGAATTTTCCGAATACAGGATAGGCGGTAACGCCCACGCTCCAAAGACCGTTGAGCATCTCGTGGGTGCGGGCTTTGGTCAGATTCCGGTGGTCGGTCAAGTATACCACCTGCACGCCGCATTTTACCTCTGCCGCATAATAGGGGAGCAGTCCCGCAAAGAAAAGCTGGTCATCATCACCGTGGGTGGCGAACAGAACGATATCCGCCTTGCCGTCAAGGGGAGCATCCCACTTCTGCACATGATCGGGAAGTGTGCCATCTGTAAACACATACAGCTCACTGAGCCGCACGGAACCGTTTTGAAACTTCAGTGTGACAGAGGTGGTTTCGCTTTCCAGTTCCACATATTCGTGGAGCATGCTGTGTGTGCCTGCGGTGATGGTCTTGCCGGTGACATTATCCGTGACGGTGTATTCGCCGTATTCCAGATCGAACAGCAAATATAGCCCGGAGAAACCCTCGGAATTTGTCAGCGTGATCTCGGCATTTCCGTTGGATGCGTGGTAGGTTTTGATGTTGCCGTCGAAAAGAAAACCGAAGGAGGAATAGCCTGTGCCGGAAAAGGCGGTGCTTTTCGTAATGTCCTCTGCGGACTGGGTGGTTTGCGCAAAAGCAGCCGGTGCCATGCACAGCAGTATGCTGAAGATCAGAAAAGCGGTAATGATTCGTTTGCTCATGGAGAAGCCTCCGTTTTTGTGTTTTTTCTATTGTAGCAGATAAGACCGCCTTTGTCAAAAAGAACCGGCGGGAAGACTGTTGACACGGAACCGGAAGCTGATGTAAAATGGGGAAAAACGGGAGGAGAGAACTGTGGAAACTGTTTTTGAAAAGCTGCCCGCAGCTCTGCTGCCGTGGTATGAAGAAAATAAACGGGATCTTCCCTGGCGCAAAGACAGGGACCCTTACCGTGTGTGGCTGTCGGAAATTATGCTCCAACAGACCCGGGTAGAGGCGGTGAAGGGCTATTATGCCCGATTTTTGACAGCTCTGCCGACTTTGCAAGCCTTGGCGCAAAGTGACGATGATGCTTTGCACAAGCTCTGGGAGGGATTGGGCTATTACAGCCGTGTTCGGAATCTGAAAAAATGCGCCAAGGTGATCACACAGCAGTATGGCGGAAGATTCCCCAAGGAATACGAAAAGGTGCTGGCTCTGCCGGGGATTGGTGCGTATACAGCAGGAGCTGTGTGCTCCATTTGCTTTGATCAACCCACACCGGCGGTGGACGGTAATGTGCTGCGGGTCATTTCCCGGCTGACCCGGGACGAAACACCCATTGATTCTCCGGCGTATAAGACCCATGTCCGTCAGGAACTGGCAAAGGTATATCCTGCCCAGGCCGGTGATTTTACCCAGGCGCTGATGGAACTGGGTGCTACCGTCTGCGGCCCCAACCGGAAGCCGGATTGTGATGCATGCCCCTGCAGCGCCTTTTGCGAGGGGGCAAAAAAGGGTGACGCGGAAAGGTTTCCCGTGAAGCTTCCCAAGAAGGAAAAGCGGACGGAGGAGCGAACCGTATTCATACTGTCCTGCGATGGATATTATGCGTTGGAAAAACGCCCCGGGAAAGGACTTCTGGCGGGATTGTGGCAATTTCCGAATTGCGCGGGAAAATTGGAAATGAGGGACGCTTTGCGGCAGGCAGAGATGTGGGGAGTTCATCCCCGGGAACTGAAGCGGCAAGTGGAACGAAGTCACATATTTACCCATATCCGCTGGGATATGCGGGGGATCTATATGGAAGTGTCGGAATGTACCGGTGATTTTATTTGGCTGACGGCAGCACAGGTGGAAAAAGATGCGGCGCTGCCCACGGCATTCCGACAATTTTGGGAGGAAGAAGAGCATGTTTGATTACCATATGCATACCACCATATCTTACGACGGCCACAGCACACCCCGGCAGATGGTGGACGCGGCTGTCGCCGCGGGACTGAAAGAGATCTGTTTTACAGATCATCTGGACTATATGCTCCGCACGCCAAGAGAGGAGACATCTTTCCGCGTGGAGGATTACAGCCGGGCTTACGATGATCTGACTGCGCCGGGGATGCTGATCCGCCGGGGAACGGAAGTGGGCTTGACTCCCTGGAATGCGGATGAGATCAAACAGGATCTATCCAAGCGGCACTATGATTTCGTGCTGGGTTCCATTCACTTTATTGACGACGAGGATCCCTATTTTCCCTATTTCTGGGAGGGCAAGACGGTGGAGCAGGCGGAGCAGATGTATTTTGAGGAAATGTACAAATGCCTGAAGCTCCATGATGATTTTGATGTATTGGGCCATCTGACCTATATCAGCAAGGTGGCCGCCCATCCGTCACCCCGGCTGCTGCCGCTGGAGAAGTACCGGGAAATGGTGGCTGAGATCATGAAGGTGCTGGTTGCCAAGGGGAAGGGCATGGAGGTCAATACCAGCGGTGTGGACCGCTGCGGTGATTTCCTGCCGGGAGCGGAATATCTGCGGCTCTTTAAAGACTTGGGCGGAAGGATCGTCACGGTTGGCTCTGATGCCCACAAATATGACCGGGTAGGGCAGTACACCGCGGATGCCTGCCGTATGGTCAGCGAGATCTTTGGTTATGTGTGTACCTTCGCGGACAGAAAGCCGATATTCCATAAGCTTTGATACCACACCGCCGCTGCGTTCCTGCAGCGGCGGTTTTGTAATGAAGAATATGGAAATATAAACAAAATGAACAATATATGCAATAAATAATAAATATATTATGTGAAAGTTGTTGCATGCGGTTGGAACGTGTGCTATAATTTTATAGTAATCGTTTGGTGTGTTGTGAGCAAGTAAGGAGGAAAAATGAAAAAGGCATTATTTTCTTTGTTGATGTGCATTGCACTCGTTCTCTCTCTTTTGCCTGCCGGAGTCCCTGTCTTTGCATTTGAATATCCGGCGAAACCGGTGTCGCAGCAAAGCGCTGTAAAGCAGGGAATCGATTACAAGATAACCGAACTGGAGGATGAAGATCCGCCGGTTTTTCAAATTGTCCAGCCGCTTCTGTTCTCCATTCCGAATGCAACAGTCAAAACAGAGGAAGAGGCTGCTTTGCTGGTCAGGCAGCATATGAAAGACCGAACCGAAAAATTCTGGATCACCCTGCAGACGAATAATCTGGACAGTCAAGCGATTATGGAGCGCGTACTGGAAAAAGCGCTGGAGCATACCGGAGATCCGGAAGAGGGAGACTACCTGCTGTGGCAGTATGGTGGATGCACTTTCACTGCGGTAGAACAGTATACTTGGACCCGTCATGTTCTTTTTAAGGTGGAGATGGCGTACTATACGACTGCAGAGCAGGAACAGGAAGTAAGTACAGCGATAGATCAACTGTTGGCGCAGCTAAATACCTCCGGCATGGATGATTATCAAAAGGTTTGCGCGGTATATGATTATATCTGCAACAACATTACATATGATTATACAAATCTGAACAACAACAGCTACCTGCTGAAGCATACCGCCTACGGTGCACTGATCAACAAAACTGCGGTGTGTCAAGGCTACGCCGTTTTGCTGTATCGACTGCTGCAGGAGTTGGGCGTGGACAACCGGATGATAACAGGTACCAGCAGCGGCCAAAACCATGCCTGGAATATCGTGAAATTAAACGGTCTGTACTACAATGTGGATTCTACATGGGATGCGGAAACATTAGATAAACGCTTCTTCTTGAAATGCACAGATAATTTTGCGGATCACAGCAGATTTGTTGAATACTGTTCGCTGGATTTTCATAATCGTTTCCCCATGAGTTCCACGGATTATGTGCCGGGTGCGGCTGGGCAGGCAGAAAAAATAGTCGCCCGGGGCAAAGCCGGAGACAACATCTCCTGGAGCATCAGCACAGATGGTGAATTAACAGTAACCGGAAGCGGGGCTATCAGGGACTATCCGTATAGTGCAGTTCTGGAGCAATTGTCCCCCTGGGAAATTTGGGAAAAGGAAATCAAAAAACTGGTAGTCGGTGAGGGCATTACCAGGATTGGTGAATATAATTTCTGCGATTTTGAAGCAGTGAGCAGCATTTCACTGCCCAGCACTTTGTGGGAGATCGGGAGTGGTGCGTTTTGCCATACCGGAGGCCCTGTGGATATCGTGATCCCCAACGGTGTTACAACACTGGCAAGCAGCGCATTCAGTAAAAGCACGGGGATACGTAATATTGCCATTCCGGATAGTGTTACGCAAATGGGAGTGGCCTGCTTTGCGGAATGCACCAATCTGGAAACGGTAGTCCTCGGCCAGGGACTTACGGAAATCTCAAATAGTGTTTTTGGAGATTGTCCCAAGCTGAAAAGCATTACGATCCCCGATACCGTTACGAAAATCGGTGAAAGTGCATTCGATGATTGTGTAAGTTTGAAAAAAGTTGTAATTCCTGCCAGTGTCACGGAAATCGGCAGAGGTGCATTTTCGTATTGCTGCGGCCTGGAGGAAGTGGTTTTTGAAGGTAAAACCAATTTGGGGTCGGATGTTTTCAGCTCCAATGAAAGTGCGCTGAGGGTCATTCGTTTCTGCAAAGATGCACCTGAGTTTAATGCGCGGTCTTTTTCGGGGATTACGGCAGCCTGCTATTATCCTGCGGATAATGCGACATGGACCGCTGAGGTGATGCAGCAATATGGCGGCAATATTACATGGGTTGCCCAGAGTTGCTTGAGTGGACACAAGGAGGCTGTCATCGCCGGAGCGAAGGCGAGCTGCACAACACCCGGACTGTCCGAGGGTAGGCGTTGCTCGGTATGCGGTGAAGTACTGGTCGCACAGCAGACGATCCCGGCTGCCGGACACAGCTTCGGTGACTGGACGGAGGTAAAACCGGCTACCACTGCAGAAACCGGTTTGGCAGAGCGAACATGCACAGCCTGTGGAAAGAAAGAGCAAAAGCAGTTGGAAAAACTGGAACCGGAACCCACGCAGCCTACGACCGTACCAACGACGAACCCCACTGAACCGACGACGAAACCCACAACGCCTCCGACAACGGAGCCTGCAGAACCGACAACACAGCACGCAACGGCACCGTCCACGAAGCCTACGCAGCCTCAAACCCAACCCACTACGCGGCCTGTGACGCAGCCTGAAGTGACACCGGATGCGGGAGTCGCAGACCGGACACCCGGGAATGAACAGGACAGTCCTGCTGTGGTGTGGGTGATCGTTGGTTTGACCGCAGCCGCTGCGGTGGCAGCAGGAGGCTTCTTCGCATTTAAGAAATACAGAAAGAAATAAATTGCACATTTATACCGCACCGCCGCTGCGTTCCTGCAGCGGCGGTTTTACAATATATTGTGTCGTTTTCGGACGAAAATCGCTAGTAGTTGACTTTACTGCAAAAAATGCGTATAATAAACTCGATAAAATGGATAAGTATGGCAGGTATTGATTATGGCTATCAAAAAACAGGAACAATACGGAAACTCCAGTATTTCCATGCTGAAAGGCGAGGACCGCGTTCGCAAGCGCCCCGCCGTTATTTTCGGCTCCGATGATCTGGAAGGCTGCAAGCACGCAGTGTTTGAAATTCTCTCCAATGCCATCGACGAGGCGCGGGAAGGCCACGGCGATACCATCATCGTCACCCGTTATGAAGACCTCAGCGTGGAAGTAGAGGACTTCGGTCGCGGCTGCCCCGTTGACTATAATGAAAAGGAAATGCGCTACAACTGGGAGCTGGTGTTTTGCGAAATGTATGCCGGCGGCAAGTACGGTGAAAACGGAGAGAACTACGAGTACTCCCTGGGCCTCAACGGCCTCGGCTCCTGCGCCACCCAGTATGCATCCGAGTTCTTTGACGCCACTATCCGACGGGACGGATTCCGGTATGATCTGCATTTTGAAAAGGGCAGGAACAAGGGCGGTCTGAAAAAAGAGCCCACCGACCGGGGACGCAAGACCGGCTCGCTGTTCCATTGGCGGCCGGACCGGCAGGTCTTTACGGATATCAATATCCCTGTGGAATATTACCGGGATGTGCTGCGCCGGCAGGCAGTGGTGAATAAGGGTGTGACCTTTATTTTCCGCAATCAGGTGGGCAAAAAATTTGAAGAGGAGCAATTCTGCTATTCTGAGGGCATCAAGCAGTATATTGAGGAGCTGGTGGGGGATAATGCCTTTACCATGCCCACTTACTGGGAAACCGAACGCCGGGGCCGGGATGCGGAGAACCGGCCGGAGATGAAGCTGAAGTTCACCGCGTCCTTCTGCTTCAGCAAGCAGGTCAGTCACACGGAATACTACCATAATTCCTCTTGGCTGGAGTACGGCGGCAGTCCCGACCGGGCTGTTCGCCTTGGCTTTACCGCGGCTTTTGATAAATACCTGCGGGAAAGCAATAAGTATACCAAGAACGAAAGCAAGATCCTGTATCAGGACATTCAGGACAGCCTGGTGCTGGTGACCAACTGCTTCTCCACCATCGGCTGCTTTGAAAACCAGACCAAAAAGAGCGTAAATTCCAAGTTTACGCAGGAAGCCATGACCCAGTTCTTCAAGGATCAGCTGCAGGTTTGGTTTATCGAAAATAAGCAGGAGGCTGACCGGGCAGCGGATCAGGTGCTGGTCAATAAGCGGGCAAGAGAGTCCGCTGAAAAGACCAAGACCAACATGAAAAAGCAGCTGACCACCAAGCTGGACATTGCAAACCGTGTCCAGAAATTTGTGACTGCCGCAGCCGGGATACCGGCAAGCGGGAGCTGTATATCGTGGAGGGTGACTCCGCATTGGGAAGTGTCAAGCTGAGCCGTGACGCGGAGTTTCAGGGCATCATGCCTGTCCGCGGCAAGATCCTCAACTGCCTGAAGGCGGACTACACCAAGATCTTTGCCAGCCCCATCATCACCGATCTGATGAAGGTGCTGGGCTGCGGCGTGGAAGTGCAGGGCAAAAAGGCCAAGGAGCTTTCTAATTTTGATATTGAAAACCTGCGCTGGAACAAGGTCGTTATCTGTACCGATGCGGACTACGACGGCTTCCAGATCCGCACGCTGATCCTCACCATGATCTACCGGCTGTGCCCTACGCTGATCCGGGACGGCTATGTGTATATCGCGGAATCTCCGCTGTTTGAGATCACCTGCAAGGAAAAGACGTGGTTTGCTTACAATGAAGGGGAAAAGGCCACGATCCTCAAGGAGCTGGAGGGCAAAAAGGTTACCATCCAGCGTTCCAAGGGACTTGGCGAAAATGACCCCGAGATGATGTGGATGACCACCATGAACCCGGAGACCCGGCGGCTCATCAAGGTCATGCCGGAGGATGCAGAGCGTACTGCCCATTATTTTGATGTGCTTTTGGGGGATGCTCTGAACGAACGGAAGAATTTTATTGCGGAAAACGGCGCCAAGTATCTGGACCTTGCCGATATTTCCTAAGAGAGGTTCGCTATGGCTAAGAAGAAAAAAGAACCGGAACAGAATAAGAAGAACATCAATACCGACAATGTTGTGGGCTTGGTAGGCTCTACTACGGAGCAGGCCATTACGGAAACGCTGGAAAGCAACTACATGCCCTATGCTATGTCCGTTATCGTTTCCCGTGCCATTCCCGAGATCGACGGCTTTAAGCCTGCCCACCGCAAGCTCCTGTATACCATGTACAAGATGGGTCTGCTCACCGGCGGCAGAACCAAGTCTGCCAATATCGTAGGTCAGACCATGCGCCTGAATCCCCACGGTGACGCGGCGATCTATGAGACCATGGTCCGCCTTGCAAAGGGAAATGAGACCCTGCTGCACCCCTTTGTAGACTCTAAGGGTAACTTCGGTAAGGTCTATTCCCGGGACATGGCCTACGCGGCTGCCCGTTACACGGAAGCCAAGCTGGACAGCATCTGCAGCGAGCTGTTTAAGGACATCGATTCCGATACTGTGGACATGGTGGATAACTATGACGCCACCATGAAAGAGCCTGCCCTGCTGCCCACCAGCTTTCCCAATGTGCTGGTCAGTGCCAATCAGGGCATTGCAGTCGGTATGGCGTCCAATATCTGCTCCTTCAATCTGAAGGAGGTCTGCGACACTGCCATCGCGCTGATCAAAAACCCGGAGCATGACATTCTGGAGACCTTGCCCGGCCCTGATTTTTCCACCGGAGCGGAGCTGCTGTTTGACGAGGCGGCTACCCGGGGGATCTATCAGAGCGGCCGGGGCAGCTTCAAGCTCCGTGCCAAGTGGCGCTATGTCAAGGAAGGCAATCTGATCGAAATTACCCAGATCCCGTACTCCACCGCCACGGAAGTGATCATGGACAAGGTGGCGGATCTGATCAAGGCCGGCAAGATCAAAGAGATCGCCGACATGCGCGATGAAACTGATTTGGGCGGTCTGAAGCTGACTATTGACCTGAAGCGTGGCGTAGAACCGGAAAAGCTGATGCAGAAGCTGTTCCGCTTGACCCCTCTGCAGGACAGCTTCCCCTGCAACTTTAACATTCTGATCGCCGGCATGCCCCGGGTCATGGGCATCGGTGAGATCTTGGAGGAGTGGACTGCCTGGCGTACCGATTGCGTCAAGCGCCGCATTTTCTTCCAGATCCAAAAGAAAGAAGACCGTCTGCACTTGCTGAAGGGTCTGGAGCGGATACTGCTGGATATCGATAAGGCGATCCGCATCATTCGGGAAACGGAGCTGGAAAATGAGGTCATCCCCAATTTGATGATCGGCTTCGGCATCGATGAGATCCAGGCCAATTTCGTTGCGGAGATCAAGCTGCGGAATATCAACAAAGAGTACATCCTCAAGCAGACCAAGGCCATCGACCAGCTGGAAAAGGAGATCGCGGACCTGCGCGCTACTCTGAACAGCCATAAGCGGCTGCAGAATGTGATCATTTCCGAACTGACAGAAGTAGCGCAGAAGTATGGAAAACCCCGGCAGACGGAAATAATATACGCTGTGGAAGAAAGTGAGCCGGAAGAGGAGGCGGAGCAGATCCCCGACTATGCGGTGACGCTGTTCGTGTCCCGTGAGGGATATCTGAAGAAGATCACGGCTCAGTCCCTCAGAATGTCCGGCGAGCAGAAATTCAAGGAAGGCGACAGCCTGGCCTTCTCGGTGGAGACCAGTAACCGGGCAGAAATCCTTGTGTTTACGGATAAATTCCAGTGCTACAAGTCACGGCTTTCTGATTTTGAGGATGGAAAAGCATCTCAGTTGGGTGATTATCTGCCCCAGAAGCTGGGCTTTGACAGCGGTGAAAATGTGGTGCAGGTAGTGCTGCCCGGAGATTATAAGGGCTTCATCCTGTTCTTCTTTGAAAACGGCAAGGCTGCCAGAGTGCCTCTGAGCGCCTATGAGACCAAAACCAACCGCAAGAAGCTCACCGGTGCCTATTCGGATAAGAGCCCGCTAAAGACTGCCATGGCACTGTCAGCGGACGAACAGGTGGCGGTGTACACGACTGACGGCAGAGCGGCTATTTTCTCTACAGCCCAGCTGCTGCCCAAGACTACCCGAAACACCCAGGGCGTGACGGTGATCTCGCTTAAGAAAAAAGCCGCCTTGAGCCACGCTGTCCGCTTGTCCGAAAGCGGTATCGTCAATCAGAGCCGTTACCGCACCAGAACCATCCCCACGGCAGGTGCGCTGACAAAACCGGAGGATGCACCGGAAAAACAGATCAGCTTTGAAGTTTGACCCGGGAGGGAGTTATGAAGATAGTCGCACAGTCCATTGTATGGTTTTTAAAGATCGCTGCAGGCAGCATTTTGTTTGCATTGGGATTCAATTTGTTTTTGCTGCCCAATGAACTGAATGCCGGCGGCATTTCCGGCCTGGCAATGATTGCGGTCCATGTTCTGAATTTTGGCTCGGTGGGTATGATCACCATGCTTGTGAACCTTCCCCTGTTTGCCATTGGCGGCATCAAGATCGGAAAGAAGTTCTTTTTCGGCTCTCTGGTGGGCATGCTGGCCAGCTCGGTAGCTTTGGATGCGCTGGCCGGACTGCCTTCTCCTGCGGTGGATCCGCTGCTGGCTACGCTGTACGGCGGAGCAATGTGCGGGCTCGGTCTCGGACTGGTCTTTTCGCTGGGAGCGTCCACCGGCGGATCGGATATTATCGTTCGCCTTCTGAAGCGGAAAATGCAGAATGTACCCATCGGAACCATCAATATGTGCTTTGACCTGACGGTTGCGGTACTGACTGGTATTACCTTCCACAATATCTCCAGCGCACTGTACAGCGGAGTGGCGATTTTTATCACGGGAAAGGTCATTGACGCAGTGGTTTACCGCTTCGACTATTCCAAGGTGGTGGTGATCATTTCCGATTACCATGAACAAATCGTCCGTGTGATCAAGGAAGATCTTGACCGGGGTGTTACCTACCTGCATGGAGAAGGTGCCTACAGCAACAGCAGCAAGAAGGTGATTTTCTCTGTGGTCAAGAAACAGCAGATCGCAGAATTAAAGCGTGCTGTTGTTGAAATTGACCCCAGTGCGTTTATCGTGGTGCAGGATGCCCACCAGGTACTGGGTGAGGGCTTTGGCCACTATTCCAAGGATTCTTTGTAAAGGAGGGGCGTATATGAAACGGATCGCAGCGCTTTGCCTGGCAGTGTGCATGCTGCTCAGCGGATGCGCTTCCCTATTTGACGGTAATTATGTTTCCACTACGCCCTACGAAGAACAGGAAGGGCAGCCCGGAAGCGTCAATACGCAGATCAGCAACTATGAGGAGTTGCTGGCTGCATTGATCGCTATGGCGGAGAGAGGCTCCAGAAACGGTATTATTTTTGTGCCCAACTATGATCCGGAGCAGGTAGGCCCGGCTATGGAAAAAGCCGCAAAGAAAGCACTGACAAAAAGTCCCATAGCTGCCTATGCGGTGGAGGAGATCACATGGGAGCTTGGTACCAATAGTGGCCAGCGGGCTGTGGCAGTCAGCATTACCTATTTTCATGAGCGGTCAGAGATCCTGAAGATCCGCAAGGTAAAAAATGTGGAAGAGGCGACCCAGCTGCTGTATACAGAATTGAATGACAGTTCTGCCGGTTTGGTAATGTATATTGATGAGTATGAAAAGGTGGACTATGTCCAACTGGTTGAGAAATACGCCTTTGATAATCCCCAGTCTGTTATGGAGACGCCGCAGGTCATTGCCAGCGTCTACCCCAAAACCGGAAAGGCAAGAGTGGTAGAGCTGAAGTTTACTTATCAAAATACCCGTGAAGACCTGCGGCATTTTAAGAGCCTGGTTTTACCGCTCTATGCAAATTCAAAATACCGTGTAACGCCGGACGCCCCGGATGAAGAAAAGTTCAGCCAATTGTATTCATATCTGATGGATCGTGGATTTGGTGAATATACGCTCGAAACCTCGATTACGCCTGCTTACAGTCTGCTGTGGCATGGCGCAGGCGATTCCAAGGCCTTTGCGACCTTGTATGCTGCCATTTGCCGGTTGTCGGAACTGGAGTGTCAGGTGATCATAGGGACCCGCCAGGGCGAACCATGGTGCTGGAATCTGGTTAAGATAGATGGCAGTTATTACCATCTGAATCTTTTGCAAAGCCATGAGTCGGGAGAGATTTGCTTGATGGTCGATGAGCAGATGTCGGGATATGTTTGGAATTATTCCGATTATCCTGCGACACCGCTTTTGCAGGATACGAAGCCTGCAGAAACGAAGCCCACGGAAAAACAGCCTGAATAAACCGGTTTGAATCCCCTGTAAAAAACAGGGGATTCTTTTTGAAAAAAGTGTTGACAAATGAAAAGAATCTGCTATAATACTTCTTGTTCCGCGGGTGTAGCTCATCCGGTAGAGCGCCATGGTCCCAAGGTGGAGGTAGCGTGTTTGAGCCTCGTCACCCGCTCCATAAAAAAGAAAGTCGCCATTGGGCGGCTTTCTTTTTTATATGGATTCGGATGTAACGATGGCTCGAACCATCTAAATCCAACCTGCCGGTGGCAGGTTGACCGCTGGGTAGGGGCCCAGCGGTACAATTATTTTTGCCAAAGGCAAAAATGCAAACGAGCCTCGTCACCCGCTGGTGGCAAACGAGCCTCGTTACCCCTTGGCATAGCATCTCCGAATCTGGACAGAATACGGTTACAGTGCGCTGTCGCTTTCCAGGAGCCCAACGATCCGGCTAAGCTCTTCGGCTTTTGTCGGGTCGATTTTCTGCCAGCGGCCGTCTGCTCCCTGCAGAAACCGGTCTCCTTTTTGGCGGTATGTCTTTTGGTGACCGTCTGAATAGGAAAGCACGATATGAAAGTCACTGCCTACTGCGGTTTCCGGGTCTTCTTCCGGTGTGCCGTAAGGATTGATCAGCCGCAGGTAATCCAGAATCTGCTGCATTTTTCCGTCCGTTGTATAGTGCCGCTGGGCGTTAATGGGGCCGTTGTCATAAAAGACAGTCACAGCGGTCACGACCCGGAAATTGCTTAGCCCGGAATCCGCCGGATCCCGGTTGCAGCCGGTTGTGAAACATAGAAGCAAAATGACAGTTATGAACAGGAAGCCTGCGTGCTTTGCTGTTTCTCTCACAATAATCCCTCCTCGATTCTTAGGATTTACGTTCGTTCGAAGGATTATATGTGAAAATATCAGTAAAAATTAACGGAATTCACCATGTAAAAAATCTCCGCCGAATTTTTCGGCGGAGATTTTTGATTTACAGTTCGCAGTTACCGACGGTTCTGGGGAAGGGGATGGCGTCACGGATATTGCCGATGCCGGTCAAGTACATGACGCAGCGCTCAAAGCCCAGACCGAAGCCTGCGTGACGGGCAGAGCCGTACTTGCGCAGATCCATGTAGAAGCCGTAGTCATCGGGGTTCATGCCCAGCTCTTCAATGCGTTTTTTCAGGATCTCGTAGTTATCCTCACGCTGGCTGCCGCCGATGATCTCGCCGATGCCAGGCACCAGACAGTCCATAGCCGCAACAGTCTTGCCGTCGGGATTCAGCTTCATGTAGAAAGCCTTGATCTCCTTGGGATAATCGGTGACGAATACGGGTTTCTTGAAAACCACCTCGGTCAGATACCGCTCATGCTCGGTCTGCAGGTCGCTGCCCCAGTGCACAGGATATTCAAACTGGTCATTGTGCTGCTCCAGCAGGGCAACGGCGTCGGTATAGGTAATGTGACCGAAATCGTTGTTCAGAACATTGTTCAGCCGGTCCAGCAAGCCTTTATCCATGAACTGGTTAAAGAATTCCATTTCCTCGGGCGCGTGCTCCAGAACATAGGAAATGATATACTTGATCATGTCCTCAGCCAGACGCATATCGTCCTGCAGGTCTGCAAAGGCAATCTCCGGCTCGATCATCCAGAACTCTGCAGCGTGACGGGTGGTGTTGGAGTTCTCAGCGCGGAAGGTGGGGCCGAAGGTGTAGATGTTCTTGAAGGCCATGGCGAAGGTCTCGCCGTTGAGCTGACCGGAAACCGTCAGATTGGTGGGCTTGCCGTAGAAGTCCTGAGAGAAGTCTACCTTGCCGTCCTCGGTCTTGGGAATGTTCTGGAGATCCAGTGTGGTGACCTGGAACATTTCGCCGGCGCCCTCACAGTCGGAACCGGTGATCAGGGGCGTGTGAACATACACAAAATCCCGATCCTGGAAGAATTTGTGGATGGCCATGGCGGCAAGAGACCGGACACGGAACACGGCCTGGAAGGTGTTGGTCCGGGGACGCAGATGGGTGATGGTCCGCAGGAACTCCATGGAATGGCGCTTGGGCTGCAGGGGATAGTCGCCGGTGGAGGGGCCTTCTACGGTAACGGAGGAGGCCTGGATCTCAAAGGGTTGCTTGGAGTCCGGGGTCAGCACCACAGTGCCCTTGACGATGAGGGCAGCACCGATGTTGATCTTGGAGATCTCCTGGCAATTCTCGATGGTGTCATTATAAACCACCTGAACGGGGGTGAAATAGGTGCCGTCGTTCAGAACGATGAAGCCAAACTGCTTGCTGGGCCGGCGATTTCGCACCCAACCGCCGATCTCGATCTCTTTATCCGCATAGGCGGCGGTGTTTCTGAACAGTTCGCGTACAGAAATCAGTTCCATAATGCATTCCTCTCTTACAAAATAAATATTAGATAAAGTATACGCTAATTTGGCAGATTTTACAAGAGGGAAGATGCATTTTTGTGCAAAAATAATGATTATTCTCCAGCGGAATGCATTTGCAGCTGCCGGAAACGGGCAACCGTGAAGATCAGCATGACCAAAACGGCGGCCAAATGGAGCCAACTCATGCCGTAAGAGATCCGAAAATACGGACGGGTATGAACTAGAATTCCGGTGATCTGTGTCCGGGCACCAAGGCTGTGAAAATAGCTTTGCAGGATGTAGGGAATAAAGGTCAGCAGCCAACCTGTAAGGATACGGGGTTTGCGGGTGGCAACCCAGCGGACAGCGGAAGAAATATAGCTGTGGTATGTCCAGAAGCCCACGGCACCTGCGGCACCGTTGATTGCCAGCGCGGTCAGCGCATTATAGAGTCCAGAGGGGGCTTGCAGCATGAGATTAAAGGTTTGCCAAAAGGGAGTAAGACCCAAACCGGTACCGTGGAAGCACCATGTTACGGCGCTGAATAGAATTACCCAGCAGCACCACAGCATTCTTCGGCGCTTTAAAATAAAGCACAGGGCACCGCAAATGAATAACGGCGCAGTATAGAGAATACCGGTAAGGAAATTCGCTTTCAGGGTAAGCAGTATGCCCAGCGCCGCTGCTATAAAGAGAAAGATGAATCCGGGAACAGTACCGGAGGTTTCCGGAATATCCTCAGAAAGCTTTGCAAAAGAAGGTGCGGATGCGGGTTTATTCCAAGGATTTTGCGTTTGTTCTGCAGTATTTCCTACCAGTTTGTCCAGTGTAATGCCAAATATAGAAGCCATCTTCATTAGCTTGTCCAGCTCCGGTACAGCGGAATTATTTTCCCATTTGCTCACTGACTGCCGGGAAATATCCAAGGCTTCTGCAAGGTCGCCTTGGGATAAATTCTTTTCGGTTCGTAGGCGATAGATGTTCTGGCCTAGGTTCATAGGTGTCACCTCCATGTTGGTTTTGTGATGCAATCATATCATTTTCGCTTCGAAAAGTCCACCAACCGGACTTGATAATTTAGCAACCGGCGGTTGCATATATAAATGATCGTTTAGCTTACTAAGAGGAGCAACTCTCAAGGCCCCCTCTGACGAGGGGGCTGTCATGCCGAACGGCATGACTGGGGGAGAGACACTACCCCTCAGTCACGCTGTTCGCGTGACAGCTCCCCTGACAAGGGGAGCCTTGGTGCTACTGTAAACGATCATTTACAGTATTAGCTGAAAAACGGACAAAAACAGGAAACCGCCGGAGTTTTCTCCGGCGGTTGCTGTTATTTACGGGTTGCGACGCTTTTGCGCACAAGGGCGCGGCGGAGCCGGGCCTCGGCAAGCTTAATGTCGGTAGAGGAAGCGTCCTTGTTATGGAGCACCTTCTGTGCCCGCTCGTAGGAGGCTTCCACGCGGTCTGTATCGATCTCGTCGGCCCATTCAAAGGTGGTGGGTACCAGCGTGGCCTTGCCGTCCATCACAGACAGCATGCCCCCGATACAGGCCCCGTAGCGCTTTTTGCCGTCCATGAGGATGGTGGCCATGCCCATGCCCAGCGGCGCTACACAGTTGATGTGGCCGGCTAAGATTCCCAGATCGCCGGCAGTGGTCCGGACGATCAGTTCTTCAACCTGTCCCTCAAATTCCATGCCATCGGGGGTGACGATCCTTAAGGGGAAAGCATTCATGCATTCTGCCCCTTCCACTTTTCCACCACATCATCAATGGTGCCGGCATAGAGGAAGCAGGATTCGGGGATGGCGTCGTGCTTACCCTCAATGATCTCCTTGAAGCCGCGGATGGTCTCCTTTAGAGGCACGTAAGCGCCCTTATAGCCGGTGAACTGCTCGGCAACATGGAAGGGCTGGCTGAGGAAACGCTGGACCTTACGGGCCCGGTTAACGATCATCTTGTCCTCTTCGCTCAGCTCGTCCATACCCATGATGGCGATGATGTCCTGCAGCTCCTTGTAGCGCTGCAGGATGCTCTGCACCGCACGGGCGGTCTCGTAATGCTCACGGCCGACCACATCGGGAGACAGAATACGGGAGGTGGAGTCCAGCGGGTCCACAGCAGGGTAGATACCCAGAGATGCGATGCCGCGGTCCAGAACCGTGGTGGCATCCAGGTGAGCAAAGGTAGTAGCGGGAGCGGGGTCAGTCAAGTCGTCAGCAGGAACATAAACAGCCTGCACAGAGGTGATAGAACCGTTCTTGGTGGAGGTGATGCGCTCCTGCAGCGCGCCCATTTCCGTTGCCAGCGTGGGCTGGTAACCAACGGCGGAGGGCATACGGCCCAGCAGTGCGGAAACCTCAGAACCTGCCTGCGTAAAGCGGAAAATGTTGTCAATAAACAGCAGCACATCCTGATGCTTTACATCCCGGAAGTATTCTGCCATGGTAAGGCCGGAAAGACCCACACGCATACGGGCTCCGGGGGGCTCGTTCATCTGGCCGAAGACCATGGCGGTCTTGCTGATAACGCCGGATTCGGTCATTTCGTTATACAGGTCATTGCCCTCACGGGTACGCTCGCCGACACCGGTAAATACGGAGTAGCCGTTGTGGGCGGTGGCGATGTTGTAGATCAGCTCCTGAATCAGAACCGTCTTGCCGACACCTGCGCCGCCGAACAGGCCGATCTTACCGCCCTTGGCATAGGGGCAGATCAGGTCAACGACCTTGATGCCGGTCTCCAGGATCTCGGTAGCGGGCTGCTGCTCATCGTAAGCCGGGGCGCTGCGGTGGATGGGCCACTGCTCAGCGCCCTTGACGGGCTCCTTGTTGTCAATGGGCTGACCCAGCAGATTGAACACGCGGCCAAGGCACTCTTCGCCCACGGGCACCCGGATGGGCGCGCCGGTATCGGTAGCGGCAGCACCGCGCTGCAGACCGTCGGTAGAGGACATGGCGATACAGCGGACCACATTGTCACCGATATGCTGGGCGACTTCTGCCACGATGGTATGGTCGCCGTGGGGGATCTCGATGGCGGAGAGCAGCTGGGGCAGCTGTCCGTCCGCGAAGCGAATGTCAAGAACAGGACCCATGACCTGGATCACTGCTCCTTTGTTGTTTGCCATAGGATTCAACTCCTTGTGTTGAAATAAGGGAATGCGTCAGGATCCTGCGACGATCTCCGTGATCTCCTGCGTAATCGCTGCCTGACGGGCCTGATTGAATTTCAGACTCAGATCGGCAATCATATCGTCGGCATTCTGGGTGGCGGAGTCCATGGCGGTACGCCGCGCGGCCTGCTCGGCAGCCCGGCTTTCGCACAATGCGCCATAAAGAATACCGCCCAGATACTCGGGCACGATGGCGTCAAAGACATCGGTGCTGCCGGGTTCATAGAGAATGTCGGAGGAGGGGGCGGTATCATCCCGCTCCTGCAGCAGAGGCAGCATCCGAAGGGTGGATGGGGTCTGGGAGAGAACGGAAACGAAATTGGTATAGCCGATATAGATCTCGTCAAATTCGCCGCTGAGATAGGCCTTACTCAGCTGTTTGGCAGCGGAGAAGCAGTCGCCCACGGATACATCCGCTGCTTCTGCGTAGGCTTCCGTGAAAATCTCATACTTATGGGATTTGAAGTAATCCACAGCTTTCTTGCCAATGGGGAATACGGTCACATCCTTGCCTTCCATTTCGGCAGTTACCAGCTTTAAAATGTTGCTGTTATAGCCGCCGGCAAGACCCCGGTCACCTGCGATGACCACAAACAGGGACTTTTTCACATCCCGCTGGACAAGATATTCGGAAGAAAAATCCGAATTGGAATTGACGATATCGGTAATGGTAGAGTAAAGAATTTCAAAGTAGGGCCGGGAATTGGCCACCCGGGCCTGCGCGTGCCGCAGCTTGGAAGCGGCCACCATTTCCATGGCCTTGGTGATCTGCTTGGTGGACTCCATACTGCGGATGCGGTTTTTGATTTCCTTGGTGGAAACGCCAGCCATGGTCTGCCTCCTTCCTTATTCGGGCTTTACGAACTCGGTCAGAAGCTCGCTCAAAGCTGCCTTCAGCGCGTCCTCGGTAGCGGGCTCCAGCTTGCCGGAGGCGCGGATGGCTTCCAGAACGGCTGCGTGGCGGTTGTCCATGAATTCATACAGTCGCTTCTCAAATTCAGGGATCTGAGCTACCGCGATATCCTTGAGGTATCCGTTTGTGACGGCGTAGAGGATGCAAACCTGATGGGCGACTTCCACGGGAGCGTTGTTGCTCTGCTTCAGCACCGCAACGATCCGCTCACCCAGTGCAAGACGGCTCTTGGTGTCCGCATCCAGATCGGAGCCAAATTGGGCAAAGCTCTGCAGTTCCCGGTACTGGGAGTACAGCAGCTTCAAGCTGCCGGCAACCTTTTTCATGGCCTTGATCTGGGCATCACCACCGACACGGGAAACGGAAATACCGGGGTTCACGGCGGGCATGATGCCGGCGTTGAACAGCTCGGATTCCAGGAAGATCTGACCGTCTGTAATGGAGATGACGTTGGTGGGAATGTAAGCGGAAACGTCACCTGCCTGGGTTTCGATGATGGGAAGGGCGGTCAGACTGCCGCCGCCTAAGTCTTGAGACATCTGGGCTGCACGCTCCAGAAGCCGGGAGTGGAGATAGAATACGTCACCGGGGTAGGCTTCCCGTCCGGGGGGACGGCGGATCAGCAAGGAAATGGCACGGTACGCAACCGCGTGCTTGCTGAGGTCGTCATAAATGACCAGAACATCCTTGCCTTGGAGCATGAAGTGCTCACCCATGGTACAGCCGCAGTAGGGGGCAATGTACTGCATGGGAGCAAGCTCCGAAGCGGTGGCGGAAACAACGATGGTGTAATCCATAGCACCGCCGATGGTCAAATTCTCAACCACCTGCGCAACGGTAGAACGCTTCTGACCGATGGCAACGTAGATACAGATCACATTCTTGCCCTTCTGGTTCAGAATGGTGTCGGTAGCGATGGTGGTTTTGCCGGTCTGGCGGTCGCCGATGATCAGCTCACGCTGGCCCCGGCCGATGGGGATCATAGAGTCGATGGCCTTGATACCGGTCTGCAGGGGGCGGCTGACATGCTGACGCTCGATGATACCGGGCGCTGGCATCTCAATGGGGCGGTAGCCTTCCGCTTCGATGGGACCTTTGCCGTCGATGGGCTCGCCCAGGGCGTTGACAACGCGGCCGATCAGCTTTTCGCCTACGGGAACGGACACGACTTTGCCGGTGCGCTTGACGGTGTCGCCTTCCTTGATGCCGTTGTCGGTACCCAGAATGACGATGGAAACCGTATCCTCTTCCAGATTCTGGGCCATGCCGAAGGAGCCGTTGGGGAATTCCACCAGTTCGCCTGCCATGCAGTTATCCAGACCGGAAGCCTTGGCGATGCCGTCACCGACCAGAATGACGATGCCGGTCTCGCTGACTTCGATCTTGTTTTCATAATTTTTAATTTGCGCGCGAATGATTTTTGTGATTTCTTCGGGTCTTAATTCCATACTGTCCCTGCTTTCTGCATCAGAGTACTTCTGTTTTCAGCACTGCGCGGATGGAATCAAAACGGTGCGAAACCGTGTCGTCCATCTGCTTGCCGTCATAATCCAGGCGTACGCCGCCGAGGATGCCGGGTTCCACCCGGTTTGTAAGGGTGATTCTCTTGCCGGTAATGGCACCCAGTTTTTTACTGAGGGCTTCTGCTTGCGCTGCGGTCAGGCTTACCGCAGTCACAGCGGTGACCGGCAGGATATTATTGTCCAGATTATAGTGCTCCCGATAGGCGCGGCAGCAATCGGAAAAATGGCGGGCATAGCCCTTTTCGGTGAGAATTTTCAAGAAATTCAGCACATAAGGATGCACTTTTCCCTGGAAACTGCTGTCCAGGATCTGACACCGCTCCTGTTTGGGAAGACTGGGGGACTGCAGAAGCCGCAAAAAGTCCGGCTCCTGACGGAAGCTATCGTTCAGCGCGGAGATCTGAGACAAAATTTCGCTGCTTAAGTTTTCGGATTTTGCCAGATCATAAAGCGCTTCGCCGTATGCACTGCCTACCGTCGTCATACCTGATCACCCAATTCGTTGATGAAATCGTCCACCAGCTTGCTCTGGTCTGCAGCATTCAGCTCCCGGCCGACCACCTTTTCAGCAATGGCAATGGCCATGCCGGAAATTTCGTCCTTGGCGTCGTTGATGGCTTTTTTCTTTTCCATGGCAATATCTGCCGCGGCTTTATCGAGAATTGCGGCGGCCTCGGCATTGGCCTGCCGGAGGATCTCCTCTTCCCGGGCCTGTCCGCGGACGGTGGCGTCCTTGACGATTTTTTCGCCGGTCTCTACGGCAGCAGAGAGCTTGAGCTTATACTCCTGCTCCAGCGCTGCGGCACTATTCTGCGCCGCGTCGGCGTTGGCGTACATATCGTCAATCTCTTTCTGACGGTCCTCAATGATCTTCATAACAGGGCCAAAGAGGTATTTTCTTGCCACGAAAAAGATGGTCAAGGTATTCAGCAGAATGAACAGCGCAGTCCAGGGGTTGACACCCAAAAATGATTCAAACACTTGCGTTGCTCCTTTCTAAATGGAAATGGAAAGGGCTTACAGCAGGAACAGAATCAAGAAAGCGATGATCAGAGAGTAAATACCAGTGGTTTCTGCGATGGCACAACCCATGATCATGGTAGAGCGCAGGGTGCCGGCAGCTTCAGGCTGACGGGCCATACCGTCCAGAGCGTGTGCAACAGCGGTACCTTCGCCGACACCGGGGCCGATAGCGCCGATACCCATACAAAGACCTGCACCGATAGCCTTACCGGCGATTGCAATAGCTTCTGCTAATTCCATAAAAAGTTCCTCCTAAAAATGTTTTATATTAATTTTATGGTTGATGAAGTCAGGAGCCCTGCTGCTCTTCAGGAGAAGGCAGAGAGGCGGCAATATAGACCATGGTCAGAAGTGTAAAGACATAAGCTTGCACAAATCCGGAAAACAGGTCAAAGTAGCAGCTCAGGACTGCGGGCAGACCCAAAGCCAGAATCGGAACACCGGAAAGCAGTCCGGTAGCCTGCAGCAAACCAAACAGACCCAGAACGGCAGTGATAATGCCGAAGACCAGAGCCACAGCTTTGCGGTTTTTCTTCCAAAGGAAGATCAGTCCGCCGCCCGCAGCCAGCAAGATCACGGAAACCAACCAGCCGGAAGCGGTGATTAGATTCAGCAGCGCTGTGGAAGCAAGACTCAAGGAGGTATAGATCAATGCGGTGATAACACCGCCGCCGGCTACATTGCCGAACTGACGGAAAGCCATGGAAACGGGCTGGGCGATCTCGGAAATGATGTTCATGGGGGTCATAACTACAATGGGCTCAGTAAAGCCCTTCAGCCAGCCGAGGAAACCGTTGTTTTTGATGTTATTATACCAGATGATGGCGGTGACCATCAGCGCCCATACGATGGTACAGCTAAGGTCTGCGGTAGAAGACCGCAGGAACCCGGTCAGGCCAATAAAGCTGCCGCAGATGGAGCTGAGGAATATCGTTCCGATGAAGGGAACCCAGTGGGCATTGTGCTCACCCATGGTCTCTGTGACCATATTGCGCAGCATCATCACGCCCTTTTCTACCATGACCTGCAGACCGTCGGGGCGTTTTTTCAGCCGCTTCCCAAGATAAACACTGAGCGCGCACAGAAAAATGGTGACGATCAAGTGGGAGACCGTGGTTTGCGTAATGTTGATGCCGCCGAAGATCGGTATTGTGAAATAGATAAATGCGCCGTCAACGCTCATATTCATGAATCATTACCACCTTTCTTGCGGATGAATTCGTATACAGTCAAAATCGGACGGTTAAAAACCAGAGGGATGGCAAGGGCAAGCACATTGCAGATGCCGCTCTTTGCCAGAAGGATCAGAGCAATCAGAATGAACGCCATGCGACCCATATAGGAAAGTTGGATCAGTTTTCGACCGCCTGCTACATCCTGCGCCTCCGCTTTTTTGGACGCAAGATCCACGCCCAGCGTCATAAAGAAAAAGTTCGCGATGGCTATGAGGCTGCCGAAGATGCCACCCAGCAGCACGGATGTGTCATAGTAACCCAGTACCGCAAAAATGCCGATCATGGCAGCGGTGCACAGAATCTGACCTACCAAAATAGGTGAAAGATCGTTCCATATTGATTTACGGGAGTCCATAGCTACCTCCGGGATATCAGTCATGGTCATTAAAGGAAACGGGTGGGGGGGCATCTTCGCGCTTGCGCTTGCTTAAGCGCTCCATAGCCTTCAGGGAGTTGCGAAAGCCGTCGACGGCAGTTATGATGCCCAAAATGATCCCCGTCCAAAGCACCCAATCGCCCCAGCCGAAGCTGCTTTTCAGCCACAGGGCAAGCAGGATGAATCCTGCCAAGGGAAGGGCGGTGCTGAGGCCCAGCTGGGTCAGCCAAACCAAAAGGGTCAGATCTTTCATGACAATCTCCTGAAATTCCCAGAAAACCAAATTTCCTACAAATACAGTATATTGCAAAAGTAGTGCTTTTGCAAGACTTAATTGAGAGAATTAACAAAAATGGTACGAATGAGGTCTTTTATGATAATCATGCCCCGTTTTGAGAAAAGATTTCAGCAAAGGGCTTTTCAATGGGTCAAAAATGTTGTAAACTATGATTTAAGATCAAAAAGCGGAGCGAAGCGGATTTTATGGAACAGGAACTGGAGATCATACAGGGCGCGGTCAGCGCTGTGGTATATCAGAATTATGACAATGGCTATGCGGTGCTGCGGCTGAATGTAGGCGGTGGACAGAATGTAACGGTGGTGGGTACCATACCCATGCCGTCAGCCGGTGAGCGGCTGATGGTCACCGGAAAATGGAGCAGCCACCCCAGCTACGGCCGCCAGTTTGAAGCGGAATTTCTGGAGCGGCTCATGCCCCAGACGGAGTCGGAGATCTTAAGCTATCTGTCCGGCCGGATCATCAAGGGCATCGGCCCGGTAACAGCGACACGGATCGTCCGCCGGTTTGGCGAGCAGACCCTGCAGATCATGGAGCGGGAACCGGAGCGCCTTGCGGAGATCGCCGGCATTTCCAAGGAAAAGGCCCGTGCCATCGGCGAAGAATTCCGCCTTCGGGTGGGCATGCGGCAGCTGATGGAGTTTTTTGCCATGCACCAGCTGCCTGCGGAGCTGGCGGTGCGTACATATAAGCTCTATGGCGAGAGTACGGTGCAGCTGCTGTACGATGATCCCTATCTTTTGATGGATGACGGATTGGAAGCGCCCTTCGGAGCGGTTGACCGGTTTGCCATCGAGCTGGGTGTGGATGGGGACGACCCCCGCCGGGTTCGGGCGGGCATCCTCTTTGAACTGAATTACAATCTGGCAGCCGGACATTCCTTCCTTCCGGAAGAAAAACTGATCCCGGCCACTGCCCAGCTTCTGAGCGTGGAAACGGATGCGGTGCGGCAGGGCGTAGAAGCGCTTCTTGCCAATCAGATGCTTGTCCGGGATACCTTGGCGGGTATTACGGTCTTATACCTGCCTGCCCTTTATGAGGCGGAATGCGAGATAACCAACCGGCTGCTGTCGGCAGCCATGCTTACTTTTCCGGAACCAAGGGATATTAACCGCCGCCTGCGGGAAGCTGCCCGGGAAAGCCAGGTTTCTTACTCGGAGCAGCAGGAGCAAGCCATCCGGCAGGCAGCCACCAGCGGCCTGCTTTTGATCACCGGCGGCCCCGGTACGGGCAAGACCACCATTTTGAAGGGCATTTTGTCGCTGCTGGGCAATCTGCAGCTGCGCTGCGTATTGGCAGCACCTACCGGACGGGCAGCCAAACGGCTGACGGAGGTAACGGGGGAGGAAGCTTCCACCATCCATCGCCTTTTGGAAGCCGGCATCGATCCCAACACCGGCCGGATGTTCTTTGCCCGGGATGAAGCAAATCCGCTGAAGGCGGATGTAGTGATCGTGGACGAGATGTCCATGGTGGATGTGCTGCTGCTGTATGATCTTCTGCGGGCGGTTCCGCCGGGAAAACGGCTGATCTTTGTAGGTGATCCGGACCAGCTGCCGCCGGTGGGCCCGGGCTTTCCCTTTGGCGATTGCCTGCGAAGCGGCATGCTGCCGGCGGTGCGGCTGACGGAGATCTTCCGGCAGGCCCAGGAAAGCCTCATTGTTATGAACGCCCACCGGGTCAATCAGGGGATTCTGCCGGAGCTGAGCAATAAAAAGAACGACTTTTTCTTCCTGCCCTGCAGATCTGAAGAGGAAGTGCAGCAGACCATTGCCGGTCTTTGCGCCACCCGTCTGCCGCAAAAAATGGGCATTCCTGCGGAGCAGATCCAGGTGCTTTCGCCCACCCGCAAGGGCGGTGTGGGAACAGGTGCGTTGAACCAGATCCTGCAGGGGGCGCTGAATCCTGCCGCTCCCACAAAAAAAGAGCGCCAATTCGGAGAAAATTTGTTCCGGGAAGGCGATAGGGTGATGCAAATCCGAAATAACTATGATATAATGTGGAAGAAAACCGACGGCAGCGCTGTAGGCACCGGTATTTTCAATGGTGATATTGGCGTGATCCAGCGCATCGATCCCCAGGCGGAAATGCTGACTGTGGTGTTTGACGACCGGGAAGCGGATTACGATTTTACCCAACTGAACGAGCTGGAAAGCGCATACGCCGTTACTGTGCACAAAAGCCAGGGCAGCGAGTACCGGGCGGTGATCCTCAGTGCTTGGAACGGCTCACCCTATTTGCTGAGCCGAAGCGTTCTGTATACGGCCATTACCCGTGCCCGGGAGCTGCTGATCATTGTCGGGCGGCAGGAAACGGTGGCTGCCATGACGGAGAATGCCAAGCGGGGCCGGCGCTATACGGGGCTGAAGCTGAGATTGCAGGGGAAAGTGGAATGAGATTCTTTCATTGGATCGTGGGACTTCTGTTTCCGCCCAAGTGCGTGCTGTGCGGGCGTATTCTGGAAAAGAATGAAACGGATCTGTGTCATGCCTGCCGGATCAACAGTCCGGATTGCGTGGCATACCGCAGGAAATTTACGTTCCTTGACGGATGGGCAGCCATTTGGTATTATGAAGGTCTGGTACGGGAAAGTATTCTGCGTTATAAATTCCGAGGAGTCAGAGCCTATGCCCAATGCTACGGCAGAATGCTGGCCATGAAGATCGCACAGGAATATCCCGATGGCTTTGATGCGCTGACCTGGATCCCCATCAGCCCCCAGCGAATGCGCCAGCGGGGCTTTGACCAAGTGGCACTCTTGGCGGAAGCGGTGGGGAAGGAACTGGGGATCCAGCCCCAGGAATTGCTGAAGAAGATCCGCAACAATCCGCCCCAGTCCGGTATCAGCGGCGAAGCGGAACGCAGAGCTAATGTGCTGGGCGCTTACCGGGTAACGGATCCGGATGCGGTACAAGGGAAACGGATCCTGATATTGGATGATATTATTACCACCGGCGCAACGGTGTCGGAAGCGGCAAGAATGCTGTTGACAGCCGGTGCGCAGCAGGTGTATTGCGGCGCTGTGGCGGTTGTCCGGCGTGACGGAAAGAATAGTAGGTGAAGGTTATGCAATTATTCTCATACGATCTGGGCATCGATCTGGGAACAGCCAATGTGCTGATCTATGTAGACGGAAAGGGTATCGTGATCCGGGAGCCGTCCGTTGTGGCGGTGGATAAGAATACCGGAAAGATCCTGCAGGTAGGCGCTGCGGCCCGGAATATGCTGGGCAGAACCCCCGGTAATGTGGTGGCGATGCATCCGCTGAAGGACGGTGTCATTTCCGACCATGAAATGACGGTCAAAATGCTGCAGTCGCTGTTCCGGGAGGCGTCCAAGTCTTCCCTGTTTACCCCCAAGCCCCGTGTTGTTATCTGCGTGCCCAGCGGTGTTACGGAGGTTGAGGAGCGCACGGTCATCAATGCGGCCATCGATGCCGGCGCCCGGCGTGTGTACCTGATCGAGGAGCCTTTGGCAGCAGCCATGGGCGCGGGGCTGGATATCCGCGGCCCCAGTGGCCAGATGGTGGTGGATATCGGCTGCGGCACTACCGATGTGGCGGTGCTGAGCCTCAACGGTGTGGCGGCATCCTCTTCCATTAAGATCGCCGGAAGCGCTTTCGATGAGGCCATCGGCCGCTATGTGCGGCGGAAGCACGGTGTGGTTATCGGACAGGTAACGGCAGAGGATGTGAAGATCCAGATCGGCTGTGTCTATCCCCGGCCGGAAAATGTCAGCATGAATGTCAAGGGCAGGGATGCCAAGACAGGTATGCCCCGGGAGCTGACGCTGCTGTCCTCGGAGATCTACGAGGTGCTGCGCCGTCCTGCCCGGCAGATCGCCGATGAGGTACTGTCCGTTCTGGAAGAGACAAGTCCGGAGCTGGTCAGTGACATCGCGGAGAACGGCATTACCCTCACCGGCGGCGGCAGCCAGATCTGGGGCATGGATAAGCTGCTGACGGAGCGTACCGGCATAGCCTGTACGCTGGCGGACGATCCCGACTCCTGCGTGGCCTATGGCTGCGGCAAGAGCCTTGCTTGGATCAACCATATGCAGGAGGGCCCCATCAACATTGCCAGAAAGCGCATTATGCGCGGATAAACGCTGTCCGCCGGGAGCTTAGGTTCCCGGCGGTTTTGCTTTGGTAAAACTGTACAAAAACACAGGTGTGGAATTGCCGTATCTTACAAACTTGTTTTTTTGTAAAAATATTTCAAAAAACTTGTCCCAAAATCGTCCTCTGGGGGGTTATAGGGTTAGATGGCTATGAAAGGCATCTCTATGTAACCCCGAAAGGAGATAGTATTATGAAAAAGAAAATCCTATTGATCGCATTGGCCGTTATTCTGCTGCTGGGCTGCGGCATCGGCGCGTGGCTGCACTTCCGTCAGCCGGACGAGCCGGATGACGGCGGCTGGACCTGGCCCTATACAAGGCCTGATGGGGGCTCCTTAAGTGAATATGGATACTATTATATCCCTAAGGATGGCAAGATTTTGACTTTTATGGACTTTGCTACCGGGGGCAATGCTACGCTTTGCTCCAGAGTGGCCTGCAGTCATAACTCGCCGGACTGTGATGCATACATGGCAGGAGCTTCATGCCTGTTTTCCCATGGGGAGCATGTATATTATCTATATTCCAACGGACTCGACAGGATCACCAAGCTTTATCGCCGGGATGCCACCGGTATGGCAATGGTGGAGATCGGCGTGTTGGGCGAGCAGTTTATCGAGGAGCAGAAAGCTGTGACCGTCAGCCGTTATGCGCCGGCTGGAGGATGGCTTTATTACTCCGCATATGTAACCAGCGAGGTAGAAGAGGAGCCCGGCCAGCCGACAGTGCTGCAGGAAATGACGTACATCGGCCGCATCCATCTTACCACCGGTAAGAATGAGGTTCTGCTGGAGGATGAAAACAGCAATCCCTTAAGACTTTGCGCTGTACGGGACGGCAGTGTTTTAGTCCACCGGCATGAGACTGCTGCCGTAAACAGAGACGATCCGGATTACCTAGAGCAGCTGCGGCAGGCAAATGTTACACTGGAGCGCTGGGACGAAGAAACCGGCAAGGTCACGGTTCTGTTCCGGAAGAAGCGGCTGGACTGCCTAGAGATCCAGATGGTCGCAGGCAACCAGCTGTACTGTCTCACCACAGGCATGGATGGCTCCCGGGGTGACAATTATACCTACGATCTGGAAACCGGTGAGGAAAAGCTGATCGCAGAAGACGCCAGCTACTGGCATTTGGGCGGCGGATATGCGTTCATCCGCAGCGGCAGCGAAGAAAAGCGGGAACTGGTCAATCTAAAAACCGGTCAAACGCTTGAAAACGGCTTGTATGAGATCACAGATGGGGCCGCATCTGTTGTGACCATGTCCGGCCAAGGCGTGGTTCTGCAATACATCATCGACTTTGGGAATGGCACCGGCGAGATCCAGCAAAGCTATGTGGCCTACGATTCCCTGACAGACGGCCTGCAGGTGGCGGATCTGCAGCCAGCCTATGCGCTCAAAACCAATATTTCCAATGTGCCTTCCACAACACAGCCTACTAACCCCACAGAGCCGGAAAAGGACTCCAACGAGTGGGACTGGAAACCACTCGTTTTCGCAGAATACCCGCAGCCGCCGGAGGAATCCATCGTAAAGAGCACTCAGTACCTGCCGGAAACAGTGGAGAACCCGGATAACCTGCCGGTGCTGAAGTGGGTATTTGCTATGAACTTGATGGACCGAACATGGACGCAGGATGCGGTGGTGGAGCTGAACCGAATGCTTGCCAACCGGAATATGCCCTTCCGGGTACAATTTGTTGTACTTATGAGTCATTATCACAACAATACTATCTCCGGCGGTCCCTACAGCGAATATGATCTGTTGGCGTCCGCGGAGGCTCAGAAAGTGCTGAGGGATGCGGATCTGATCTTCGGCTGCATGACACCCGACCAAATGCAGTCGCTTCTTTCCCCCATCACGGAATATGTAAAGGGAGATGCCCAGCCGACACTTCAAAACTCGGTGGCCCACAGGCTGGACTGGCTCACAACGACCATCAACGGCGAGATCTACGGAATCAAACAATCCCCCGTTAAATGCGGTTACGACGGCTGGTATGTTGACAAAGCGCTGATGGAGAAAGCTAGGCTGACCGCTGCGGACTTCCAAAAAGAGTTTTGGGAAATGGATGCGGTCTTCGAAAAGCTCTATGAAGCCAACGGCAACAAGCCGTTTATGAATATAACCAATATCAGTTATACGCATAGTCTCATATCCGGGGTAGGGGTTCCACCGGCAACTCCTTTGCCGAACGAGATCTATGAAGCAGCTCGGCTTCTCTACCAGGGGATCGGCGTCTGTTTTGCCATCGACGACAGCGGGGAAGCGCCCAAGGTGGTCAACCTTCTGGAAAAAATCCAGTTCCTGCAGGAGGCTGTGCTTCGGTATACAGATGCCGGTTATTGCAGCGAGTATGCCGATTCCGTGAATTTTGGCGTTACCGGGATAACCAGTTTGGAGGATGGCCCCACAGAGTACAACGGAAAAATCGCGATCCCCGTTACAATGGGGAGATTTGACAGCCATTTTGGTGAAACAGACTACGGCATGAACGGTGTCGCCGCCGTATCCCAGCACAAGGAAGAGGCGGTACAGCTACTGAACCTACTGGCTGAGGATAAGGCCTTCCGCAACCAGTTCCTTTACGGCAAGGAAGGCAGGGATTATACCGTCGCAGATGGAGAGATCAGCCCCATTAAGGGGGAGGACGGCTCCTGCTACAGCATGGTATATGGCCGCAACAGTCTTTACGGATACGCAAGGCTTTCCGACACGGAAGCGCTGCAGGACTACCGGGACGGCGTCGCTGCGACAGAGTCTGTCGCCTACCCCATCGTATTTGACTACACAGGCTTCGATGAAGAACTGGCAAAAATTGGCGAGGTCCTTGGGAAATACTACAGGGTCTTCGTCAACAATAGGGAGCAAACCTATACCTTAGGTGACAGGGAAGTAACAGAGCCCAAAATGGATGATACTGTCTATAACGAAATGCTCCAGGCGCTGACCGATGCTGGAGCGGATGAAATTCAAGCAGAGCTGCAGCGGCAATTGGATGAATGGATTGCCGTGAACCTCGACTGGAACAAATAAAATGTAGGGAACCGGAGAACCGGTTCCCTGTTTTTGTTATTCCTGGCAGCCGCAGGTCTTATAGCCGTCGCCTTCGCCGCAGGTGCTGTCGCAGCCGTTGGGCGCGAATTGGGCAGAGGGGAAGGGGATGCGAGAGAACATCTCACAGGGATCCTCAGCACCGCCGGGCGTATCGCAGCATTCCTTGGTGGGAATGGCGTAGTCCAGTACGGGAACCACTAGCTGTGCATCTCGCTCCAGACGGATGATGGAGAACTGTCCCAGCGTAACGAACAGCCGCCGCCGTTCACCGGCCAGCACCAGATCGTCATCAAAGAGGCAGCGGATCGCGGCAGGAATCTGCAGGGAAGCTTCCTCGCAGCAGCACTTCTCGTCACAGACTTCCCGAACCTTGGAACTGAGGACCATGGGATCCAGCACTTCCACAACGGCGGTGGGCAGGTTGGCACAGCGCAGGGTAGCGCCGTCTGCTTCCTGCAGGCGTGTATCGCTGCGGTAAATGTGTGCCTTGCTGTCCTCACCGCAGAGTACAGCCCGCTTGGTGAATACCGCAAGGCCGTAAAGAGCGGCGGGGCGGGCAGCACCGATGGTGGCATCGGCAAGGACCCGGTAGTAGAAGGTCACATCGATGCAGTAGTGGTTGCGGTCAAAGGCCACCGGCTCCACGTCGATATAGGTGTACATCAGTTCTGCACAGCGGACCTTGGCACCGGCGCAGGAGTCCAGAAGCGACTGGGAGCCCCGGGTCAGATAGACCCGCAGATCTTCAATGCAGTCCTTATCCCGGCAGCTGTCGGTGATCTTTCGGGTGTGAATGGACATGGCCTGCTGCAGATCCTGGGGATTGCAGCGCAGGGTGTCCTGACATTTGTCAGACATATGGATACCTCCCGATATCAAATGGGATTAAGCAAAATGCTTACAGGACAGTTTATGCGCCCCGGACGCGAAAGTGCAGAAAATTGGGGTTGCGTCCCCGGCAAAAATGCGATAAAATATAGAAAAAGGGGGGACGCGGATGGAGTTTATGCCCGATAAGACCGTAATGGAATATATTGCAGACCTGTTCAAAGCCTTTGGAGACCCTACCCGGGTGCATATTTTGACATTGCTGCAGCAGCAGGAGCTGTGTGTGGGCGACATTGCCGAGGCTGTGGAGCTTTCGCAAAGCGCCATTTCCCACCAGCTGCGGATCCTGAAGCAGATGCATCTGATCAAGTTCCGCCGGGACGGAAAGAACATTGTTTATTCGCTGGCAGATGACCATGTCCGCACCATTTTGGAGATGGGTCTGGAGCATGTAATGGAATAAGGGAAAAGGGATGCCACGAAGCGGAATGCTCCGTGGCATTTTTGCTGGCATTTACTTGTTCCAGTCGGGGTTGTTGGCGATCCATTCATCCAATTGCCGCTGCAGCTCTGCCCGGATTCTGTCGCTGCCGGCATCCTTCAGCTCCTGAAGCATCTGGTCGTAAAGCTCCGGCGTCATCTCCGGCAGCTCCAGCTTGCCAAACTCAGGCAAATATATTTGCCGATCTGTTGTGTTGGTAAAGAAGCGATAGTATTTACCGATGATCTTTTCAATCTGCTCTAGCTCTGATTCAAAGCCGATGAAGTCAAACGCTATGGGATAGTGATACCGTACGGCCTGATCCCAATTCTCTTTCTGTGCCTCTAAAATGGTTTTCCCATCCTGGACATGGATATAACGCTTCATTTCACTTTCATAAATTGAACTGAAGCGGCTCAGCGGGGTAAGAAATACCATATTGTAACCGCTGCCATCCTCATTTCTTACCACAGTGTAAACGCCATCCGTCAGCGTATAATCCCGGCCTTCCTTACCGAAGCACAGCTGATCGCGGAATGTCTCATCCTCAGCGATCAGATTCAAAAGCATCAAAGCCTCCTCTTTGTTCTGGGAAACCGCCGCGATCCCGCTGAATGTCCCGTGGGTATAGCTATAGTAGATCGTCCGGGTCATTGGCGTTACCGGGATTAGTGTAAATTCTGTTGTGGAGTCACCGTAAGAATATAGCCGTTTATAGGGCGAATCACTATCCAAGCTTCCGTAAGACACCAATGCGGAGCCTCTGGGCTGAAGCATAATATACCCTGCTTTTTGATACCGCATTACTGCGCGCCACAAGTTGCGAACAGCATCCGTCTCCAGTGTGTTCACCACTGTGGGTGTCTGCGCGCTGAAGTCGATTCCAAAGTAAGCACCAATGTATTGATAAAGATGATCCATTACCCAGGAAAGATCGCCGGGCAGCACAATATCCGGCCCGTCTCCATTATCATCAACACTGGGATAACTGATGGAACTGTCATCGCTTATATAGTCTGCATCCAAAAAGGGTTTGTTTCCGTTTGCCTGATAGATCTTCTCGAAAACCTCGTCCATTTCCCAGAAGTTCTTTTTGAAGTCGTCCTCAGTCAGACCGTATTCTTCAAAAACCTTTGCTTTTACACGCCAGCCGCCACATTCAGCTGATGCGGCAAAACTGGGGATCCCGTAAATTACGCCATCCGTTGTTGTGCCTGCCCAGCACGAAGCATCCGCAACAGCATTTTTCAGGCTCGGCTGCGCGCCACCGGTCACATAGTCTGTAATGGGCATCAGGTATTCCTGCCGCTCATCCGGGGTCATATAGCCACAAATCAGATCCGCATCTGCCAGCGCTTCCTGCGCGGCCAGTCTGGTAAACCATTCCAGTTCCATATCAGATGCAGATCCATTTGCGGTAAATACCATGAACTGGACCCGGAAGGGCATGTTCCGGTCGGCAAGCATCTGGTTCAGCTCACGGGCTGCATCCTCTGTAAATGGTCTCCTAGTATTTGTAAAGTAGACCCATTTCAAAACCGGCAGACTTTGAGGATTGTCCACCGTTTCCGGCAGATACTGGATCTGATAATCCAATTCTTCGTCCGAAATGTATGGGTAGTAGTCAAAGGAGATGGGCGGGTATTCGTTTTCGGAGTCATTGGGCTGCGTGGGTGTTGTGGGATTGGTGGGCGTGTCCGGATGGGTGTTCATGAGCGCAAATACCGGCTGCAGATCCGATTCCTGCAGGCCATCCGTCATGGCGGCATAGGAAACATAGCAGCACTCCATACCGCTGTAATCGCCGCGCTTGATCGAATACTGGATCACAGCACCGGACTTTCCTACACAATAACTGTTCGCTATTTCAGACAAAGTATATGGAAGTGCTTTCTCTGTTTTCAGATCATACAGATGCCAATCTTCTTCATACCCTACCTGACGCAGGGCGTATCCACCGCCCAGATAGCGGTATGTCGCGTTTTCAGCAACCTGCGTTTCTTCTCCGGTGGTAATGTCAAAGGCATGGGTAACACCGCGGTCATTCGCCGTAAAGTCGAGCTTAACCGGATAGTATACCTTATCGCCGTATACCATAAAGACGGAAAGGCATTCGGTTCGTTTTTTCCGGAACAACTCTGTAGTTTCTCCGGTCTCTTCGTCCCAACGTTCCAGCGTTACCGGAGCGTTGGCATTCTTTTCCGCGTATGCCGGATCATGATAATCTACATCTACTCTTCCCTCTGTTCGGAAAAGGATGCTGCCGTTTCGCACAGCGATCAGTCTTAATAAAGCAGATCCGGCATCGCGCTCGACCAGGATCTCCTCCCGGCCGGTGGTCAGATGGATCCTGCCGATATAGCACCGTACGCTTTCTGTGGTGCTGTAGCCGTCTTTGTTCACGGTGCCTACAACATCAGCAGCGTAATATAAATAATGACCGGCCTGCGCTAACCCCTTGACCTCTACCGCGTATTGCTCTTCGACGAATTTGGTGCCGATATCGCAAAGCTTTACAAGGTCTGTGCCAATGGCGTTTCTGCGGTATAGATGCATACCGTAATAATCAGTGTCCATATAATACAGGTGATCATTCTGAAATGCCATAAAATGATGTCCACCCAAATATCCGTCACAGGTGTCATCATTATGATCGCAGCCCGTTTTTGAGCAAAGCGCCACACTGTTTCCGGTCGCAAAATCAAAATAGGTCAGCACATCCTGTTCGTAGTAATATCCGGATCCACTCAGCGAGCCCCGGCGAAGATAGGTCTGGGCAGGGATCCAGCCGCTGTCATCCGGCCTGTCCTCCTGACGGAAGTGCAGCCACGCGCCGATGCCGCAGCCCAGCACAAGGACAACGGCCAATGCGATCAATAGGATTTTCTTTTTCATAATGCTTTTTCCTTTCGTGACTTCCGGTTATTGCCATTGCGGGTGGTTAGCCAGCCATTCATCCAGCTGGCGCTGCAGCTCGGCTTGGATCTCATCGCTGCCGGCATCCTTCAGCTCCTGAAGCATCTGGTCGTATTTTTCCTCGCTGAAGTCCCCGTCGAATAGCTTATCCACCTGCGGAGCTTTAACGCTACTGAAAAGGGGCGGCATATAGTCCTCCCAAACCCTGCAGATTCCATTCAACTCCTGTTCCAAGCCGGAAAAATCAAATTCAATGGGATAGGAAATGTAAGATACATTATCCATGATTTCCACGCGGGTCTCCAGCTTTGTGCTTCCCTCGTGGGTGGGGAAACCGGACTGCATTTCCTTTGTCAGTGTTCCGTAGGAGGAAAGGGGAGTCAGACAGCTTAGATCATATTTCGTATATTCCTTACGCTTGTAGGTAGCAATGCCGCCCTCATGGGGGATTTCCTCGAGATACTCGTACAGCTCCGAGCGGATGACTATTTCTCCGTTTACCATGTCATAGTCCTGCCCTTCAGTACCGAAGCACAGCTGGTTCCGAAATGCTTCTTCATCCGCGATCAGCCGCAGCAGAGAAAGCGCCTCCTGCTTATGGGCGGAGGTGGCTGCCACACCGGTGAAAGGGTTGTGGCTGCGATATTCGTATGTAAGAGCGATCGGGCCGACCGGAATGATCATTTCGGGCACCTCGATGATTTCTTCTGTATCGGTTACGGAGTATGTGGTATATTGTATCGCTTTGTGACTATTAGCATAACCGAAGGACACCTTTGCCGAAAACCCTGTTTCCTTTTCAGGAATATATCCGGCTGCGGCATAACGGATCGCCGCGCTGCGTAATTTGCGCAGTTGCTCTGTTTCCAGCATGTTTACGATTACAGGGCTTTCTGCAGTACAGTCGATGGCAAAGAAGGAGCCGATCCTCTGGTATCCTCTGTCCAGAGAGGAACACTCGAATCTATACAGTCCAGATACGGGCGACCATTCAGTCGCTGACGGCCTACGTAAAAACGGTTGATTCCCGTTGGCTGCGTAGATTCTTGCAAACAATTCATCCATTTCCCAGTACGGGTGGGCGAAATCCGCAACAGTCAAGCCGTGCTGCTGCATAAATGCGGTATCCACACGCCAACCGGTACCGACAGGCAAAGCTGCACCGATCCCGTATATTTCTCCGTCTGCGGAACCCGCCAGCCAATCCAAGCTGTGTGTTACGGCATTTTGTAAGCTGGGCTGGGCATCACCGGTGGCATAGTCTGTAGTGGGCATCAGGTAGTTTTTCTGCGCATCCGGATCCATGGGCGCATAGATCAGATCCGCTTCCTTGAGCAGCTCCTGCGCCTCGGGAGAAGCAAACCAGTCTAGCTCTTCTCCCTCTGCCCAGGGATCTCTTACATAGGTCATAATGATGAGCTGAACCCGGAAGGGCATATTCCGATGTTCCAGCATTCGATTCAGATCATGGACAGCGTTTTCAGTGTAAGTGATATTCCCGTTTCTTTCCGGCATCAGGCAGACCCATTTGAGAACGGGCAGGTTATTTGGATTCTCTACGGTTTCCGGCAGATACTGGACCCGCTTGGTAGTCTCCTCGTCGGCTACAGGCAGTTCCGTTTCAAAGGAATAGGCGGGATCATCCGGTTCCGTGACAGGCGGTTTGGTTTCAGTCGGGGGCGTGGTAATACTGGGGTCGTTGGTTCTGAACTCCCGGGAGTAAATGTGCACCAGATCCTCTTCCTGCAGACCGTCCGCCAGAGAAGCGTAGGAAACATAGTCGTAGTATTGTGTCCGGTAACCATAGCTGTCGCTTTCGTTTTCTTTCCGCAGTTCCTTGCTGTTCCATTGCAAAACAACGCCGTCGCGGGAATAGCTCCTTGCAGTGGCTCTTCCGTTGTCTCCGAGTTCGTTGAGTGCATTGGAAAGGGACTTTTTATTTTGCAGGGATATAATATCATAGTTTCCGTTATCATCTATTCTGCGGAAGGCGTAGCCGCCGCCTATATGCCACAGGGTCATGCTCTCAAATGGCAATTCTTCTCCTGTTGCCAGGTCGTAGGTATAAACGCCGCCGGAGTCTTCTTCCGTCGTGCTAAGGGATTTGCAGTATACCTTTCCGCCATATACCATCTGCACAGTAGAGAATTCTTTCACTGTTTTTTTGAACAGTGTGGTGACGGTCGCCGTTTCACTGTCCCACAGCTTTAGACTGTGGGGGGCCATCCGTACGGCGTCCATATATTCGTCGGATCCCCGGTCGATATCTGTGGATTCGGAATGGGAAAACAATACACCCTCGCTGCTGACAGCCACCAGCCACAGATGCTCTCCGAGATTATCTATCGTTTCCTCGACCAGGATCTCCTCCTTGCCGGTATTCAGATCCATGCGGCTGATATATTCAAATTCGCGGGTAACCGTGCCTTCCACGCTGGCATCCACGATTGCTTTGCAGTACATATAATGATCCGAGATCACCATCTGATCGATTTCTACAGACTTTTTTTGTTCGATATATTTTGAACCAAAGAAGCCGACTTTCACAAGCGCTGTTCCGGTAGCATCCCGGCTGTACAGGAAGGCACCGCTATTATCCCGCTGTAAATAGTACAGCCGGTTATTGCCGAACAACATATTGTTGAATAGCATATTCCCAATGTAAGCGTCGCAGGCTTCCGTTTCATGGGAGCAGGCTGCCTGGCTGCATAAAACGGCACTGCTTTCTGCCGCAAGGTCTGCATAAGTCAGGATCCCGCCATGGCTATAGTAGTATCCGTGGGGGCTGAGTGCACCTTCCTGAACGCGCTGATCGACCCAGACCCAGCCGCTGTCATCCGGCTTGTCCGGCTGACGGAAGTGCAGCCACGCGCCGATGCCGCAGCCCAGCAGCAGAATAACGGCCAATGCGATCAATAGGATTTTCTTTTTCATAATGCTTTCTCCTTTCGGGGTTACATAGAGATGCCTTTCATAACCATCTAACCCTATAACCCCCCAGAGGACGATTTTGGGACAGTTTTTTTGAAAAAATTTTTCCGAACGGTAAGATTTGTAGGATGTTACAGTTTAGGGGTGGTATTTTTGGTGAAATTGCTCAGCTTCTGCCGGGCAAAAGGAAAAGGGCGCGGGAAAACCGCGCCCTTGATATTACAGCACCTTGGAAAGAAAATCCTGCAGACGGGGATTTTCGGGAGCACCGAAGATCTTTTCCGGTGTTCCTTGCTCCACGATTCTTCCGCCATCCATAAACAGCACACGGCTGCCAACTTCCCGGGCAAAGCCCATCTCGTGGGTCACCACCACCATGGTCATACCGTCATTGGCAAGCTCCTTCATGACTTCCAGCACCTCGCCGACCATTTCGGGGTCCAGTGCGGAGGTGGGTTCGTCAAAGAGCATTACCTTCGGCTCCATGGCCAGCGCCCGAACGATGGCAACACGCTGCTTCTGACCGCCGGACAGCTGATTGGGATAGGCATCCGCTTTGTCCTCCAGACCCACCCGGCGAAGCAAGTGCATGGCAGCGTCATCCGCCTGCGCCTGTGTCATCAGCTTCGTGCGGACAGGTGCAAGGGTAATATTTTTCCGGATGGTCATGTTGGGGAAAAGATTGAAATGCTGGAATACCATTCCCATCTGGCGGCGGATCTGATCGATATTCACCTTGGGATCGGTAATATCGGTGCCGTTGAAGGCAATGGTGCCCGCGGTGGGGGTTTCCAGCAGGTTCAAGCACCGCAGGAAAGTAGACTTGCCGGAGCCGGAGGGGCCGATGATGACCACCTTTTCGCCGGGATAAATATGTTCATGAATGTCCGTCAGAACCTTGTTATTTCCGAAGGACTTGCACAGATCCTTAACGACGATCACTTTGACGCAGCCTCCTTTCCAGAATGCCGATCAGCCAACTGAAGATGATGACCAGAACCAGATAGATGCAGGCAACACCGATCAGAGGGAACATCTGCTCATAGGTGCGGCCGTAAATTGCCTGGGCAGCCTGCAGCAGTTCCTCGCCGCCGATGACGGTGATGAGCGAAGTGTCCTTCAGCAGGATGATGAACTCGTTGCCCAGAGAGGGGAGAATGGCCTTAAAGGCCTGGGGGATGACGATAAAGCGCATGGTATCGATATAATTCAGACCCAGGCTGCGGCCTGCTTCTGCCTGACCGGGATCCAGAGACATCAGACCGCCTCGGATGATCTCAGCCACATACGCACCGGAGTTGATGCCCAGCGTCAGCGCGCCTACCATGGTGTCGTTGCGGCTCATGGTAAAGATCACAAAATACATGATCAGCAGCTGGACCATCATGGGCGTGCCGCGGATCACCGTGACATACACTTTGCAGATGGCATTCAGGATGCCAAGAATGGGATTCTTTCTACCGGTGCGCTGCTGGTCGTGGGAAGTTCGGATCACGGCCACGATCACGCCCAGCAAGATACCGATGAGCAGCGCCATGATGGTAACGAGCAGCGTGGTGCTCACACCGCTCAGATACCGCTGCCAGCGGTCAGCCTCAATAAACGCCTGGTAAAATTTTACATAAAATTCCTGCCAGAAGGGCAGCTCCTGCCCGGATAGCAGGATCGCTTTCCATTGGGTATACAGTTCCACAGACGGACTCCTTTCCTACAAATCAAAAGAAAACGACGAAAAAGGGCGGCACAAGCCGTCCTTTTTCGGGGAAAACTTCTTACTCAGCCTTGATGTACTTGTCGATGATGGACTGAACGGTACCATCCGCGATCAGCTCCTTCAGAGCCTTGTTAACTGCTTCCACCAATGCGGTGTTGTTTTTACCGAAGCCGATGGCGTACTGTTCTTCCACCCAGTTGCCGTCCAGCAGCTTCAGACCGGGATTGGCCTTGACAAATTCCTGAGCGGGGGCGCTGTCGATGATGACGCAGTCTACCTGACCGTTCAGCAGAGCCTGAACAGCGGTCATGCCGTTGTCGTAAGCCTTGACATGGTCTTCGCCGTAGCCGCCGTTTTCGGGGGTGTCGGAAGCGTAGATGTAACCGGTGGTGCCGCGCTGGGTGCCGATCATCTGCTCACCCAGATTATCCATGGTCACATCAGAACCTTCCTTGACGATAACCACCTGTACACCGGTAGCATAGCTGTCAGAGAAATCCATGACCAGCTGACGGTCGGGGGTGACGGAAACACCTGCCATGACGATGTCGGTCTTCTTCTGCTGCACTGCCAGCAGGGCAGCGTCGAAATCCATGTTCTCGATCACCAGCTCCAGACCCAGCTTTTTGGCGATGGCATCTGCGATCTCAACATCGATTCCTTCGTAACCGCCGTTATCGGTCTCCATCTCATAGGGAGGGAAAGCGGCGTTGGTGGACATGGTCAGCTTGCCTTCCACAACAGTGGTGAAAGCACCGGCATTGTTGTTTTCGGAAGGGTTCTTATTGCCGTTGGTGGAGTTGTTGTCAGAGGGGGCACAGGCAGCCAGCATGCTCATCAGCATCAGCGCAGCCAGAAATACAGCGATCAGTTTCTTCATGATGGTTACTCCTTTTTGAATCCCTTGGAGGATTTGTTTTGATGAATGCATTATAGCGCGAATATTATTCAGCGTCAAGTGTATTTGAATACAAGAATGTATGAAAATACAGGCCAGAAAATGGAAATGTCGCACAAAAACTAATTTATTTACTGAATAATTGAATATATAGATGGCGCATATGGAAAGGTGGACGCATACTGCTGTGAATATATACAAATAGAATGAATAAAACCTCTCCGGAAATACCGGAGAGGTTCGGTTTGATTCATCAAAGTCAACCCCCGGTTATACCGGGGGCAAAAAAATAGCTTCCAGCGAGGAGTAAAGTAGACAAAGAAAAAACTCCCCATTATAGTAGAAGTGGTTTGCCGACCATACAACTACAATAATGAGGAGGTCT